>NZ_CP061037.1 GCF_016743815.1 Sphingomonas aliaeris | reverse complement strand
GCTTCGCGACGGCGAGCTATGGCAATTACGACGCGGTGAACCTGCAGGGTGCGATCAATCTGCCTGTCGGAGATCGCGGCGCGCTGCGGGTGTCCGGCAATCTGGTCGATCGTGACGGCTATCTCTCGGACGGCATGTCGGACGAGAAGACGCAGGCGTTCCGCGTCCAGTTGCTCGGGCGGCTTACCCCTGACCTGACGGTGCGCGTGGGTGGCGACTGGTCGCACAACGGCGGCCGCGGGGTCGGCGCGGCCTATGCTACCTCCTTCGCCTACAATCCCGTTGCCGGGCAGTTCGTTGTCACGCCGTCCGGCCTGCCGGTCTCGGCCAGCCTCTACGATCCGCGGTCGGTCGCATATCGGCGGACGTTATTCGCTGGGCTGCCCGGCCGCACACTCGGCGCGCTCGATCCAATTGTCTATCAGGACAATACGTTCGTCGGGGTGAACGCCGAGATCGAGTATCGCACCGGTGCCGGTACGCTGACGATCATTCCGGCTGCCCGCTTTTCCAAGCTGAACAACCGCTTTCCCACTCCCGCCTTTATCGGCTTCATCCAGGAGGACGACAGTCAGTATAGTGTCGAGGCGCGGTTCGCGGGCGAACGGGTCGGCATCTTCGACTACATCATCGGCGGATATTTCTTCGACGAGCGGGTGAAGGGGAACTACACCTTCGCGCAGGACGCGCTGACGGCCATTCAGGACTTTACCAGCGACACCACGTCCTATGCCGGGTTCGGCCGGCTGACGGCGCATCTGAACGACAGCCTGCGGCTCGTCGGGGGGCTGCGCTATACCAAGGACAAGAAGCGTTTCGACGGCGTCGCCGACGTCGTCACCGTGGTCTGCACCGCACGCGTCAACGGCGTTCCGTCCTGCCCGGCCGCTCCCGTCATCCCGGTGACCGACACGGTCGCGGAGCTTCCTTTCCCGGTTCCGGCCGTCGGGGGCGCTCCGGTGTTCTTGCCGGGCACCGGCGCGATCATCACGCGTGCTAACACGCCGGTGAACCAGAGCCAGTCGCCCGACCGATTCACCTATCGCGCTGCGGTTGAATTCGACGTCGCGCCTGCTTCGCTGCTTTATGCCAGCTACGAAACCGGCTACCGCTCCGGCGGCTTCTCGCTTTCTTTCGGCAAGGAGACGTTCCAGCCCGAATACCTCGACGCCTGGACGATCGGCTCCAAGAACCGCCTGTTCAGCAACCGGCTCCAGCTCAACCTGGAGGCCTTCTACTGGAAGTACCGCAATCAGCAGGTCAACCACACCGGCATCGACCTGCGCGGCAACCAGGGCCAGTTCACCGAGAACGTTGGGCGGTCGATCAACAAGGGCGTGGAGGCCGAAGCGCAGTTCCTCGCCACGCCGACCACCTTGTTGAGCGCGCAGGTCCAGTACCTCGAAACGCGCTACAAGAGCTTCGTCTACACGGTGCCGGTCGGCAACGCGCCGCCATACGTCGGCTGCCCGACCGCAATCAGTACGACCAATCCCGCGATCCGCAACGTCGACTGCTCGGGCCGGCAAGCTTACAATTCGCCGAAGTGGACCCTCAACCTGGGTGCGCAGCAGACGGTGCCGCTCGGCGCCTACAAGCTGGTCGCGCAAGGCGACACGCAATACAAATCCCGCCGCGTCGTCGGTTTCGAATACGATCCCTATCAGGTCGTCGGGTCCACCTGGCAGACCAACGCGCAGGTGAGCGTGGGGCCGGAGGGCGACCGCTGGTCGTTGACCGGCTTCGTCCGCAACATCGAGAACGACCGCATCGTCACCGCCGCGCCGATCTTCAACATCGGTGGCGTCGGGACGGTCGTGACCAGCCCGCCGCGAACCTATGGCGTTCGCGCGAACGTGCGGTTCTGAGGCGGTGCGCCGGACAGCTCTCTCCATTGCTGTGGCCCTCGTGGCCGCTTCGGCGACGGCGCAGCCGGCCCGTGCGGGCGGTTCGACCTGGATCACGCTCGGCACCATGGGCGGACCGATCGCCAGCGCGGACCGGTCGCAGCCGGCGAACCTCCTGTTGACGAGCACGGGCGCGATCCTGGTCGACGCCGGCGACGGCGCGGTGGAGCAACTCGCCAAGGCGGGCGTGCCGCTGCCGCGTATCCGCGCGGTGGTGCTCAGTCATCTGCACTTCGACCATAGCGGTGGTCTCGCGGCCGTCCTGGGGCTGCGCTATCAGACCGCCGTGCCGGGCAGGCTCGCGATCTATGGCCCTCCCGGCACCCGAGCGCTGGTCGACGGCCTACTCGCGTCGATGCGCCCGGCAGCGGAAGCCGGCTACGGCCTTCCCGGTGAGCCGACCACGAGACTCGAAGACACGGTGAGCGTGACCGAACTCACCGACGGGTCACGCGCGGACGTGGCCGGCGTGGCGGTGTTCGCCGCGCAGAACAGCCATTACAGCTTCGCACCGGGAAGCGATCAGGACCAGCGCTTCAAGTCGCTTTCGTTTCGTTTCCAGCTTCCCGACCGCTCGATCGTCTACACAGGGGACACCGGTCCGAGCGCCGCGGTGGAGCGTCTCGCCCGAGGCGCAGACCTGCTCGTCAGCGAGATGATCGACGTGGCCGCGACGGTCGCCAACGTCCGCAAGAACACGCCGTCGATCAGCCCTGAGGCGTTGGCGGCGCTTACCCGTCACCTGAGCGACCATCACCTCACCGCTCGCCAGGTCGGCGAGCTTGCGGAGCGCGCGGGTGTCAAGCAGGTCGTGGTGATGCATCTCGTCGCGCCCGGAGCCGGTGCACAGGGCATGAGCGCCATGAACGCCGATGTCCGTCTCGGCTATTGCGGCAAGGTTACGTTCGCCAATGACCTGGATCGATTCTGAGCGTTGCCGAGGCTTTCGGCAGCTGCGAAGCCGTACCATAGCGACACCGTCGATTGGCAGGAGAAAGCCGGTGAAGACAGCGATGCTACTCGGGGGAGCGTTGATCGCCGGCCCGTTGGCCGGACAAGGGATAACGCCCACCGTGACGGCAGCCCATGCGACCGCCGGAGAGCGTGTCGAGATCGCGCTCGGGAACGGCTGGCGATTCAAGCAGGACGACACACTGCGTGGTGCCGAGATCCCGACGTTCGACGATCGCGATTGGGCGCACGTCAGCGTGCCGCACACGTGGAACCGCGTCGGCTATTACCTGCCCGACACCCCTCAGCGTGTGAACACGCCCGCGATCATCAACAAGACGCAAGGGGTCGGCTGGTATCGTCTATCCTTCGCGGGCTCGCCTGCGCTTCGTGACAAGCGGGTCTGGCTGGAATTCGACGCGGCCAGCCGGATTGCCACCGTGTGGCTCAACGGAGTCAATCTGGGCGAGCACAAGGGCGGCTTCTCGCGCTTCCGCCTGAACGCGACCCGCGCTCTGCGCCTTGACGGTCCGAACGTGCTCGCCGTCCGCGTCGACAACAGCAAGCCCGAACTCGGCTCCAGCACCGCCGACGTGCTGCCGCTCACCGGCGACTTCTTCGTGCACGGAGGGCTTTATCGCCCTGTCCGCCTCGTCGCGACCGATCCTGTCCACCTGGACATGCTGGATGCCGGCGGACCTGGCATCCGCGCGACGACCGATGCCATCGTGGACGGCACCGCGCGGATCACCGTGGCGTCCAAAATCCGCAACGATGCCGCCAAGGCCCAGGCGCTCACCGTCGTCACTCGACTGATCGAGGCTTCAGGCCGGGTGGCGGGCGAGCAGACGACGGACATCCGACTCCAACCGGCGACAGGCTCGGCCGCGACTGCGACGCTGAACATCCCGCGGGCGCACCTGTGGCAAGGCGTGGATAATCCGTACCTCTACCGGCTGTCCGTCGAGATACGAGGACGGGACGGACGCGTGCGCGATCGTCTCGACCAGCCGTTCGGCATCCGCCAGATGCGTTTCGATCCCGGCCGCGGGTTCTTGCTGAACGGCAAATCGTACCCGTTGCGCGGAGTCGGCTATCACCAGGATCGTGAGGGCAAGGGCTGGGCCGTGACGGCGGCTGATATCGCCAGCGACCTCGCCACCCTGCGCGAAATGGGTGCCAACAGCATACGGCTCACGCACTACCAGCACGGGCAGCCGGTCCATGACGAAGCCGATCGGTTGGGGCTGATCCTCTGGGACGAGATCCCGCTGGTCTCGGCCTGGACCGTCGGCACTGCGCAACAGGCCTCACCGGGGTTGCTCGCCAATGTCAGGCAGCAGCTGACCGAGATGATCCGGCAGAACGAGAATCATGCCTCTGTTGCCGCCTGGGGCATCGCCAACGAGGTGGACTTCGGCAATTCGCTGCCCGGCTTCCTTGTGGATCCCAGTGCAGCGCCGCCCGATCCCCTGCCCATCCTTCGCGAACTGAACAGCATGGCGAAGGCGACCGATCCGAGCCGGCCGACGGCCATGGCGAATTGCTGCGAAGGGCAGGTCTTCGCACCCGGAGTGACCGTTCCGATCACGGCGCCCGAAGCTGACCTTGCCGGGGCCAATCGGTATTTCGGCTGGTATTACGGCACGCCCGACCTGGTCGGCGCTGCCATGGACGCCCTCCATGCCAAGCGCCCGGAACAGCCGCTGTCGATCAGTGAATATGGTGCGGGCGGCGCCATCTCGATGCACACCGACGACGTGCTTGGCGGCCCCATAGAATCGCGCGGCCGTACCCAGCCGGAGGAATATGAAAGCTACGTTCATGAGCGCAATTGGGCCATCCTCGCGACCAAGCCCTATCTGTTCGCGACCTGGCTCTGGGCCGGCTTCGATTTTGCCTCGACCGTGCGTCACGAGGGCGACGCGGAGGATGTGAACACCAAAGGGCTCGTCACCTACGACCGGGCCATCCGCAAGGACCCGTTCTACTTCTACAAGGCCAACTGGAGCACCAATCCTACCGTCCACATTACCGGACGACGCTATGTCGACCGTGCGTACCCGGTCACCGACGTGAAGGTGTACAGTAATGCGCCCCGGACCGAGCTATTCCTCAACGGCGTGCCCGTTGGCACGCTGTCGGACTGTCCGCAACGAACCTGCGTCTGGAGGGACGTCAAGCTGAAGGCCGGCGAGAACGACATTGTCGCTCGCGGAGCCTTTTCGCAGAACCCGGTGGAGGACCGGATCGCCTGGTCCGTCGCGCCGGAGGTCACGCGTTCGATCCGGATCGACAGTGGTGCGCTTGTCGCTGCAAAGGCCTCGTCCGGTCGCTTCGGCTCCGACGCCTTCTTCGAAGGAGGCACTTCGGCGACCCTTGATGTACCCGGCGGGTTCAACAAGCCGCCGATCCCCGCGAAGATCGCGGGGACACCGGATCCGGCTGTCGCGTCGACGTATCGCAAGGGGTCGTTCGGCTATCGCGTGCCGCTTGCCGATGGGCGGTACTCGGTCACGCTGACATTCGTGGAGCCGACGCTGAAGGCCGGTGAGCGAGTGTTCGACGTTCTTGCCGGTGAACGTACCGCCTTGCGTGCGTTGGACGTGGTCCAGGCTGCCGGCGCCCCGATGACGGCGGTGCGGCTGACCTTCCCGGCGACTGCGAAAGGCGGCGTGCTCCGACTGCAGTTCCGACCGGTGAAGGGCGAGGCCATCGTATCTGCCGTGGAGGTCACCGCGGGTGCACCTCCACTCACCCGTCGGTCGGTTCGGTCGTCGAATCCGCCTGCGCTCGGATCTGCTCGATAAGCCAACGCACCCCCTGATCCGCGATCCGCGTTTCGTGATATTGCACGAGCTGTCGAAGCGGCGCGAAGGGGAACGGAAGCTGGGCGTGCGCGATAGGAAAGTGGTGGGCGGCCGCCAGCGCCAGCCGCTCGTGCATGAGCGCTAGTCGCTCGGTGCCGATCAGCAGCCACGGCAGCGAAGAAAAGGACGAGGCGATCACTTCGACCCGGCGCGGGCGGCCGAGAAGCTCGAACTGCTTGTCGCCTACCGTCGCTGCCCGCGAGCTGCCGACGGACAGGGTGACATGCGGGTAGGCGAAGATGGCCTCCTCGGAGAGCGGCGCCTTGAAGATGGGGTGCTCGCGCCAGCCGGCGAGGACATATCGCTCTTCGTAAAGCGGCTCCGTCGGTATGGCCGGTAACGCCCATTCCGCCGGCGAGATGATCAGGTCCGCCTCGCCGCGGCGAAGCTGTTCCGCAACGGTCTCGTCGACGAGCGTGAACTGGAACTGGATACCTGGCGCCACCAATGCCGCTGCTCGGCTGAGCGGCGCCAGGATGGCCGTCACGACATAGTCTGACGACACGATCCGGAACCGCCTCTCGGCGGTCGCCGGGTCGAACTGGCTCGTGGTCGCGATCACCGCTTCCGCGTCGCGGAGGCATTGTCGAATGCGCGGCAGCAGGGTCTCCGCCAAGGGTGTCGGGTACATTCGGCGTCCCTTCACCACGAGCAGATCGTCTCGAAAATAGTCCCGGAGCCGAGCGAGCGCAGCGCTCGCAGCAGGCTGGCTCAGGCCAAGGCGCTCAGCGGCGCGGGCGGTGTTGCGCGTCTCCATCAGGGCGTCGAAGGCCACGAATAGGTTCAGATCCATGCCCTTGAACCGCATGCCTCATTCTCCGCGATTGATAAATACAACAAGTAGTAATCGACTAAATCAAATAGTTTCTATGGTGTGTCAAACGGCGATATGGCGGCGGCAAGCCTACGATCAGGCGTTTAGGAGGGATCAAGATGCGCTCGGC
Source organism: Sphingomonas aliaeris (assembly GCF_016743815.1). Lineage (NCBI taxonomy): Bacteria > Pseudomonadati > Pseudomonadota > Alphaproteobacteria > Sphingomonadales > Sphingomonadaceae > Sphingomonas > Sphingomonas aliaeris. Next base: position 135,502 of record NZ_CP061037.1, on the reverse strand, counting down.
ATTCGCTTCGTTGCTGCTTTCGGCGACAACGTTCTACGCTCCGGCAGCAATGGCTCAGGACGCCGGTGGCACGACCGATCCGGTTGCTGGCGCAACCTCCCAAACTCCTCAACCGACCGAAGGCAACGCAGCGGCTGGCGCCGAGACGGGACCGGGCGACATCATCGTCACCGCTCAGCGACGGAGCGAGAGCCTGCAGCGGGTGCCGGTCAGCGTGACCGCGCTGAGTGCTGAGACGCTCGCTTCGCGCAACCTGAACGATCTGACGCAGGTCTCTCGCGCGGCCCCCACCTTGCAGATCGGCGTGGACAACACCTTTGCGGTCCGTGGCGTCGGGACGCTTGCTTTCGCAGGTACCGTGGACAGCAGCGTCGCGCTCGCCATCGACGAAGTGAACCTCGGCCGTCCCATCCTGAACAGCCCGCTGCTGAACGACCTGGAACGGGTGGAGGTCCTGAACGGGCCACAGGGCCTGCTTTTCGGTAAAAACGCTTCGGCCGGCCTGCTGAACATCATCACCGCACGCCCCGTACTCGGCGAATATTCCAGCACGACCAGCATCGAAGCGGCGAACCGCTCCACACCCGGCGCTGACCGCACCGCGCCGAGCATCATCGCGCGCGAGGCGATCAACATCCCGGTTTCCGAGAACTCGGCACTCAGGATCACAGGGCTCTATTCCTACCAGGAGCCGGGCACCACCTACGTTGGCCGGCCGAACGCCGGCACGCGTCACGACCTGAACCTGCGCACATACTCGCTCAAGGGTAAGTACCTCGTCCGCGCAGGTGACTTCGAGGTCTACGCCATCGGCGATTATAACGAGAATCATGGCATCGCTGCCATCTTCGACAACACCTACCGACAGATCGATCCGGCGAGCATCAGCCTCGGTGCGCTGGCCGCGGAGGGCATCACGCCGTCAACCGAGAACCTGAAGTTCGGCGGCGATGCCGACCAGTTCCGCGACATCAAAACGGGCGGCGCGCAGGCCAGGGTCGGGTACACGTTCGGGTCAGGTTTCGAGGTCAGCAACCTGTTCGCATGGCGCTTCTACGACCAGGATCAGAGCCTCGACTCTGACTATCTTTCACAGAACGCATTCAACCAGAACGCGACCCAGTCGCAATATGATCAGTATTCGAACGAATTCAGAGTAGCGTTGCCTGCTGGCAATCGGCTGAGCGGTCAGGCGGGGCTCTACTATTTCAAGTCCACCCTTGATGCTGCCCGTCAGCTTGGCGGCAACAACTACCTGCCGGCATTCGTCGCCGCAGGATATCCGTTCTGCGTCGGCGCGACCGCGGTGCCCGGAGCCAATCCACCGACCTGTGCGGTCAACAACGTCGCGCAGATCGGCAGCGATGCCATCTACCGGCTGAACACCGAAAGCTACGCGGCGTTCGGGCAACTCACGTTCGATCTCACCGACGCGCTGAAGGTGATCGCCGGCGGTCGCGTGACCCACGACGACATCGATCTTCGCCTTTCCCAGAACCAGCGCAACTACTTCAGCGCGCTCGGCGGGCCGCGCGGCAGCTTCACGTCGCAATACGACAACACCGATTTCAGCTGGAAGCTCGGAGCGCAGTACCAGGCGACGCCGACCATCATGGCGTACGGCTTCTACGGTCGAGGATACAAGGGACCGGGCTTCAACGACGGTTTCCCGACCGCAACCGCGGACGTGATCGTGCGGGAGGAGCACTCGAATACAGCCGAGATCGGCGTCAAGTCCTCTTTCCTGGACCGGCGGGTGACGGTGAACCTGTCGGCGTTCCACACCAAGTTCGATAACTTCCAGGTTCAGTCGTTCAACGCGACCACCGTATCGTTTCAGGTCCAGAACGCCGCCAAGGTGACGTCGAAGGGGATCGAAGCGACGGTCATCCTCGCTCCCATCCCCGGGCTGACGCTGACGGGCTCCGCTTCGGCTTTGCGATCGCGGTTCGACGAGTTCCAGGGTGCGCAATGCTATCCCACGCAGACGACGCTCGGCTGCTCCGCGAACGTATCGACTTTTAACGCGGCCGGTCTGACGCTGCCGGTCGCGCCGAAGTTCACGTCCACGCTTCAGGGCGTCTACGAGTTCAACACCGGCGGTGAGGTTCGGCCGTTCGTCCAAGGCGATTGGTATCACCGATCGTCGATCTACTACACGGTCAATCAGGCGCCCGGAACACGCTTCGGCGGGCTTGACGTATTCGGTGCGAGCATCGGCGCACGGTTAGGCGGCGTGCGGGTCGCGCTTTTCTGCAAGAACTGCACCAACGAGATCTATCCGACGGCGATCGGCGTCGACTCGGGCGACGCCAATGCCCGGAATAGCCGTGGACAGGCGACGCCCAGGCTAAGCTACACTCAGCAATTCGGCCTCGACTCGGTCCGCACGGTCGGCCTCAATCTGGGCTTCCGCCTGTGAGCCGCGGCGAACCGACTCGCCGCAATGTGCTCGCGGGCGCGACTGCAGGCGTGGTCCTCTCATCCGTGGCAGGTGCGCAGTCCGTTCGTCCGCTCCCGCGCGGCTTCCTATGGGGAGCTGCGACGGCTGGCCATCAGGTCGAGGGAGGCAACATCAACAGTGACTCCTGGGTGGCCGAGCATGTGACACCGCGTCTGTTCGCCGAGCCTTCGGGTGACGCTTGCGACAGCTATCACCGCTACGGCGAGGACATCGCGCTGGTGAAGGCGATGGGGCTCAACACGTACCGGTTCGGCATCGAATGGTCGCGGATCGAACCGGAGCAGGGGGAGTATTCGATCGCGGCCCTCGACCACTACAAGAGGATGATTTCGGCTTGTCGGGAGGCAGGCCTGCATCCGTTCGTCACCTATTCTCACTTCACCGTGCCGCGCTGGTTCGCTGGGGCCGGTGGCTGGGAGGAGAAGGCGAACGTCGACCACTTCGTGCGCTTCTGTGAGCGCGCGACGCGCCATCTTGGCGCCGATATCGGTCACGCCCTCACCTTCAACGAGCCGAACCTCGCCGCCCAGCTCCGCTGGATGCCGTTCTTCCAGAAGATGGCACAGGCATTCACGGCAGCCAATGCCGCTGCGGCACGCGCGATCGGTGCCACACGCTTCGTCGCGACGCCGACCTTCGATATCGACCGGGCATTGCCGGTGCAACTGGAGGCGCATCGACGCGGGCGCGAGGCGATCAAGGGGGTCCGTCCCGACCTGCCGGTTGGCCTGAGCGTGGCTCTTCACGACGAGCAGGCCGGCAGCCCGGACAGCCGCCTGCAGGACAAGATGGCACAGGTTTACCAGCCCTGGTTTGATGCCGCGAAGGAGGACGACTTCATCGGCGTTCAAACCTACAGCCGTACGCTTGTGGGTCGCGACACGGATCTGCCGCCCCCAGCAGGCGCCGAGACTACGCAGACCGACATGGAGTTTTATCCGGAGGCTCTCGGCGCAACCGTGCGCCTCGCAGCCAAGGCGACGGGGCGGCCAGTGATCGTGACGGAGAACGGCATCGCGACCGACGATGACCGCCGCAGGATCGTCTATATCGATCGGGCGCTCGCCTCGCTGAGAGCGGCGATGGCCGACGGCGTGGATGTCCGCGGCTACATACATTGGTCCCTGCTCGACAACTTCGAGTGGAATCGCGGCTATCATGCCAAGTTCGGCCTCGTCGCCGTGGATCGGACGACCTTCCGGCGGACTCCGAAGCCGAGTGCTGCCCACTTCGGGCGACTTGCTCGCCGTTAGGCTTCGATCGAGTTGAGCGGCGCGAATACGGCGGCAGAGCAATCGTCGCCGACTGAAGGACGACTAAAATGAAGACCCGTGCCGCCGTCGCGTTCGAGGCGAAGAAGCCGCTGGAGGTGGTCGAACTCGATCTCGAGGGGCCGAAAGTGGGCGAGGTGCTGGTCGAGATCATGGCGACCGGCATCTGCCACACCGATGCCTATACGCTCGACGGGCTCGACAGCGAGGGGCTGTTCCCCAGCGTGCTGGGCCACGAGGGCGCCGGCATCGTCCGGGAGGTCGGCGCGGGTGTCACGTCGGTGAAGCCAGGCGACCACGTCATCCCGCTTTACACGCCGGAATGCCGCCAGTGCAGGTCGTGCCTGTCCGGCAAGACCAACCTGTGCACCGCCATCCGTGCGACGCAGGGCAGGGGGCTGATGCCCGACGGCACCACCCGGTTCAGCTACAAGGGGCAGCCAATCTTCCATTACATGGGCTGCTCGACCTTCTCGAACTTCACCGTGCTGCCCGAGATCGCCGTCGCGAAGATTCGAGAGGACGCGCCGTTCAGAACGAGCTGCTACATCGGCTGCGGCGTCACCACCGGCGTCGGCGCCGTGGTCAACACCGCCGAGGTCCAGGTCGGCGAGAGCGTCGTGGTGTTCGGGCTCGGCGGTATCGGCCTCAACGTCATTCAGGGCGCGAAGCTGGCGGGAGCGGCAGTGATCGTCGGGGTCGACATCAACCCCGACCGCGAGGCCTGGGGCCGGCAGTTCGGCATGAGCCATTTCCTGAACTCGCGCGGGCAGACCCGCGAGGAGACGATCGCCGCGGTGCTCGCGCTCACCGACGGCGGCGCGGACTACACGTTCGACGCGACCGGCAACACCGAGGTCATGCGCACCGCGCTCGAATGCTGCCACCGCGGCTGGGGCACCTCGATCATCATCGGCGTGGCGGAAGCGGGCAAGGAGATCGCGACGCGCCCCTTCCAGCTCGTCACCGGCCGCAACTGGCGCGGCACCGCTTTTGGCGGCGCCAAGGGACGGACGGACGTACCGAAGATCGTGGACTGGTACATGAACGGTCAGATCGCCATCGACCCCATGATCACCCACACGCTGACCTTGGACGAGATCAACACCGGCTTCGATCTGATGCACCGGGGCGAGAGCATCCGCTCCGTGGTGATCTATTGATGCCGCGGCTGATCGTAACCACACGCGAGGGCGAGACGCGCGAGGTCGAGGCTTCGGCTGGGCTGTCGGTTATGGAAGCCATCCGGGACAACGGCGTTGACGAGTTGCTGGCGCTCTGCGGCGGCTGCTGCAGCTGCGCTACCTGCCATGTCCATGTCGATGCGGAATGGCAGGACAAGTTGCCACCGCTGACGGAGGACGAGAACGACCTGCTCGACAGCTCATCGGATCGTCGCTTTAATTCGCGCCTGTCCTGCCAGATCCCCCTTTCGGAGGCACTCGACGGGCTTTGCGTGACGATTGCGGCGGAAGATTAGGCCTGTGACGATCGAAACCGTGTCGACTTCGCGCGCCTTTGGCGGGACGCAGGGCATCTATCGACACGCATCCACCAGCACCGGAACGACCATGACCTTTGCGGTCTACGTGCCGCCGCACGAAGCGGGCGCGAGGCTTCCGGTCGTCTGGTTCCTCTCCGGCCTCACCTGCACTCACGCCAACGTCACCGACAAGGGGGAATACCGCAGGGCCTGCGCTGAACTGGGACTCATCTTCGTCGCACCCGATACTTCTCCGCGCGGCGAGGGCGTGCCCGACGATCCCGCAGGCGCCTATGACTTCGGGCTGGGCGCCGGCTTCTACGTGGACGCGACGCAGCAGCCCTATGCGCAACATTACCGCATGTGGAGCTATGTCACCGATGAGTTGCCCGCGCTCGTCGCGGAGCACTTTCCTGCGGATATGGAACGTCAAGGCATCACCGGGCACTCGATGGGCGGTCACGGTGCCCTCACGATCGCGCTTCGGCAACCGAGACGCTTCCGCAGCATCTCCGCCTTCGCTCCGATCGTTGCCCCCTCTCGGGTTCCCTGGGGAGCGAAGGCCTTTACTGGCTATCTCGGCAGCGATCATGGCGCTTGGGCCCATTACGATGCGATCACGCTGATCAAGCGCGGCGCGCGCGTGGGCGACCTGCTCGTCGATCAGGGCGCCGCCGACGAGTTCCTCGCCGATCAGCTCCTCCCCGAGCTGCTTCAGGAGGCATGCGAAGCGGCGGGCGTCCCGCTCACCTTCCGCCTGCAGCCGGGCTACGATCACAGTTACAATTTCATCTCGACGTTCATGGCCGATCACCTTGCCTGGCACGCTGAGCGACTGCGTTGAAGTTGCGAGAGGCTCAACCGCTCGCCGGCGTGACGACGGATGAGATCGCCTCAAACGACCGCTGCAGGCGACAGGGAACAATGAAAATCGGGACGGCCTTGACCGGCCCCAGTGCAGGCGAGGTGAGGGGCACCGACCTTCACGGCCCCGTCTGTATCCGAAATCCCATTGATCTCGCGCGCAAGGCGATCTCCACCCAGCAAATGAGCGCTAAAGGCGCACTGACGAAAGGCGTTCTGTGATGAAAGTCTCCATCTCCCGGCGCAGCTTTCTCGCTAGCGCATCGGTAGGGGCGGCGGCTACGGTGCCGACTACCTCGCTTCTCGCAGCCGCCAAGCCCGGCCGTCTTGCCGTTGTCGATCTGAGGACATCCCAACTCGCTCGTCCGTTGGGACTGGACGATCGTCGCCCGACCTTGTCCTGGCGACTGGAGGGAACGACAGATTTTCGACAAACGGCCTATCGGATCCGTGTCGCATCGTCCGAGCACGCTTTGCCAGCAGGGCCGGGCGACCTGTGGGACTCAGGTTGGCTCGCGTCCTCTGATGCCTGCCACGCGATCTATGCGGGGCAGCCGGTGTCATCACGGCAGCGCTGCTTCTGGATCGTCGAGGTGCGCGATGCGGCGGGCGTGACGTTCGCCAGCGACGTGGCATGGTGGGAAATGGGCCTGCTCGCTTCCTCCGACTGGTCCGGCACCTGGCTGGCAGCTGAGGACGAACTCGAGCGAGATGATCGTGCGGAAACGCCGCTTTGGTCGTTCGCCGCCGCTCCGTCGAGCGGAGTGCGACTGTTCCGGTTGCCGTTCGAGAGCGGAGAAAGCGAGGCGCTCGTCACGCTCGCGGTCGACGGCATCCTCACCAGCCTGACACTTGACGGCAAGTCCATCGAAATACCCCGGCACGATCCCAACGCCTTCGGCGGACGACCCGCGCTCAGGGCGTCGCTGCCCATGGGGGCCGGTCGCCACGTGCTTGCAGCCGAGGTGGCCGCACTGCCCGGCTACTTCGCCAAGCCTCAGGTCGGCGTCGCCGCCCAGATCCGTCTTGAGGGTAAGGAATCGGTTCGGCGGATCAGTCAGGGTTGGAGGACCAGTCTTGACCCGTCGGGGCCTTGGCGCCAGCCGGGTGCCCCAGAGTCCGGATGGTCGCCCGCGACATCGCCCGAGCCCCAGCCGCTGTTCCCGTGGCCCGCCACGCCGGCAAGCCTTTTGCGGCGTGAGTTCACGCTGGACGCAGCGCCGAACCAGGCGCGCCTCTACGTGGCCGCGCTGGGCGGCTACGAACTGTGGATCAATGGCCAGCGGGTCGGGGATGGCGCGCTCCAGCCGGAACAGAGCGACTTCGCGCATCACCTGCCTTATCGCAGCCACGACGTGGCACGGCTCCTCAGACGCGGCGTCAACGTCGTCGCTGCGGTGGTCGGTGACGGATATTACGCCAGCTACATGGCTCCCACCGGGCGATACAGCTTCGGGCCGGCGCCGCGGCGCCTGCTCCTGCAACTGGAAGCGCGTTTAGCCGGTCGGACGACCATCGTCGCAACCGACAAGGAGTGGCGGATCGCTTCGTCTCCCATCCGCTATTCGGAGATCTACGGCGGTGAAGACCAGGACAGCGCCTTCGAGCAGAGGGGCTGGACTGAACCGGGCTTCGATGCGCGTGCTTGGTCATTGGCGTGGGCGGCACCGACACCCACCGTGCCTCTCGTCGCGCGCATGACCCCGCCCGTGCGGATAACGCGGCAGCTCGCGCCGGTAGCGATCCGTCGTCTCGCCGCAGACCGGCACATCGTAGACTTCGGCCAGAACTTCGCCGGACGCGTCCGCCTGAAGCTGCCGGCCGGGGCAGCGACGAGCGTGCGGGTGCGGCACGCCGAAGTGCTTGGCGCTGACGGCGAACTGGACCGCCGCAACCTGCGTGCCGCACGGGCCGAGGACAATTACCGGCTTGCAACCGGGGTGGAAGCCACACTCGAGCCGACCTTCACCTACCAAGGGTTCCGCTACGCCGAGATACTCGGCCCCCGTTCCCTCGATGTAAGTCAGGTGGGGGGCTTGGTGATGTCCAGCGACCTGAAGGAGACGGGTACGATCTCCATCGGGAACCCGCTGATCCAGAAGATTTGGACCAATACCCTGTGGAGCCAGCGGTCGAATTTCGTCGGGGTGCCTACGGACTGTCCCCAGCGCGACGAACGGCTGGGCTGGACTGGCGACGCGCAGGTCTTCTGGGACGCCGCGGCCTTCAACATGGACGTCGGCATGTTCACCCGGGAATGGTTGCGGGAGGTCAGGGCCGGACAGAGCGCAGGCGGTGCCTTCCCGCTCTGGGCGCCGATACCTGCCGCTGCATCGTTCGGTCCGCAGGCGGTCCCCGGGTGGTCCGATGTCGGCATAATGCTGCCCTATATCTCGTACCTGCGTTACGGTGACCGGGCCATCGTCGATGAGAACTGGTTGGCGATGCGTCGCTACGTCGACGGTGTGCTGCGGACGAATCCGGATGGCCTCTGGACGAAAGAGCGTGGAGCGGATTTCGGCGACTGGCTGTCCGTGGATGCCAAGAGCCCTGCCGATGAGACCACGCCGAAGACTCTCGTCGCGACGGCAATGCTCGCCCGGTCGCTCGCCCAGCTCGCATCAATGGCAGGTTGGACCGGGCGCGACGCTGAAGCAGTTGAATTGCGCCGGCTTCACGACCGGGTTCGTTCCGCCTTCGCCAAGACCTTCGTTACGTCGGAGGGCAGGGTCGGCAATGGCAGCCAGACCAGCCACATCCTGGCACTCGCCCTTGACCTTGCCCCTCAAGGCACACGTTCGCGCGTGGCCGATCTGCTCGTGGCAGACATCCGCAAACGTGGGACTGCGTTGAGCACCGGGTTCCTCGGCACCCCACTTGCGCTCGACGCGTTGGCTGACACGGGTCACGCCGATGTCGCCTACGACCTGCTGCTCCGCAGCGACTTCCCATCCTGGGGACATATGATCCGCAAAGGCGCGACCACGATGTGGGAGCGCTGGAATGGCGACACGGGCGACATCGCGATGAACTCGTTCAACCATTACGCCTTCGGCGCGGTTACGGGTTTCCTCTACCGCCGGCTTGGCGGGATCACACCGCTGACGCCGGGTTTCGCCAGCGTGCGTATCGCGCCGGCGCTCGATCCTCGCACTGGGGACGTCACGTGCCGCTATGACAGCGTGCGGGGACCGATCGAAGTCGATGTGCGTCACGTCGGGACCAAGACGAGCCTCAGCGTCCGTCTTCCGGCAGGCATGCACGGCGAAGTCCTCCTGCCCGCGGGTGCACACGCTATTGGTGAGGGGACTCGATCGGCTAGCGGTTCGGAGGCGATCTATAACATCCGGCAGGGTCGACACGACTTCATTGTCGGGCAGCATGGTGCCACGGGGGCGCACCTGTAAGGGATCGCCATCATCGTTCGGAAAAGCCTAGTTATTCGATCGCGATCACGCAGGGACGTAAGGTATGGTGGAGGTCGAATCAAAGGTCGATTTGTACCTGAGCTGATCAGAGTCGATCGATCGCGCAGCCGAGATCAAGCGGGAGCCCGCACCCGGACGCCAATAACGATAGCTGGCAACTCTCCAACAGTGATGAATTAACGGTAGCTTGGGGAGCGGCTTCGGCCGCTGAACGACTGCATGTAGGTTTGTACGATAGCTCCTTGGGCGGCCAGCCTACCCCGGCTCAACCCTGGAACAGTCACCCGATTTTACATAATCAATGTTATCGAACTAGCGGATTTCTGTCTCGGTACGGGCACTTACCTGCCCCTGGCGCGGTCGCGATCACCCGATCAGCGACGTTCGCTCGCGCTGCTGCCGCTCGCGCTCGGCCCGCCAAGCGCTAAACTGCGCCAGAACGTCGTCCACCTCCATACCCGTTTGTCGGTGATGGCCGTCGACGCGGGCGCGCAAAGGCGCGGGCCAAGTCACGCTGCTCCTGATCAGCATGGCTTGCACCCAGCGAGGCGCATCGGCCAGCAGCGTCTCCAGCGTTCGGTGCCCGTGCCACGGCCGGTGCGCGCCTAACGTTAGGCGACCCACGGGCTCGTCGGCGAGGAGCGCCACCACGGCGCTCAGCACGTGCGCGCGGCCGAAGGGTGACAGTTCGCAATAGGGCTGCTCGTCCCAGGTTTGCGGTTTGTACTCCGGCATCGCCGGCAGCAAGGGGCAGTCGAACAGGTTGATGTAGCTGGTCTTGAACTGGTCGGGCGCCAGCAGCGCCCGGGTGAGATCTCGAAGCACACGCCGAAATTGGTGGGCCGGCATCGGCTCTAGCCCTGGCAGCCGTGCGGCGCGGCCGAACACTCCTAGCGAGACCCGCGCCGGGGCGGCGGAGTCGAGGCGGTCGCCGTGAAAGGCGGCCGCTTCTGCGGCGAGGCGTATCATTCCATCGTGGCTTGCCACCCGAAACACGTGTGCAGCGGCATCCACCAAATCCTTGGAGCAAATCAGACGAAATCGGCCTGGATGGTCCATCGAGTGCGCGACGGTAGGGGACCGTGTAGCGACTCGTCGAGCCCACGCGTCCCCGCGGACCACTCCGATAGTGGATTTTGATGGCCCGAGGCCAAGCACATCGGCCGAGCCCCTAAAAATCCGGGTACGAAACGGCATCTGCGATCGATACCCACTCCTGCGACTGCGCCCGGCGGTGCGCAACGGCTTATCGCTTACAGAAAGTCCGAAAACTCGGGATCAACTGGTCCTTTTTTTGCTTCGAGAAGCCACCCCCGCCTCGGTCAGTGCGACCGCCTCGAACTATCCTAAAGCGTTCGAACGCACCGGAGGTCGAGAGCTTTCGCCTTTCAGCCTTGTAGCACGCCGCGCCAAGCCAACGCGCGACCCGCCGCTCCGCAGGGTCCATCTTCAGTTAGCAAAACCGGAGCGTGTCATTCCGAATTGATTGTGGCATGCTGCGTTCGTCAGAGGCGGCTTGAACACCGTACCTGGCCCGCGTGTGCGGTTGAACACTGGGTCCCCGGCTATGTCGGGCGGCCCGCGGAATACAAGACCTTGTATCCGGGCGACCGGTGCGGGGAATACGTGGGGCGTGGTTACCAGTGTTCCCGCGTGTTCAACCGTCCCGGCAGCGGCGGTTGATGGAACGCATCTGATGACCTTCACGACCCGACTCTTAGCTCGACTATGCTTCTGGACGCGTGTGGATGCTCCTGAGAGGCTCGATAAATCCATCGAGATCGAGGCGCTTGTCCGGGCACATGGCGACTGGCTAGCTCTTCTTGCAACCATCCTTGAGCGCGAGCATGTGATCGGCGGTGAGGAGCTGGCGCGCGGTCTTCGCGAATTTGCCACCCACACTGCCGCTGATCGCCCGGCAGAAGGGCGTATCCTGTCGTTCTGGGCGGCCTATCTACAGGACACGTCCGTGACGCTGCGTGATCTGCCTTCGCTCCATTAAGCCGAACGTCCGGCGCACCCGAACCAAGAAACGCTGCGGTATCTTCTGACTTCGGTTAACTGAAATCGTGGAGCCGATTCGCTCCGTGTTCCGTTTCTGAGTTCCTAGGATGCCAACAACAGACTTCGCTTCCGGTGATGCCGCTGGTCCGCCTCGGCCGCCCCAAATCCGTCCGAAGGCGCCTACCGGCATTGCGCTCCTTTCCGAGCGACAGAGGTCGTATCTCCGTCTCGTCGCTCAGCACCGCAATTCTAAGGAGATCGCAGCGGAAACTGGAAGCAGCCACCGCGCGGTCGATAAGCAGTTGTTGAAGGCAAACGCCCTGTTAGGTGTCGCCACCCGCTTCGACGCTGCGCGCCTATTTGCGGATCACGAGGCGGGGGTAGAGCCTTTGCCCCCTGCAAACACCCTACCTTCCGCGCCCCCCACATTCCCGCTTCCACCGGCTTGGCCGACCAACGAGGCGGCAGCGAACATGATGTCTTGGAAGCAAGTTGCTGCCTGGACCTTCATCATCGCGATTGTCACGCCGTTGGGGCTCACTGCCGCCGGCATGGCCATCCTGACGCTGCTCCTCCTGCTCGGGCTGAAACCACTGTGATGGGCGCAACGCGCCCGAGGAGGCGCAATGAATGCTCTGACGAATACCGGCCGGATTGTTGCGGACGAACTGCGCAAGGCCGAACGATCGATCAATCTCGCCGCTCGCGACACGGCGCAGTTTCTTCTAACCACGCTCGAGGCTACGGAAACTCATCGCGTGTCTCCGGCGATGGTCCAGCGGACTGTGCGGGCAACCGTTGCCGCGCTTTCCTCCTTGGTCGATGGTCAGGAGCAGATGGCGATGCGAGCGCACCCCTCAATCGAGAAGGCCGGGCGTCAACTTGGTTTGACGGAGACGAGTTGGGGCGAGACGCTGCCAAAGCCTGCCATCGCGTCATCAGAGGAGAGGGAGCTGCTGCCAGCATGACACTGCAGAGGCGGCGGCTGAACCTATGACAATTCAAGTCATACTCGCCGTCGTCTTCGACACCGTCGCGGCAGCCGTTCTACTCCTCGCCTTTGCTCGGGGCGGGAGGCCCGAGCGCCTCGGTGGGCTGATCAATCTTGCGGGGCTTGTTGCTTCTACAGCCGTGCGACTGATCGCCCCGACCATAGGCTGGGCTCCCGGCGCAGCGTCGATCCTCGCAATCGACCTCTGTGTCGCGAGTGGCTTCTTCTGGCTTGGTGCGACCACGGTCCGCTTCTGGCCGATCTGGGCGGCCGGCTTCGCAGTCGCCAACCTGTTCATGAGCGTGTGCGGGGCACTGCTGCCGCGGGTCCCGCTCTTCGCTTATCACACCGGTCTCGGCATCTACGCTTACTTGGCACTGGGCGCTTTGGCGCTCGGAACACTTCGCCTCGGAGCTGATGCCGAACCGCATATCCGGCATGGATCGAGACGATCATGGATAGACCAACTCAAGGAGACGAGCTGATCGATGTCGTCGTGAGGCTTCCCCGCAAGGCAATCGAGGAGACGCTGCTCGCAGCGCATGCCGTCGGCGGAGAGTCCGACAACCGACGCCTCGCGGCAGCAAAAGCGCTGTTGGCTGGTCGACGCCGAAGAGCGAAGTCTTTCGCTGGCTTACGCTTCTACGATCCGAGCTGGGACATGCTTCTGGAGCTATACGTTGCCACGCGTGAGCAGCGCGTCCTGCCGGTCTCACGACTGTGCGAACTCAGCGGGGGCTCGACGACAACGGCGCTGCGTCATCTCGAGCACATGGAAGCGCTTGGATACATCAGCCGCGCAGAGGATCCGCGCGATCGCAGACGTCTGCTCGTCACCATGCTTGATCTCCTCGCCAAGGCTGCCGATGATTGGCTCGACCTGCAGACCGCTGGCGCCGGTTTGCCTCTCTAACTGTCTTGCCTAGTCGTCAGGACGATTAGTTTCGTGCGGTAAAGCACGAAAATTAGTCGGCTTTCGTTCGATAAAGCACGAGTCACGCTGCTTGTCTCGATCCCCCTCCGTCCTGCTTCTGTACTGCACCGACCCAAACAGATTCGGGCGTAACGGGGAGCGCGCTGTGACCACATAACGAATGCCCGGCACGAGGCCGGGCACCCTGCGGAGATCCGCTACCCCACGCCGGCAAGCGTGAGGCCACTTACGTAGATAGAGGTAGGTAGCACCCTCCCCAGCCCCGTTCAAGTTTGCGCGCCTCGCGCCACGCCTTCGCTTTGTCTGGTGACGGCCTCCAAGCATGGAGTGTCGAACGATGTCCTATACCCAAACCGCCTTCACAGGGCGGACCGGCGCTCGCCCGATCTCAGCGCTCACGCGACGCATCGAGCGGGAATTGGCGGCTCGCATCGAAAACGCAGGCGACGTCGAGCGGAACGATCTCTATCGCGTGTTGGATGGGGCAAAGACCGCTATCGGGCTCAGCGCGTCGGCATTGGAGACGCTGAAGCATCTGATCGGGTACACACGCCCGGACGACTACAAGGGCGAGGCTCGTCCGATCGCCTGGCCGAGCAACTACACCTTGGCCGAACTCGCCGGCGTTACCGAAAGCGCCATCAAGGCGCGCCTGCGGCAGCTACGGACGCTGGCGCTCATCACCATGCGCGACGCGGCCCACGGCCGGCGCCGAGGCCAGCGCAACGCGACGGGCGAGATCATCAGCGCCTACGGCATCGACCTGTTCCCCCTGCGAGCGCGCTTCGCGGAGCTGAAGGCCGCCGCAGAGGCACACACGGCATTCTCACGGCTCGATAAACGCGGGCGGCAGGAGGTTGCACGAGTCCGGCGTATCGTCGGCCAGGCGCTCGCTCAGGCAGCCGACCTGCGCCTGACCGGACCGCATTGGCTTGCCCTCCAAGACGCACTTGAGGCAACCGTGCGGCGTGCAGCTGCTGCCCGCGCCATGCGGGACTCAGCGGCGTTAGAAGCCGCTCTTGCAACTCTCCCGGACGTCGAGGCGCTGGTCGGCGAGACGATCGACCACTTCATGTTTAACGACGATTTAGACGCCTCAGGGTCAAAATCCGCACCCTTCATACATACACAAACCAATCCCTCCCTCAATTCCGTACAGGCTTTGCGAGATTGTAGTTTTGACCGGGAGCGGCCCGAAGAGCTGGCGCCCGATCTCCCGGTGTCGCCGTCGAAAAGCGCGTTCAAGACATCGCCCCGGGAACTGGTCGAGATGTTCCCGACCACGGCGATGTACGTGGAGCGCGACCATCCGGGCTGGATCGATCTCCACCGCGCGGCCGCCCGCCTCCGGCACGATCTCGGCATTCGGACGGGCACATGGGTGGATGCGATCGACCAGCTAGGGAGCGACGCGGCATCGATCGCCATCATGATCACCGCAGAGCGGGGCGCGCGTGACGAGATACGCCTGACGCCGGGCGCATATTTCGCCGGTATGGTCAGTCGCGCCCATCGCGGCGAACTCGATCTGTCCAAAAGCCTATGGGGATTCCGGACCAGGCCGGCACTTCAATGAGCGGGCCCGTTCTTGCTGCTGTCTCGCTACCATTGGCACCTTTCGTGCGGTAAAGCACGAGCCCGGTCTGCTGATGCCGCGGCGGCCGACCTCGACCACTCACTCCCTTCCGTGCGCTATTTCACTCCGAAAGATGGCCGTTCTCGAAACGGCAGATACCGATCCAGCAGCCGTTCGACCGCCTTTCGTGCGCATTTCAGCTTGCGATCACCCCGTGTCGAGCGCGCTTACGTGCGCTTTCCCACCTGGAAGCGCCTCAAACGCAGCTCCACCTCCCTCTTCCGTGCGGTATCCCAGCAGATACGTCGTCAACGGCGACCGATCAGTGAGCCTTTTGTGCGGTAAAGCACGAATCCGGGGGCTTCTGACGGCCGCGAATCGGAAGGAACGACGATAAGCGGGGTCGGCGGATCACTCGGGAGGGCCGGCAGACTCGTGAACGGCAGTTCGCAACGCTCAGGCCAGCTAATGCTCGTGCTTTACCGCACGAAAGCCCCCGCTGCGCGTATCTGGCGTTGCAACTGGACGTCGAAGTCGGTCATCACCTTGCTTCGAGGAGTCCTTCGATGGCGCGGCCCATGGAGATACAAGGTAATTTGTTTACGCTCGACAGCCCGCTGTTGGGAGAAATCCTGGGCGAGCGCACGGTAGCCGAATTCCCGTTTTTCGCGCTGAAGAAAGCGCGCCAACTCGAACCGATGACCTTCCAGGCGGAGGGCGTAAGCATCGAGGTGTCATCGGGCAAACACGGCATCGCAACGATCTACGATAAAGAGATCCTGCTCTACGTCGCCAGCATCATGACGGACCTGCTCGATCGCGGTGGATCGCCGGCGCGAACCATCCGATTTACCGCTCATGACCTGTTCCGCATAACCGGGTCGAATGCCAGCAAGCGGTCGTACGCTTATCTGATTGACGCTCTGCGTCGACTGAGAAACACCACGATCGAGACCAATATCGCGACTGGTGGTGAGACTCAGGAGGACAACTTTTCTTGGCTGGATCGTTTCCGTGTCGTCTATGCCGAAGACGTTCGCGGCGAAAAGCGGGTCAAATATATCGAAGTCACGGTTTGCGACTGGTTCTATCGTGCGGTTCTTCGGGATCGAAGGCTCGCTGCATACGACCTGGACTATTTCACACTGA
This sequence comes from Sphingomonas aliaeris, assembly GCF_016743815.1. Taxonomy (NCBI): domain Bacteria; kingdom Pseudomonadati; phylum Pseudomonadota; class Alphaproteobacteria; order Sphingomonadales; family Sphingomonadaceae; genus Sphingomonas; species Sphingomonas aliaeris. The sequence continues at coordinate 119,338 of NZ_CP061037.1, read as the reverse complement.
CACCAATCCAGCGGCGTCTCTACGAGATCGCGATGTTTCACTGTCAGCCGGGTCAACCCTTCACTCTAGGTCTGGAGGAAGTGGCGCAGCGAATGGGCTGTGGGGTGGCACGGCTCCGCAACGCACGTGCCGAGATCACGAAGGTCGCGGAGCTAAATAGTCTGCCGGGCTTTTCTCTGTCGCTTCACAGCGAAAAGGTGCCAACCGCAGGTCGACCCCGGCTCCAGACGTTCGTCACGTTCACTGCACACGCTTTCCAACGCGCACGACCGATCGTCCCTCAGATGACTTCACTTGCCAATTCTGACGATGTGCGATCGGATGAACTGTTGAAGGTGTACGAAGACCTCGGAGATGCGACGGCCGAGGCGGCTTAAAGCCGCTGGTCACGGAACCGTCGATCCCGGGGATTTAGCGCGTCCAAAAATAGTGTGAGGAGAGGGAGCCTTCGGCTTGTTGATCCGGTGATGAGCACCGGGCGACAGACCGGAGGCCCACGATGCGCACTTCAGCCGCAGCTCTCGAACTCGACTTTACCGAACCCTCGATCACCGCAGCCAGGGCGGTCGCGTGTTCCATCGCCCAGAACGGATCGCTCCAGCGCGAGACACTGCTCTGGGTCATGGAGCAAGCCTATGGCGGATCCTCGGCCGATGGCCGCTGGTCGCTCCGGGACGCCTACGACATGCTCGAACTCGCCGAGGTCATGCACCTGGCGAAAGCCGATCTCCCCGCTGATCCTGGCGCGTGCCTCACCGCGCTCACCGAGCTGGTCGCGAGCCTGCCTACGCATACGGTTCGCAGTGAGGAGCAGATCGAACTTCAGCAATTCTCCACCCCTGCCCCGATCGCCTATCTCGCTGCGCTCGCTGGCCGGATCGCGGCTACGGATCTGGTCCTCGAACCGTCTGCCGGCACCGGCCTCCTCGCCACCTTCGCACACCGCGCCGGCGCGCGCCTCGTCCTCAACGAGATCGATCTCGCGCGCGCCGAGATGCTCGCCGCAGCCTTCCCGGGTGTGGCGGTCACGCGGCACGACGCCGAGCTGATCCACGACCTTCTGCCATCGACGATCCGGCCAACCGCCGTCCTCATCAATCCTCCCTTCTCGCGCAGCATCGGCCGCCACGCCGACCCACTCGCTGCCTTCCGGCATCTGCGGGCCGCACTGATGCGGCTTGCGACCGGAGGCCGCTGTGCCGCCATCCTTCCCGATCGCGTCGACACCTCGAGCCGCGCCTGGGCGAAGGCGACCGAAGGATGCACGCTGACGCTGCACATCGAGCTGCCGGCGAACGCCTATGCCAAGCATGGCACCAGCCAACCTGTGAAGATCATGGTGCTGGAGAAAGGCACCGGCACGCCTGCCGAGCTGATCCGCTGCGCGTCGCTCGGTGACGCGCTCGCCGCGATCCGCGTCGGAAAGTCGGCTCCACCCGTCACGCCTGCGGCCCGCCCGCTGTCGCTGCTCGCCCGCCCTACCGGTCGCAGCTCTCTGCTTGGCGGAGCGCTGAGCAAGTCGCGCCTGACCGCCCCTGCTCCGAAAGCCGCGCAGTCGCAGGCCGCGCGCACCATCGACTATACCGTGTTCACCGATCCGCTCCCGACCGGCGAGTCCGTCGGCGTGTATCTGCCCTATCGGCCGAGCCGGATCGCGATCGCGAGCGCGTCCGGCCATCCGACCGCGCTGGTAGAATCGATCGCCATGGGCTCGATCACCGCGCCCCGGCCGTCCTACGTCCCTACCCTCTCGCAGTCAGTCGTCGACGCGAAGACGCTCTCCGACGCCCAGCTCGAGACGCTGATCTATGCCGGGGACGCGTTCGAGCGCGATATTCCCGGTCGGTTCAAGCCGGTCGAGGAAGGGCTCTCGCTCACGCCCGATGAGGAAGGCCGTCCCTACCGGACCGGCTTCTTCCTCGGCGACGGCACCGGCGCCGGAAAGGGCCGCCAGGTCGCCGCGATCATCCTCGACCAGTGGCTACGCGGTCGCCGCAAGCACATCTGGATCTCTAAGACCGAGACCCTGCTCGAGGACGCGCGTCGCGACTGGACCGCCGTTGGCGGTCTCGCGCTCGACATCCAGCACCTCAACCAGTGGAAGCTCGGCACCCCGATCGGCGCCGGTGAAGGCATCCTCTTCCTCACCTATGCGACGCTCCGCTCCAATCGCGGCGACAAGGGCACCCGGCTCCAGCAGATCCTCGAATGGGTCGGCGACGACTATGACGGCATGGTCGTGTTCGACGAGGCGCACGAGATGGCCGGTGTCGCAGGCGGCGAAGGCCGCTTCGGCACCAAGGATGGATCGGATCAGGGGATCGCCGGTGTCCGCCTGCAGAACCTCCTGCCCCGCGCCCGCGTCCTCTACGTGTCCGCGACCGGCGCGTCCGACGTCAACAACCTCGCCTACGCGACCCGGCTCGGGCTGTGGGGTCCGGGCACGGCGTTCGCCGATCGCCGGACCTTCGTTGACAGTCTGCGCCGTGGCGGGATCGCGGCGATGGAGCTGATCGCTCGCGACCTCAAGATGCAGGGTCTCTATGTCGCTCGCGCCCTAAGCTTCGCCGGCGTCGAGTACGACATCCTCAACCACAACCTGACCCCCGACCAGATCGAGGTGTACGACGCCTATGCCGACGCTTGGGCGATCATCCACGCGAACGTGCGCGCGGCACTGGACGCGACCCGCGTTACCGACAGCTTCTCGAAGGACACCTACAACAGCGGCGCCAAAGCGGCCGCGCTGTCGATCTTCGAGTCCACCAAGCAGCGGTTCTTCTGCCAACTCTTGATCGGCATGAAGCTGCCTGCCTTGATCCCCGCGATCCGGGCCGATCTCGCGGGCGGCGAGAGCGTCGTGATCCAACTCGTCTCGACGTCCGAGGCCATGCTCAACCGGGCGCTGGCCGCGCTCACGGTCGAGGAACGTGCCAACCTCGACATCGAGCTGTCCCCGCGCGAGTTCGTCATGTCGTACCTGACGGCCGCCTTCCCAGTCGGGCAGATGAAGACCTATGTCGATGACACCGGCAAGACCCGCTCCGAACCGATGTCGGATGAGAACGGCCGGCCCGTGTTCAGCCAGGAAGCGCTCGACATGCGCGACAACCTGGTCGAGCAGCTTTGCGCTCTCCCCGTCGTCGGCTCGGCCCTCGATCATATCATCGGGCATTTCGGCACCGATGCCGTAGCCGAGGTGACGGGCCGCAGTCGGCGCGTCATCATGGACGCGCACGGTCGCCAGCGCGTCGAGAGCCGCAGCCCGCGCACCAATCTCGCCGAGACGGACGCTTTCATGCGCGGTGCCAAGAAGATCCTGATCTTCTCCGATGCTGGCGGCACCGGCCGCAGCTATCACGCCAGTCTGACGTGCGAGAACCAGACGCGTCGCAACCACTATCTCCTCGAGCCGGGCTGGCGCGCTGACGCCGCCATCCAGGGGCTCGGCCGCACGCATCGCACCCATCAGGCGACCGCGCCGCTATTCCGGCCGGTGTCGACCGACTGCCGGGGCGAACGCCGCTTCATCTCGACGATCGCGCGCCGGCTGGACAGCCTTGGCGCGCTCACGCGTGGCCAGCGGCAGACGGGCGGACAGGGCCTGTTCGATCCGCGCGACAATCTCGAAAGCGATTATGCCAAGGAATCGCTCGAACAGTGGTTCCGCCTGCTCGCCGATGGCAAGCTGCGCTCGATCACGCTCGACCAGTTCCAGAAGCTCACCGGCCTCGAGCTGGAGGGCGAAGGGGGCGGTCTGAAGGAAGACCTGCCGCCCATCCAGCGCTGGCTCAACCGCATCCTGGCGCTGCGCATCGCGCTCCAGAACGCGATCTTCGACGAGTATCTTGGTCTGATCGAGGCGCGGATCGAGGCGGCGAAGGAAGCCGGGACGCTCGATCTGGGCGTCGAGAGCATCAACGCCGAGCGCATTACCATTCTCGATCGCACGGTCATCCGGCGCGACCAGACCAGCGGCGCCGAGACCGAGATCCTTCGGCTCGAAACCGAGGAACGCTACAAGCCGCTCGCGCTCGATCGCGCGCTCAGGATCCTCGGCGACGATGCACGGCCGATGGTGAACCGGAAGTCGGGCAAGGCCGCGATCCGGTGCAGCACCTACTCGCTGACGGACGACGACGGCGAAATTGTGCGCCGCTACGAGCTGGTCCGCCCGACCCGCAGCGAGCGGATGCGGCAGGATCTTCTCGTCGACACGATGTGGGAGGAGGCGAGCGACGATGAGTTCGCCGCCCTGTGGCAGGCCGAGGTCGAGGAGATGTCGGGCAAGACTCGCACCAGCACGCTATACCTCGTCACCGGCCTGCTCCTGCCGGTGTGGGATCGCCTGCCAGACGATCACGTCCAGGTCTGGCGTCTCAACACCGATGACGGCGAGTCCTTCCTCGGCCGCATCGTCCCTGCCCCGTTGGTATCCAAACTCGCGGACGCCTTGATCACCGTGTCGGGCGCCGAAACCGCCAAGCACGTCATCACCAGCGGCGAGATCGCGGCCGTGGGCGCGTACCGGCTGAAGCGCAGCCTGGTCGCTGGCCAACAGCGTCTCGAATTGCTCGATTGGCCGCACACGCGGCTTGCCGAGCTGAAGGCGGCCGGCTGCTTCACCGAGATCATCCAGCACAAGACGCGGATGTTCGTGCCCGTTGCGACCGCCGCGACCGTGATCGACCGCATCACCGCCTGACGAATCAAGGACTTCCTCCCGCTCGATCAAAGGGAGGGAGGGAGCCTTCGGCTTTTTGAGCTTGGAGAACCAGGCTTGCGTGACCGTCGGAACGGCTGCGCTGATCCCCGAATGGAGTATGACCGATGATCCAGTCCGTGAAGGTCAAGAACCTGTCGCTGTCGAAGGACAATGTGCGCAAGTCGAACCGCGATGCCGGCATCGACACCCTCGCCGCCAACATCGCAGCCCAGGGGCTGTTGCAGAACCTGATCGTCACCCCGCTCAAGAAGGCGGGTACGTTCACCGTGAAGGCGGGCGGTCGCCGCTTGCGCGCACTCCAGCTCCTGATCGAGCAGGGCACCCTCCCCGCTGACCACACCGTCCCCGTCCTCGTGCTCGGCGACGATGACAATTCGATCGAGGCGAGCCTCGCCGAGAACTTCCAGCGCGTGCCGATGAATCCGGCCGATGAATGCACCGCGTTCAACTTCCTGATCCAGAAGGGCATGACCGCCGAGGACGTCGCCAAGCGTCAGGGCGTCACCACCCGCTTTGTCGAGCAGCGCGTGCGCCTCGCCGAGCTGGCGCCGTGCGTCTTCGAGGCACTCGCCGCAGGCGAGATCACGCTCGGCGTTGCCCAGGCATACGCCGTCACCACCGACGTCGACCGGCAGGCCCGCGTGTTCACCCAGATGAACAGCTCGTACTACGGCGACAACCCCGACAACATCCGGCGCGCCATCCTCAATGGCACGGTCAAGGCGAACGACGCCAAGGCTCGCTTCGTTGGTCGCGATGCCTATGTCGCCGCAGGCGGTCGCATCGAGGGCGACCTCTTCGCGACCGAGGGCGACGAGAACTGGATCGACGTCGACCTGATCGAAACGCTCGCGGCCAAGAAGCTGGAAGCGGCCGCGGCCGAACTGGCGCAGGCCGAGGGCCTCGCCTTCGTCACCCCGATCGCGGCCACGCACGTCCCCTACGATGTCGCGAACCAGCTCCACGAGTTTCACGCCCCCGCGCGTGCGCTCACCGAGGAGGAAACCGCGCGTGTCGAGGCGCTGTCGGCTGAGAACGACGCCCTGGTCGACCAGCTCGAGCAGGAACTGCCCGACGGCAGCGCCGAGGCCGAGACTGCGACCGCGCGTATCGAGGCGATCGAGCGCGAGCTGGAAGCGATTGACGATGCCCGTCACGAGATCGATCCAGCGGTAAAGGCGCAGATCGGCACGTTCGTCTATATCGGCGGTGACGGCGAGCCCCGCGTTCACACCGGCCTGTTCAGCGAGAAGCCGGTTGTCGACCCCGACGCACCTCCCAAGGCGTCGGGCGGCGCAGCCGGTGACGGTGATGCCGGCGAATCCGATCAGGGGCCGAAGCTGAGCGCGACGCTGATCGACGAACTGGCGACCCAGCGCCGCCAGATCCTCGTTGCGCACCTCGCCAGCGATCCCTCGATGGCGCTCGACCTGACTATCTTCCTCATGGCCCAGAATGTCGTGTTCGAGCAGAGCTACATCCCCAATCACTCGACACTGAAGTCGGGTGCAGCCGCCTTCCCGATCTTCGCCTTCCGCGACGAGGGTTCGATGGCGTCGCAGACCATCGACGACCAGCGCCAGCGGCTCGACACAAGCTGGGCGGGCCACAAGACCATGACCGAACGGTTCGACGCCTTCCGGGCGCTCGATGACGAGGCCCGGGGCGCATGGGTTGCATACTCGATAGCACGAACTCTCGAACCGACGCTCAACGTCGCCGAGGGCTATCGCAGCAACGGCTTCCACGACCATCTCGGCCGCCTCCTCGACATCCAGGTCGAGAATTGGTGGCGCCCGACGGCCGAGAACTTCTTCGGCCGCGTCAAGAAGGGCGTCATGCTGGAAGCGCTCGAGGAGATTGGCGGGCCGATCCTGCGCGGCCGCTACAAGGACGCCAAGAAGGGCGACCTTGCCGCAACCTGCTCGTCGCTCTGCAACGGTCAGGGCATTGTCGAGGCCGAGATCCGCGAGAAGGCGACCGCCTGGTTGCCCGAGGCGATGCGCTTCGACGCGGTTGAGAAACCCGCCAGGACGGCGCTCCGCTCCAGCTTCGTCGACGACGAGAGCGGCACGGACCTCGACGAGGACGAGGACACCGACACCGACACTGACGTCGATGCCGACAGCGACGCCGGCGACGACATCGACGATGATGGCGCTGACCACGATCAGGAGGATGGCCAACATCTGAGCGAGGCGGCCTAGCTCCTCCCTCCCACGCAGTTCGAGGCGACTGGGGGCGGCACTCTTCGCGAATGTCGCCCCTCTTTTTGTGACCCGGCACCGCCCTTTCCAGAGGGGAGGAAGCTGACGCGGGTTGCCTCAACCAGATCAGGAGAACGTGTCATGGCACAGACCAACGACAAGCTGTCGCCTGCCGACATCATCACCAATACCATCATCGACAAGCTGGAATCGGGTGTGCGCCCTTGGGTCAAGCCATGGCGCCCCGGCCTTGGCGGCCGTCCGCTGCGCGCGACCGGCGAACCCTACAAGGGCATCAACTGCTTCTGGCTGTGGCTGTGCGCCGAGAGCGCTGGCTACAACTCGCGCACCTGGATGACGTACAAGCAGGCGCAGGCGCTTGGCGGCCAGGTCCGCGAGGGCGAGCGCTCGCAGATCGCCATCTTCTACAAATCCTACAGCAAGACCGTCGAGTCCGTCGTCACCGGCGATAGCACCGACGAGATGCGCCGCGTGCTGCGCTCCTACGCCGTGTTCAACTGCGACCAGATCGACGGTCTTTCGCCGGAATACCACCCGAGCCCGGTCAGCATCGTCCCTCCCGCTGACCAACTTCCCGACCGCGCGCAGCGCTTCATCGACGCGCTGCCGGCGAAGCTCCAGATGCGCGGCGATCGCGCGTTCTACGACCGCATCGCCGACAGCATCACCATGCCGCCCGTCGAGCTGTTCTCGACCCGCGCCTATTGGGCCTCGACGCTCGCTCATGAGGCGGGCCATTGGAGCGGCCATCCCGACCGCCTCGATCGCACCTTTGGGAAGCGTTTCGGCGACGACGCTTACGCGTTCGAGGAGCTGTGCGCCGAGATGACCTCCGCGCTGCTCGGTGCCGATCTCGGCCTACCGACCTCGCACATGGACGACCACGCCGCGTATATCGGCTCGTGGTTGAAGGTCCTGCGCAAGGACAGCCGCGCGATCATGACCGCAGCCGCCAAGGCCGAAGTCGCAGCCGGCTACCTGCTCCGCGCGACGGGCCTCGACGTCTCGGCCGAGCCCGAGGATCAAATTCGTGAAGCGGCATGACCGGGCAGGCCGCCCGCCCCGACCTTGGCGCCTACCGGCGCTTCGTCGTGGCGTTCAGTGGCGGCAAGGACAGCCTTGCCGTCCTCCTGCACCTCCTCAGCCTCGGCGTGCCCCCGCACGCCATCGAGCTGCACCATCATGATGTCGATGGCCACGGCCCGACCTTCATGGATTGGCCTTGCACGCCCGGCTATGTCCGCGCGATCGCCGAGCATTTCGGCATTGCGCTCTACGTCTCGTGGCGCGAGGGCGGCTTCGCGCGCGAACTGGCGCGCGACGACGCGCCGACCGCGCCGATCGCGTTTGAGACGCCGACCGGCATCGGCCGTGCCGGAGGTAACGGCCCTGCCGGCACGCGCGGGCTCTTTCCCCAGACGTCTCCCGATCTTCGGGTGCGCTGGTGCAGCCCCGCGCTGAAGATCGACGTCCTCGCGGCTGCGGTCCGCAATCAGTCACGCTTCCTTGACGGCCGCACGCTCGTCATAACCGGCGAGCGCGCCGAGGAAAGCCCGTCCCGCGCGCGCTATGCGGCCTTCGAGCCGCACCGCACGTCCACGCTCGCTCGCGCCGTCGACCATTGGCGTCCGGTCCACGACTGGACCGAGCGGCAGGTGTGGGATTTGATCGCGCGTTCGCGGATCCGGCCCCACCCGGCCTACGTCCTGGGATGGGGCCGGCTATCCTGCCGTGCGTGTATCTTCGGCTCCCCCGCCCAATGGGCGACGCTTCGCCTCGTCTTCCCAGCCGCTTTCCAGCGCGTCGCCACCTGCGAGGCGGCGAGCGGAAAGACCATCCATCGCTCGCTTAGCGTATCGCAGCTCGCCGAGCGCGGCACGCCCTTCCCGGCCGCGCTGATTAACCCGGACGAACTCGCCCAGGCGGACGATCCGACGTGGTGTCTTCCGATCCTTGCGGATCGTTGGACACCCCTGCCGGCGCCTTCGGCGACCATGCAGGTCCGCCATGAAGTCGCTGCGCCGCTTTGACCTCATGCGGCTCCTGGCTCCCGGCCCGGAAGATCCGCTGTGGGAAGCAGAGAAATCGGGATGGCGCTGCTTCGTCATGGGCAACGACCGTTGCCATTACCGCCGAGGGAGCAAGCTCCGCACGGCTTGGCAGAACGGATACGACGCAGCGTCACGCTCGACCGATCCTGCGGGCCTGATGCTGTGACCATCGGCCCTCCAAGAGAGGGGAGGAAGCCTTCGGCCTTTTGGGCGCGCCCTGGCGCTCAGGAGGTTCGGCCATGTTCTACGACACGCATTACCGCCACAACGAGGCGCTTTCGCCCGAGGCACTCACCACCCTCCCCGCGGCGCTCCACGCTCTGAACGCAGGCGTCGACGACTGCCGGCGCGCCGGCAAGCCGATCGACCGCGACGCGTCGATCATCCTGCTGATCCGCAACCTGGCCGCTGTCGCTGAACGCGACGCGCCCAGCACCAACGATCTGCGGCTCCGCTGCGCGGAAGACCGCATGACCGTCATCGCCGGCTCGGCTCTGCTCACCATCGCCGGCAACAGCGTCGCCGGCGACGCCGCGGCGAAGCGGACCTTCCATCGTCAGGCGCGCCTCGCTCTGGCTTCGCTCGCCGAGGCGATCGGGATCCCGGCACACGACGTCCGCATCAACACCGACGCAGGCGGTATCACCGACGACGGCACGACCGAACTGCGCCACGCCGATTTGTCGATCCGCGTGCGTCCGCACAGCTTTCTCCCCGACAGTGAAATCACCTTCAACCGCTGCCGAGGCGGCGAACACGCTGGCCCCGTCCAGCGCGCGCCGATCGCCGAGTTGCTGGACGCTGCCGCGTTTCTGCGCCGGCTCGCAGCCACCGTCGGCGACGTAGGCGCTCCGCGCCTCGCCGCTGCCGCCTGATCCTCTAATCCCGGGAGCATCGTCATGGGTTGGCTCTTCATGCGAGATATGGGCGGCCACGCCACCCCGCGCGCCTATCTCGACAACCAGTTCAGCTACTCGCACGAGGATCACCGTCTCACGGTCCTCGCCTCGTCCATGGTCGGGTCGACCTATTACGCCGCGTGTGAGCGCGTTGAAAGCAACAAGGATCGCGAGGTCTTCGCGGTCGTGTGCCTCACCAAGCACAACCCCCGCTCTACCGACGGTCACGTCTTTGGGTACAAAGACATGACCGAACATATGGGACCGTGCGAGAGCGACTGCCCCGCCTCGATCCTCGACGCGCTCACCGACACGCACAGCGAATACGCCGTCGATTGGCGCGCGCGCTGCCGCGCCAATCTCATCCAGCGCAAGCTGGAGCAGGCCAAGCCGACCCCGAAGCCGGGCCAGACCATCATCTTCGATGAGCCCATGCGCTTCAGCGACGGCAGCGACCGCGCCCGCTTCGAGATCGTCGCCAATCCCAAGGGCAAGACGCCACTTTTCCGCGACCCGGAGAGCCGCGCGATCTGCCGCATCCCGGCCTTCCGCAAGCGTGCCTACCGCATCGTCCACGCCGCGATCGTCGTCAGGGACGCGGCCAATGGCTGATCGCCCGCCCGTCATCGCCGCCTGGGGTGCCGGCGTCGATTCCACCGCGATGATCGTAGAGCTCGCCGAACGCGGCGAGCCCATAGATATGGTTCTCTTCGCCGATCTCGGCGCCGAGAAATCGAACACCTATGCCTTCATCCCGCTGTTCCGGGCGTGGATGGCAGAGCGCGGCATCGCGTCCGAAATCGTCCGCTACCAGCCCCGCAACTTCAAACACTGGCCACCCTATGCGGGCATAGCCGAGAACATGCTCACCAACGCCACGCTGCCCTCCGTGGTATTTGGTGGGGGGTCCTGCTCGCAGAAATGGAAGGCGGCCCCGCAAGATGCGTGGACCGCCAAGTGGGAGCCGGCGCGCCGCTGCTGGAACGCAGGCGGCCGCGTCGTGAAGCTGATCGGCTATGACGCATCGGGACGCGACACGCAGCGTTATCACCACGCGATCGGGTGCGAGGATCCTCGCTACGCCTATCGCTACCCTCTGCGGGAATGGGGTTGGTCTCGCGCCGACTGCGAGGCACGCATTGCGAGCGCCGGCCTGCCCGTCCCGCCCAAATCGAGCTGCTTCTTTTGCGGCAGCATCAAGCCCGACGAGGTGCTGGAGCTTTCGATTCCGGAGCTGCGCGTCATTGTGCTGATGGAGGCACGGGCCAAGCCGCGCCTCCGCAACGTCGACGGCCTTTGGCGCAAGCCGGTGCTTGGGCGTCGCGGTTCGACGCCGCGCCCCGGCAGCATCACCGAGTTCATCCGCGAACGCGGCCTCCTTCCCCGGCCGAGATCGACCACATCATCGAGACCGCGCCTTTGGCGCTGCTCGACTTCCATCGCGCGACCGACGCGCTCGAAAGGAACTGGCTCCATGCCTAGCGCCGTCATCAAGCAGTTCGTCGTGGAAGGCGCAGCCGACTTCCCACTCGCGATGTTGACGGCCGACGAGTGCTGGCCGGCGCGCGCCGCTGATGCGGCTGCGATCGCCGCCCTGCAGCTCGGTGTCGGTGCGGCTACGCCGCCCCGCAAGATCATCCTCGCGACGGTCTCGAAATATGCGCCCAACCGCCAGCGCTGGATCGCCGCTGGCTGGCGCGTGATCGCCTGAAACAGCCCCCGGAGGGGAGGCGTCGTTTGGAAAGATGAGCCTTCGGCTCCTGGTCGAGAAAGGATCATCATCATGCGCAGCGTTGCCGTTTACCTCACCCAACGGCTCTATGGCGGCCCCGAGGAAGGTGGCTGGTGGTACGACGCCGGTGAACTCTGCACCGACCCGGTGCTGACCGCCTTCGGCGTCACCTTCCCGACGGTCACGAGGACCGTGCTTGGCGAATGTCGAACGAGGTTCAGGCGCTTCTCGATCGCGACTGGAACACCGGCGACCACGCGCGGCCGATCAGCAGCGTCCTCTCCGCTGGACGCTTCGAGGCCCGCGTCCACGATGGCTGGCCCCCTCTCGCCTATCCGGCCGAGCGTCCCCGCTATGAATGACCCGAACCGCTTGGGTCTCCCATTTTGCCACCCTTCAGGAGTCCGGTTCCATGAAGACCTTCACCGTCCACTGCGAATACCCTGCCCATTACCGTGCGGAAATCACGGTCGAGGCGGAGGATGTCGTCAGCGCCTGCCGCTCCGCGATCGATGCGTCAAACACGACCGACGGGTGGACGAGCCTGGACACGGAGCATCCCACCTATGTCAGCGCAATCGCAGAAGGTGCCGACGTCGATCCTTGGCGCTTCGTCCCCGACGGAGGCGACGCCTCAGCCCTGCCCGTCCCGGGCGTGTTCTCTGGTGTGGCGGCCTGCGCGGGCTATGCCGCAACCCGGAGCGAGGATCTGGTGGACCAGCTCCGCATCATGATCGACGCGATCGACGCCAACGGAGAGTTGAGGATCACCCCAGCGGTTTTGGTACGTTTGTGCGGAACGGGGCAGACCATTCTCGACGACATCGCGCGGTGTGGGCTGAGCCCGACAGGTTCGAAGGCGGCAACGATTATGGTCCCGGCCGCGCCCGACGCCACCTGACGCCCGACAGCCTTCCGCCAGAGAGATGCGGCACATGGGCGACCGCGAGACCCCCGCAACCGCAAAAATCCGGGCCGAGTTGCCGCTCTGCGGCTGCCCGCACCACCCCGGTTTTTGCGGTTTCCCTGCGCTGCGCTTCGGTGCGGGCGGCTCTTATTCGGCCGCCCAGGAGGTGCGCATCCGGCGGATAGGCCGCCGGCCTCGATCAGATGAAGGGCTTGACCCCATGACCACTTCCCTCGCTGCCGCACTCTTTGCTCTGGAGCTGGGACACCTCGAACCCCGCGCCGAAGATGTCTCGGGCATGTGCCCTCCCTCGACCGAGGCACTCGAGCAGACCACCGCCGCTATCTGGAGCGACCTGTTCGCAACCCTCCAGAATACGTCGCTCGAGCGCGACATCGAGGAGATGGGCTGGGGCCTGGTCAATCTTTTCCACCGAGCGGCGGCGAAGAAGCACGCGACGATCGACCGTCTCACCGACGAGATCAGGCTCCTCCTGGCCGAGCAGGACGGATCGGAGATCAACACCTCCAATCTCGAGGACAAGATCGACCTTGCCAAGAAGATCGAGGAAGCCGCCACCTGTTACGAGGTCATGCGCGACACCGCAGCGGCGCACTACATCCGCGAGACCGGACGTTCATGGATCCCGTCGACCGGCAACCGCATTTCGCTCGGGGTCACGTCGGCCATCGTCGATGGCCGCGCCTTCCTCCAGGCTCGACGCGATCGGTTCCGCGACGCCAACACGGCACAGGGCACTCCCGTCGTGTTTGCCGGGGGACGGCTGACCTTCCGGACCGACGAGGACATGAAGGCGTTCGGCGACAACCTGCTGCGCACCCTCAATGCGGTTCGGGAGCGCGTCGGCGACATGTATCTCGTCCATGGCGGGGACATGAAGGGGATCGAGCGCATCGCGGCATCGTGGGCCGAACAGCATGGCGTCCAGCAAGTCCGCTTCGGTCTCGATCGCAAGCTCGGAGATCGCGCCGGCTTCCGTCGCAACGAGCAGATGCTCTCGCTGAAACCCCGCTACGTCATCGCCTTCCAGGGCAACGGCGTGACCGAGCGTCTGGTGATCGACGCCAAGAAGGCCGGCATCCGGGTCGTCGATCGCCGCGGCCCGCTCGGCACTCCCCCGCTGCACAGAACCCTCAGCGCGACCCCAAGGTCGCCTGAGTTTCGGCGAGGCTGCTGGCTGACGCCAGCGGTCTCGCCCTTGCGGCTTCGCCGCAGGGCTTACCCATTTCACCCTTCAAGGAGACCGTCATGCCATGCCCAAATCTTTTCCAGACTGCGGACCATTGCTGGCGCTTTGCTTGGCGCAGGGCGGCGGCTGACGGCGACACCTTTCACATTGTCACGACCGGCAATCCAGCCGCTCCGCGTGCAGTCCTATCCGATCGCGACCTGTTCGCGCGCGAGGATCTGACTCCCGAGGACATCGAGGCGTCCGTCGATCCCTTCTTGTCGGACATCGGAAACGCCGGTTAGTCGGAGACTCTGCGGCGAGGCCATTCGACGACCTTTCCCTGAATGGGAGAGATCAGCCATGAAACCGCTCCGTCATGCCACTGACATCATGGGCCTACCGATCGGCAGCAACACCCAGCGAGCGCCTGCTGGCCGCGCGACGCCGACCACTAGGCGGCGTCAATCGCAAGGCCGTTATCGGCAGGCATTGGATGGCGGAAACGTCCTTGGACCATTCCGCGACGGGCGCGGCAGCTTCATCGCCGAGACGCTCGAATGAGCCGCCAAGATTTTTCAAACGGTCAAGCCCGGGTATCGATCGGGTGGGATGCCCCGCTCGCCTCCTTCTTCCTCCAGGTCTGGACTGGCGACGGACGGGACGAGGACGAGAGCCCCGCCATCTGGCTCGGCGCATTCTATGGCGAGGTCCGCGTTCCCGATCCGCTGCTCGTCGTCGCACGCCGGCATATCCCCGACCTTCCAGCAACACTTCATCGCCAGCTTATCATCGATCAACTCGCCGCACCGGCGCGTCCGCGCCGTGCCGGCCTGACCGATCCTCCGCGATAGGCACTTCGTGGAAATCGCCAATCTATCAAGTCCCTCGTCCTGTAGGGCGGGTCGCGCCTGAATTCGCGGCACCGACGCGCCCGCATTGATCTGAGACGCGGAGCGGCTTCCCTATTTCGAGGCGCGGGAACCCGCCGTCCACCCTAGTCAGAGGGAGCGCGTCATAGCACCACCGATCGTCCGGGTGCGCAGCTCTCGCCCGTGCGGAAGCCCTGATCGGCATCACGACAGCCGCGCTCGATTCTCACAGTCCAGCGGCGTGGATCGCGTGGGACCGACCTGTCGGCCTATCGACATCGGGCACGCCACGCGCGCCGTAGGCAGGAAGGCGGTGCCTGGTCCTTCAAGGGTGGCGGTCATCCTTCGTGAAGCCCCGCGCGCCCAGCTTAAGGATGTGGCGCAACGGCAATCGAAGCCGCCCCGGCCTAGGGATCATGCGAATGGCAATGCCGGACGAAGACAGCGACGAGGGTGTCCTGCTCCTCGGATCCTCGGCGTTTGCGCGCCCGTGGGGTTCATCCCCTCTCTTTCCTGAACGACCTAAGCCGGCCGTCCACCCCTCCAACCCGCGATCATTCGGGCCGAGTTGCCGCTTACGCGGCTGCCCGCACCACCCCTCTGATCGGGGTTCCCCTCCGCGTCTTCGCGCTCCGGTGGAGAGGTCGTCCTGACCGTCTTTGACGGTGTTCAGTCGAGGGGACGATCCCCCGGCGAAGCAAAAAAGGAACCTCGAAATGCAGAACCTCGTCATCCTCGCCGGCAACGTCGGCGCCACGCCCGAGACCCGCTCCACCCAGGGCGGCACCAAGATCACTCAGTTCAGCCTCGCGACCTCGCGCCCGAAGCGCGACAGCGAGGGCAAGGTCCTCAAGGAGAACGGTCGCCGGGTCGAAAATACCGAGTGGCACCGGATCACCTGCTTCAACGGCGTCGCCAAGACGGTCGCCGAGTATGTCGAAAAGGGGCAGAAGGTGATGGTTCGCGGCCGCATCCACTATACCCGCTGGACCGACCAGGAGAACATCGAGCGCTACGGCGTCGAGATCATCGCCGACGAAGTGACGTTCCTCTCCTACGGCAAGTCCCGCCAGCAGCAGGACAATCGGCAGGACAACGACGACGACGACATTCCCTTCTGATCGAGGCGGATTGGCCCGGGAGCTTCGCTTCCGGGCCTTCGTTCGCGTTAGTAACCCACCTCGGCAGGCTGAACCTCCGGGAACCGCGCGAGGATGCGGCCGACATCAGCGACGATCCCCACTGGCGCGCCACGCTGGGTCAGAAGATGGTCGAGGCATTCGAGGATCGCCTTGAGCTTGTTTCGCGGCGCTGTCGGGACAGCTGCACGCCTGAGGCTCTGGGGCTGTTTCTGGAAGCTGCGATTGAACAGCCGGTCGTGGTGCGCGCAGATGTTGCGCACGTCGACGAGACACTCGAGCCAGCTGGTGAACACCTGATCGCTCGGCACCCCAAACTGTGTCGCGATATGCGTTCGGACCGAGCCCTCGAGACATTTGAAGATGCGCACCGAACGCCCGAAGGTGAGGAACTCCTTCATGGTCCAGATCGGGGGTAGAATGGGCGTCGCGTAGGTTTGCCGGTAATGTGCCACACGCTGGTCCTTGGACTGGCTATAGGCGGTCATGAAGCTCTGGAGTGCCTCGAGATTGGCGCCCGCGTCCTTGAACGCTGCCAGATCAAAGTACGGATGACTGCCAAAGCCGTCGCTCAACGCCTCCGACATGGCGTTGCGCAGCAGGAGTTCGAACTGTCCGACAGCGGCGAAGCACGCGTCGCGCAGCAGGCTGTCGCAGTCGTAGAGCCGCAGGATCTGCTGGTAGGTCGTTCCCGGGCGGAACGGTCTGTTGGCAACGCCGAGCTGGCGTCGGCTGAGGAAGTAGATCCGTAGCCGCTCGTATCCGACAAGGTCTATCTTGCGCGCGGCTACGTTGGGCCGCTTGACGATCAGCCCGCGGCTTCGCAGATGAGCGACGCGCTGGCCAGCCGTTGCATGCGGCTTGATATATGGTGGAAGCGTCATCTGAAAACGCGAAGGGCCGCCCTTTTGCACTCCTCGAAAGGACGTGTGGCGACCCGTGACGCGATCGATGTAGCGTGGTGTGGTGATTTTGGCAAGAGGCTTGCTCCAAGCTCCCGCCCGGCGAGATCCTAAAATGGCCTTCTCGCCTGCGACAAACAGCCGCGGCATCGGAGCCGATCGCTACGATGGAGATCTGTTCGCCGGTCCAAAGGACTTGGCCAATCTGTCCATGACCGCTCGAGCGCTTACGATCATGCACACCGACGAGCGCTGACCTACTGCTCAGCGTGCCGACGCTAGGCGTTGCCGACGGTCGCAGCGACCTTAGTGGGCGACGTTTCACCAGTCGAACGCCTGCGCGCGGATGGCAACGTAGCTGGCATCGAGCGCCGGCTGCAGGAGCACATAGGCACTTAGACGACGCACGATCCCGACGGCCTCGCGCACCTCCGCCACCGCAAGGGGACGACCGATGACTTCCTGATCTCGGTAGGAGAGCCATTTTTTCAACACTTGATATCCGCCGACAAGCTGCTCGTAGACCGCCGATGGAACGCCCTTGAGGTAGGCCGTGTCGTTCAGGTGCACGTCTACGGGATTGCCGAGACGGTGTACCAGCGCGTCGATATCTTCCTCCAGCCGCTCCGCCGCTGTCGTCAGCGCTTCCATTTCTTCGGCATCGTAGGCGGGACGGACCCGCGCATCGCCGTTCCCAGGCATGACCGCCGCCCCGCCACCGCCGCTTCCCCAGCCAAGAACGGCAAGATCCGCTGGACCCAGCGCTCCGCCGCCGACGCGCATCAGCCGACCGAGCATTCCGTACGGAGCATCGTAAGGGGGTATGGTCACGCCGGTATGGGTACGCTCGGTATCCAACAGCGCCGCCACTTGGCGCCCAAGCTGCGCCGAAGCCTGCAGCCGCGTTAGATCCGCCGGCAGCGGCACCTTGGGCCAGCCGCTCAGGATAGCGGCGTGGTTCTCCGTTAGCCACGCCGGTGAGGCCGAGGTGGCGAGCGCATGGTACCAAGGCGCATCGCCGAGATCATGGTCAGTGTCTGGATCGCCGGAAGTCAGCCCAATGAGCCAGGCACGTGCGCGGGCGGAGAGGTTCGCACGTACGCTCGACGTCGCCAGAAGATCGCCCTGGGGTCCGTCGACACCGAGCAGCCGCAGTGGAAAGGCGCGGATATTGGGGCGCAGAAGGTGATAATCCGGTAGCGCAGTGACTGGCAGGACCGGCAAACCCTCACGCGGCCGCTCGGCCATCATTCGACTGACGAGAAATGAATTACCATCCCGTGCCGCAGCTACGAGATCGGGACGTGGCTCATTCCAGATCGGTCGAGTAGAAGTGTAGTACGCGTAGCGGGTATCTAAAGGCAGCAGCGCGTATCGTACGATATTGTCCGGCTGAAACGTCTCTCGCGCCAACAGACGCGTTCTCGCCGGCTCAGGATCAAACCGGCCGGCCGGCCGAGTTGGCCCGGTTCCCTCTGCTGCTAAGGTTTCGAAGCTAACAGTCGGGTCCATGTATCGACTCATGCGCTCGGCCAGCTTGTCGCGATCTGAGTCGATCAAGCCGCCCCTACGCATTTCAGCAAGTCCACTGAATGGTTCTGCTTCGGCGAGCGCGAGGAAGTCCGGCCAATTGTCGTAAGCCGACGCAGGCCCGAGAGGGCGGAAGTTATACCGGTTTGCCGGCGTTGGCGCCGTTACCTCAAATCCCGCATCGAGGTCGCCATCATCTAGCGTCGCGAGGAGCTCCTCGCGCTTACTGCTGCCCCAGAACTGCCGATACCTCACCTCAGCCTGTTCCGTGGCTGGGCCTGTGCGCACGAACATGCCTACCGCCGTCCCCAGCTTGATCCCCTCACGGTTGAGCGGGGTCGAGAAGACGGACGGGTCGGGAGACCCATCGGGCGTCCGCTTGCCCGTTTCGCGGCTGTCGCCATTGAGGCTGTCGACCCAGATGCGCTGGAATCCCTCTAGAAGATGACGCCGCACCACCACGAACGACGGGTCGCTCAGATAGGAGTAACTCGAAATGAAACTGATGATCCCGCGTCCGGACCCCTCGACGATCCGTCGCTCCGCCACTCGCAGAAAGCGGGCATAAAGCTCGTCGAGGTTGAATTTCTTGATTTGCCAGTCGGACCGCAAACCCGCCTTGTACGGATCGACGAGCTGTTCCTCTTCGTCGGGGCTGACGCCGGCGAAAGCATTGTAGGGCGGATTGCCGATGATCACGAGGATCGGGTCTACCTGCTTGACCCGCTCGGCCGCATCGCGCTCCGGCTGCAGTTCGGGCAGCAAAAGCTGCTCGACCGGTCCTGTGGGTGGCGTCCAACCAGTCAGCGCGTTCGTCAGATAGATCGACGCGCGCTGATCGCCGGACAGCGGCGCGCCGGCCTGAGCGAGCAGCATCCCAATCTGCCAATGCGCGACGACGAAGGGCGCCGGCATCAGCTCGAAGCCGAACAGGCGGTTCCGCGCCGCGACGCTTAGGTCATGCGCAACAAGCGCGTCTTCGCCCTGATCCCGCAACCGCTGCTCAACGACGCGAAGCACCTCGACGAGAAACGATCCGGTGCCGCAACACGGGTCAAGAACGTGGACAGCCGGACTCGCCAAGCCTTCCGCAATGCCGAGTTCCTCGCGCAGCGCCAGGTCTACCCGTGCGACCATATAGCGGACGATCTCGGGGGGCGTATACCAGACGCCGAGCTGCTTGCGCAGCGCCGGATCGAAGTGAGCCAGAAACGGCTCGTAGAAATACTGGACGGCTTGTCCTTCGTCGAAGGCAGCAAAGAACTCCGTTCGGTCAACGCGGTTGAGCGCGTTGCCCGTCCAATCCAGCACCTCGACCAACCCCAATGGCCCGAGCCGGCTCGGCGTCGCCACCTGCTCGAAAAGAGTTCGAACCATCGGCACATGCAACGTCCAGCCGGCCGCGTGCCAATCGAAGCGCGCCACGGTGTTCGGTGGCTGCAGCCGGGCCCATTGCACCCACGCACTGAAGATGCCGTAGAAGATGGTCTGAACGAGTGTAGACCGGAAGAAGTGCTCGCCCTTGGCAGCCTCGAAGCGCAATCCGAGCGCCTGTTCGAGGCCCGAGCGAACGGTCTGAAGAGCGGGCAAGCCGGCACTTGCCTCGACGCGGCGCAGAGCGTCGCGAGCATATGAGGCGAGAAGCCACGCCAAATCGGACGCACGCGTCAACGGCGCCATATAGCTTAAGGCACGCCTCAAATAATCGATCAGCGCCTCCCCCAGCCCGTCGAGCACGCTATCGGCTGCGTAGCGAAGATCCCAAAAGTCAGTCTCGCTGGCGGCGAGACTGAACGGCTCCAGCCGAACCGGCTGACCCTGTGCGTCGCGTCCGATCAATAGGAAGGCTCGGTAGTTGGTAACGAGAACGAGACCGTAATGGTCCCAATATTGAGAAACCTGCGTCGTGCCGGCCGTGAACCATGTCTCCTCGGCTAAGCCCTTTACTTCGACTACGCCTCGCTCGGGTAAGGCCCCGCTGCCGCTCACCGGCTCCGACCCTCGGCATTGCGATTGACCGTAGAGGCCGAAATCGGGGTGGCCCGCCCCTTGATTGCGGATCTGACCGTTGGCGATGACTCGAGGCTTGAGCTGGCGTCCAACGCCGTTGAGCAACGTTTCGAGTGCGCCGTAGTAGGACGTCTCGTTGGTAGCGCCCCCAGTCGCCCTTATCTCACGCATCCGGTCAAGGTAGGCATCCAGCATCTCGCGAGACGTATCGGGCAATTGAGCGTTCCGTTCTAAAGCGCTTCTGTCATCAACACGTCCTAGCATGACAATCGTTGGAATCGGCGTCAAAATGGCCATCTGGGCAAGGCGACGTTCTTGCACGTCGAACCCGACGATCAGGCCGTTTGAAGCTACGCGCTGCTTCGCGCTACGAAGGTCGAATGGTGGTACCGGCATTATTGTCAGGAGTCCGGCGGACCTTACGAGAAGCACACTCCCACCGCGGCTGGAGGACGATCTTGATGGACTTGCATGCGTAGGCCGAGCCGCCGGGTTGAGCTCGACGACATCATCTCAAATCAGATCCTCGGCGATGATTCAGAGGTCATCGCCCTGGTAATGAAGATTCATCTCGCGCTGGAGGCCATCCTGCTCGAGTTTATCAGCACGGTTCGGGCCGACGACAAAATTTACAGATTGAGCTTCCCCGCAAAGACCGAGTTGCTTGAAAAGCATGGCTTGATCGATGCCTCAGATCGCGAGGCATTCGATCGGTTCAACGACTTCAGAAACGATTTCGCTCATATCTTTGGGCATCGCGTCTCCCTCGAAGACGCGCTTGACCTTGCGCGCGATCTCGAGGCCTGCGGAGTCGAATTCTCGGACTCGATCGGTCACTATTCGCCAGAAGAAGCCGCCCGAAACTACGGCGATATGATCGGCGTGCTGGAGGAAGTCGGCTGGTGCATTCTCTTCCATGCCGGTTATCTGCTGTTCGAGGCAGGCGGGCGCAGCGTCATCAGTTAAAATTTGTCGAGAAAGCAGCGGCGCAACGCCCACGGCGTGATCGTAACCGCCACCCAACCGCGTCCTTTGCGCTCCTGCGGACGACGATTGTAGCATTCGGGCTTGAAACAGGCCGCTCACTGAGACCGGTCTACAGCGTCCGGAGAGCAGCCCTAGCGAACCCGAACTATCAGCGTCGCCGTCGCGTCCCTGCCTGTAGGGTCAGCGTACGGATCGCGAGTTCGAGGCCATGATTGGTCCCGCAGGCCTCCCATGGCGAGCAGCCGAGTGCGGTCGCGTGATTCCTGACGGCGAATTCGCGCAACTCGGACGGGTAGAGTTTCGCCACCGCAACGCTCAGCTTCTCGCGTCGGGCGGCAATCGCTACGGCCTCAGCACGATCTGCCTCGCGACGCTCGCCGATCCTGGCGAGCGTCGCGATACACAGATTCAGACCGGCTTCCGCGCGGCTGCCTAATGCCAGCGGCGTGTCGTCCGATCCCTCGAGCGGTGTGAGCAGCCATGAGGCAGCCTCTGCCGCCAGTGTGCGTGTGGCCGCGCTGCGCAGTCGTTCCACCCGGTCTGCGGCCTCGCGTGCCCGCCGCGCCGTGCCCCGCTCGATCGCCCGGTAGCGGGCTCCCTCGAGCGGCAGGCCCAAAAGGTCATCGACTGCCTCCTCACCGCCGGCGACCATTGCGGCAAGCGCGCGCAACGTCGTCATCAGGTCGCTACAGGGAGTGCCGCCTGCCACCAGCAGATCGTCAGGCGAATGGACGTCGCCCGGGAGAGCGCGCTTCAGCCAATCCTGTGGCTCGAAATCGACCGTCTCCGCGATCGGCAGGTCGGCGAGCATTTCATCGATGAGCGAATGCGCGGTTTCGGTGCGCCGATCGATCTCGAGCAGACGGCGCTGCTCCCGCTTCAGCTCCTGCGAGAAGTCCTCGGGCAGGCCATAAACGCCGCTTCCTTCCGACTGCAGGGCACCGGCCATGCAAAGCGCCTCGAGATAGTCCTCCACCGCCTCGCGCGGGAGCCGAATCTCGGGATAATGCCTGCGAACCCACGCGTGTATCGACGCGTTTGGCGGTTCGACGAACGAAGGCGCGATCAACGGTTCGAGGTAGTCGATCGTACTGTCCAGCGAGAACGTCCGATCTTCGAATGTGCGCGGATCGGAGACGACGACGAATTGCTCCAGCAGCCTGGCCTGCCATTCCTCTCGCGTGACGGACCACCCCGCGCCAGCATCCGAGATCCCGATCAGCTCGCCGCCATCGTTCGCGATCAGCTGCGCAAGCGCGCTGTCCGCAACAGGCCGGACGTGCCGACGTGCGACCGCCACGGCGTCCAGCAGGTCCCTGCCCGCCGCTTCGATCGCCGCGGCCTCGCGGCGTTTCCGGTCGGCTTCCTGCGCTGCCCGGCGTTGCAGAGCCGATGCCCGTTTCGCGGCAGCAGCGGCCAACTCCGCGCGCAGCCTCTCCTCCGCCCGATCGCGCCTGGGGTTGCAGAGCCAAGTTCGCGGCGCTTCCTGCAGCAAGCCGCGCTCGATCGCCGTCATGTCCTGGCTCGTCCGCAAATGGCGCAGGTTGATCTCGATCGCGGGCCAGCCCCTGGACTGGATCAGCGCGATTTTGTCTTCGCCGCACGGATGCGTCACGCAGATCTCGACGATCAGCTCGCGCCCGTCGGCCAGGATCAGCACGATGTCCGGGACGATCCGCTCGAGACCACGCTCGGAGCGCACGTCGCTGAACTCCATCCATCTCGCCGCGCTTTCCTCTCGCGAGATCCCGTCGACGACCGCGGTCACCACCGGCGTCCAAATTCGCTTTCGTTCTATCAGGAGCTGCTTGGCCCAGAAATGCGCGTTGGTTTCTCGGCCGCTTCCGCAACCGGAGTTGAGGCCCTGATGCGCGAAGTGCGCGGCCTTCTTCGTTCCCTTGCGAGCGATCAGCTTGGCCTTGCAGGCAGGGCAGCTCAATCGACACTTCAATCCGCGTCGCGCGGCGCTGATGTGGACGACGTCGCCATTGTCATCGACGCCCCAGACAAGATCGACGCCGAAACCAGCAAAGGCGGCGTGATCGACGAAACCAAAGGGATTAGGACTTAACCGTCCATGCCGACCCGGCAGCTCCTCCATGGTTCGAACACTATACGATCGCCTGGATGTTTTCGAGAACTTCACACGTGGGTCCACGCGTAGCTCTTTGATGCCGGTTCTGAGCGATGTGTCACGTCCAAGCGAACGGACATGATGGCAAAGCAAGGTCACGGGGCGTCTCCCGGCCTGGCGGCCGGGACCGTCGCTCTACTCCGCTGACGCTCCGCCGAGCCCGCGGGCGGTCTCGGCCCATTCGGGTGACGATCGACTGACGAGAGCGCTCGTCTACGGAAATCTCTTTCCGAGAACCGGAAACATCTTTCCGCCAACGATGCCGCTGGGACCGGCCGTGCGGCGCGGTGCAATGCCTGATCGACAGAGACGCGGAAGGGCGCGCAGCCTGAGGTGGTGATCGATGCACCGGGTGGGGTGCGCGTGTCGGGCGGTCCAGCGCTGCCCAGGCGGCGTCCGGCCGTCGTGCTTCACCCCGCTCTTGGAGGCGCAATCCTTGGGCCGGGTCGGGGCCTTGTTCGATCAACCCGCAAGGGGTCCGGGCGCTTCGCTACGGCTTTCTTGCGTGCCGCAAGAAAGTGATCGCGGCCCCTCCCCGTCCTGTCGGGCGCCTGTCGAGCGGGGATGAACCCCGCCGGCTTCACAGGAGCCTCGAACATGTTCAACGACATCTGGATCGCCCGCAAGAACGCCCTCAACCTCGCCCGGAGCCTGATGGTCGCCACCATGGTGATCGCCGTCGGTACCCAATATGCGGTCATCACCGCCGAAGACCACGACAGCTCGCTTACGATCGTCAACGAGTACGATCCCTTCGCCTGATCTGCACGGGGGCCGAAAGGCCCCTCCCCTCTCGTCACCCTAGAGGCATCAGGGCGGGCATCGAACCCGCCCCGATGCCTTGTCAGGCGTCGACCTCGATCAGGTCTCCCCGCGGCGTCTCGACCTGGTGATGCATCGCCCCGTCATAGGGCCGCACCAGTGCCGACGCTTCTTCGGCACTGCCGTCGAGCCAGGTGAGCAGATCGCGAAGATGCAGGATCACCGGCATCGCCTTGGGATGCCAAGGCTTCACGGTCTCGTTGGGTTCGGTCGTGCCGAAGGCGAACGCCTCGCCGCGCTCGGTCGGCCGCCACAATCCGGCGAAGAACCCGATCGGCTGGTCCGGCAGCGAGAACCACATCTGTTTCGGTAGATTGTCATCCCCCTTGCCGCCGTCCGGATGCGGCTCCGCGAAATGCGTGAACGGCACGATGCAGCGTCTGTCGGGTGTTTTGAGCGACCGCGTCCACATAGTCGACGACAGGTTGCGCGCGTTGGTCACGTACTTGTCGAGCTTGACCTCTGGGTTTCGCTTGCTCGGTATCTTCGTCGGGAAACCCCATTCCATCAGAACGATCTCGAGCGGCCGGTTTCCGCCGGCCGCTCGCCGTACGACAGGGGCCATGTCGAGCGGTCTTCTTCCCCGTCGGGAAGATCTCTCGCGCCGGCGGGAACTCCTCATCCGGCGCATACGGGGCATCGAACCCGCACGCCCGCACGACGGCCGCCTGCTTTGCCGAGATGCGATACCGATTGCACATCAGCCCGTCGCCGTTTGCGAAGGAGGCAGCGCGCCCAGGCTCCCGATCAGAACCGGATCGCGCAGCAGCGTCGTCCAGTGGCCACCATAGGTTCTGGAGGCCAGGTAGATCGTCGAGCCGAGGCAGCCGACCATCCGACAGCGCTCCAGTCGGTCGACGAGCGAGTGGCCCGCCCCATGTCGCGCCACGACATCGGCAAGCTCGACGCGGAGAAGCGTCCCGCACTTCACGCAACGGCTCCGGACCAGCGCGTTCAACCGCAGCATCGCGCCCGCACTGTCCATCCAGCGAGGCCACAGGGCAATGATGTCGGCGCCGTTCTCCACGGGAGGCACGATAGTCCTACGGTGCGGCGGGCGTCCAGCATCCAGGATTCTCGGTCGGTCCCCCCTCCCCCCACCGTGCCCGGTGTATTTTTCGGGCTCCGATGTCCTCGCCGCGGCGCGCACCCAGGCAAGCCCGCGGGCGGGCTTCTCCACTCTCGTTGCGACCCTTCGGGTGCATGGGCGCGCTATGCCCCGGCGGTCCTGTCGCCTGTCGAAAGGCCCCGATCGGCGGGGTTGAAGGCAAGGAGACCATCATGGCCCAGGATACACCCCAGCCCGCGCGCGCACCGATCGATCACGCCGAGATCGCCCGGCTGAACGACTGGCTGCGCGCCAACATTACAAGCCCAGGAGCCAACCGCATCGTCATGACAGCGGGGGTCGCCAACCTGATCGGCGACGTGGCGCTGTTCCGGGGGTTCCGCAAGCGCGCGGAACTGCTGCGCACCGTCCGTGACCACGAGACCTTCGAGCGTAGCATCGACCCCCACGGACACCGCGATATGGGTGCGTTCGACTTCGAGGGGACGCCGTGCCTGTGGAAGATCGACTATTACGACCGCAACCTCGACAATGGCTCCGAGAACCCCGCTGACCCGTTCGAGACCGTGCGCGTCCTCACCATCCTGTGCGCCGACGAGTGGTAGCCTCGATGCCCCGGCGGCTAGCTGCCGGGGCCTTACTCCGCTCTCACATAGGGGTGCTCGCCGCGGAGCAGCTCGACCGCCTTCTCGATCACGTCGCGATCATCACCCTCGCCCCGCACCGCGACGCGCCAGTTGCTGCGCGGATTGAACACGATCGGAAGAATTTCGACCTCCCCGATCAGCTTGTCCCAGCGGCTTGTGCGGGTCTCGGTCGCGCCGGCAATCAACGTGACCAGTGTCGCGCGGAGTTCGGTCGGGGTCGGCGTACTCATCTTCCTCCCCTACCCTTTCAAGATTGAGATTATGCGTTCTCAGGTCCCGGACAGTCTGACGGCTGGTCGGAGCCGGCGTCAAGGATGCGCGGTCCCCCCCAAGTTGCGCATCCGTCCGCTTCGCTGCCTGACCCGCAATTCGGCACCCCCGCGCCCGGAGCCGCGTCTGCTACGCGGTCCTGTGACCCCGGACCTAGCCATCCGTCCCGCCCACTCCGTCCGAGACCTACCCCATGAGGTTCCCATGCTCAGTCCGACCGCGCGACCACCTTCATGACCCGTCGGTATCGCAGCGATCGACGCCGGAGTCGCCGCAGATAGCCCCCTGCCCTGCGGCCGACCCGGAAGCATGCGTGCACGCTCGGGTCTCTCTGGGTGGAGCTAGGGCGCGGGTTCGAGGTGACGGACGACATCGCCGGCTCTTTCTGGACGCATGCGGTGTTCGGGCTCGATAAGGCATCATTGCCTCTCCCGAGGGGAACGTTCGAATAGGCCAAAGTAGCCCTTCGCTCCCCGCGACCCGCCGTAACCGACGTCTCACATGTAACCGCTGCCTGTTGTCTGGCTCATTAACAGCTCTGGTACCATCGCTCAGGGTCTCGAGCACGCTCGTCCGGATGCACACGGGGCGGATCATCACTCTGAAGGCCTGAACCGCGGCAGTCTCCTAACGCCGATACATTCACGCACGAGCGACTGGTTACGTGTAACCGCTGTCTCGCAGGTGTTACGCGGGTTCGCCTGAGGTATGAGGCGTCCGCGTCGATAGAGGTCCCGTGGTGGGCGGCTTCCCGCTGGCGTCTCGGAAGCGAACCGCTGTATCCGTTGCGAGTGCTGTAACTGCGGAGAGCGTCGTAACCGCTGGGAGCGAGGCGTCCGCTGCGTCAGCTGCGTCCCCTACAACCGCCGTAACCGCTGAAGTGGCAGGGGTAGCGAGGTTCCGCAGCGCTTTCGGTCTCGTGGCCTCGACTGGTCCGTGCACGACTTAGTTACAGACGTTGAGGTCATCGAGGCTGCTTCTACGTGATAGCATGTAACCGCGCGATCCGCGCGAACCGTGCGACCCGCGCGGAGCGGTGGCGGCATAGTGGCTCGTTGACCCGCAACGCCTGACCCTGTCGATTGAAGTGTTACGCGATGCCGCGGGTGCCTGAGCGCTGCGTTGCTCCGTCACGAACGAGCTCCGCGTTAAGTACCTGACGGAGCGCTGTAACCGCTGCGCCGCATCGAACCGTTGTATCATTCATAACCGTTGTGACTTGCCGAACTGCGAGGAGCGTCTTAACCGAACGGTTCGTCACGCCTCACTCGCTCCATCGGAGACTCGAATGCCTGTTATCACGCTGCTGTCTCCGAAGGGGGGCGTGGGCAAAACCACGACAGCGCTCCTGCTCGCGACGGAGCTCGCCGCCCAAGACGCGAACGTGATCCTGATCGATGCCGATCCGAACTTCCCACTTTCGAAATGGGCGGCGCTACCCGGCAAGCCCGACAACATCGAGGTTATCGAGGAGGTCGACGAGGAGACGATCATCGATACGATCACGGAAGCGCGCAAGCGGGCCAAGTTCGTAATCGTCGACCTTGAGGGCAGGGCGTCCGGCCGCGTCACCAATGCTCTCCTCGTCTCCCATCTCGCACTGATCCCGATGCAAGGGTCGGCCTTGGACTCGAACGAGGCCGCTCGGGCGTTCAAGAACGTGCGTCAGGTCTCGAAGCATCGAGAAACCCCCTGAAGTTCGCCGCGGTACTCGCCAAGACACAGGCATCCGATCGTCTCTGGCCCCGTGACCTGAAGCAGATCATCGCCGGTCTTCAGGAAGCGGGCATTCCGGTGATCAACACGGCTCTAGCCGATCGCGGCGCCTTTCGGGCGCTCTTCAGCCTCGGGGGAACGCTCGCCAGCCTGAAGAATACCGATGTCGGCTCGCTGACCACGGCTCGCTCGAACGCGGCGGCTTTCACGCTCGATGTCCTCAACCTCCTGAATGAAAAGGTTCCGGCATGACCTCCGGCACTGGCCGCCCCGGGCTCGCAAGCTTCTCACTCGATGAGGACGACGACATCCCTGTGCCGACACCGCAGCAGCGTGCTGCGGCGAGGGCAGGGGGAGAAGCTGGGCTTCAAGTCGGAACCTGTAGAAGCGCCAAACAAGCGTCCGAGCGCTCCCGCGCGCGAGGCGGTCTACACCGCTAACTTCCATATCCGGACCACGCCGGAAGACCGTGAACGTTATGACGATTTTGCCTATCGGCATCGCATGAAGAAGGGCGAGGCCATGCGCCTGCTGCTCGATCTTGCAGAGGAAGCCGAGGCCGCGCGCGCCAAGAAGAAGTAGGGAACGTCTGTGGCTTGATCCATCCGCTTGATATCGAGGGGGCAGGGGAGGGGGGAAGACGCCGCACGGCGCCACCCCAGCTACGGAGCAAGCGGTTACAACGAACGCAGGTAACCGCACGCTCCCAGCCAGATCGTTCGTTCCGCCAGGGGGTAAGGTGATGGCACCACAAAGCCTCCAGGGATGCCTTGATAAGGCTTCCTGTCGGCGTCAGCCGTCGATGATGCCCACCTCGGCGTGCCGGCTGGGGTCACGGGCACGAGCCAACGCGCCGTATCGGCGCAGGGAAGCAGCCGACGTTTCCTCCAGCTTGGCTCGAGCGCCGCAGACACGCCTTGCGTAGACTTTCATGCTTTCGCTCAATGGGGCTGGGCTCGCCGAGATAAACCGGCCAGTTGATTTCAACGCGTACCGGATGGTCGGAAGAGCGCTCGCCCACATCGGCTGGCAGCTGCTCGTTCGAAGCCAGCTCGGCAGTCTCAAAGCTTCGAACAAAGAGCATCGACATACGCTTGCAGCGTTATCGTGCCGCGGATCGGATTGTCCGGCATCTCGAAGTTTCCATCGACGCTGACACCGGTCATGCGGGCATATGATTTGGCAGCAGGCTCGGAGAAGCCCAGTTGCCGATAGGTCGATTCCCACTGGCTACGCGGGGTTACGAGCGGGTTCACGGGCTTGCCGAGCGCGCTGGCAAACGCGTGGGCAACGTCGGTCGAGGAATAGCGCTCCGGCCCCTCGACAAAGCGGATACCGGTATGCCTTGCCGGTTCGACGAGCAGCCTGGCTGCTACCCTGCCGAGGTCCGCCGGTGCCACCATCGGGATCCTGAGGTCGGCCGGGAACATGGTCGGCAGTGTGCCGCTTTCGCGGGCCGACGCTGCCATCATGTCCCAGCTGCTCATGTAGTAGGCGGCTCGGATAACGCTGTGTGGGATCGGCTGCGCGCCCAGACCCTGCTCCAGTTCGTGGAGAGTGTTGAGGTCGCCGAGGTGGTCGCCGGCTTGTGCGCCGTAGGTGGATTCCGCGACGACCTTCTCGAGACCGGAGCCGTCGAGCGCGGCCAGCAGATGGCGCACTGTTTCCTTCTCGACGCAATCCGTGTCGGTGTCGGGCGCGGCCGGTGGATTGAGCAGGAACAGTCGCCTTCCGAGGCGAAAGACATCCCTTATTGTCGCGATGTCATGGACGTCAGCAACCGCGACCTCTGCGCCCAGCGCGCGAAGATTGCCGGCCTTCTCTGCGTCGCGGGTCACGACCGTGACGGCTTCACCTTGCTCCAGCAGCGTTCGAGCGGTTGCCGATCCGACATGCCCTGTCGCGCCCAATATAACGAACATTGCTCACTCCTCGATCCAGATCTTCCGGGATATGCCAACCGACTGACAATTCTTGTCAGGAGGCGTCACAGCGCGACATCAGGTTCGACTTCACGGCAGCGGGACATCAGACGATGGCTGCCGAGTGGAATGCGATGATCAGTGACCCGTGCATCACGCATCCGGTCGAGACGGAAGTGGCGGAATGCTTCCCGGTCTTCACACCAGCCGGCGAGCATCTCGAGATTGTCGAAGAAACCGAGAGCGACGGGCCACACCGTCCGTGATGATGATCGCTCCTCCGCATCGGTGTAGGCAAACGTCAGCTTGCGTCCACGGCGGATAGCGTTCCGGATTGTGGCCAGCACGTCGCCATGCGGCGACCCGGCCGGTCCCACTACCAGACCATTGGACCGCGCCTGGTTCGCTGCACCATCGGGCATGACGTCGGCAATTTTCGCCATCGCGCTACGGGCGCCATCGCTCAGGGCGGCATCTCCACGCCGCATAACGTAGCGCAGGCCGAGCACGATCGCGTCGGCTTCATCCGGGGCGAACGTCATTGGTGGGAGGAAGTTACCCGGCTTGAGTATGTACCCGTAGCCGGCTGCCCCCTCGATCACGACACCTCGGCTGATCAAGACACCGACATCGCGATAAATCGTGCGCTCGGATACATCGAAGTCGCTCGCCAATGCGGCGGCGGTGACCGGGGTATGTCGACCCCGCAGCGTCTGCACGATAGCCAGCAGGCGTTCCGCTCTCGTCATGACACCAGAACTGCCGAGATCGCCCTTCGTTCGGAAAGATACCAAACTTGCGACTGGCCTTCCTTAGCCGGGCTGCGCCGAGGCCGCCTGGAGCGAGGACAACTGCGCTGCGATCACCTTACCTCCATATTGCCCGATGGCGTTGGCGATGGACCGTGCTTCATGCTTGCTCATCGCGGCGATCTTAACGCGGTCCAGGGCTTCCAGGAGCGTCGATCGCCCGGCGTCTCGCGCGGCCTGTTCCGCCGCCTTCGCCCGCGTATCGAGGTCCGCCAACTCCGCACGCAGTACCTCGCGGCGTGCCTCGATGGATGCGAGATCATCGAGCCTTTGTGGTCGCGCCATTGTTCAACTCCAATCCAAGCACAGTGCGGTGACCTCCTTCGATGACGCGCTGCTGGACGAACGATGTCATGCGCTTCGAGTCCAGTTCGCGTGCAACCATCCGCACTGCGGGTTCCGGAGGCCATTGACGAGGTCGCACACTCCGCATCTTCCTTCTACTCCGCGTCTGGAGTGAATTTGCTCCATAGGAATGATTGTTCGAGGGAGGATGGGTTTTTACTAGGGATGGCAGGATATGCCATCTGGCACCAATGTAGACATTGGTTCTCGATAGCGCCGCTGCACGGGGCTTCGAAGATGATCGTGTCGGCCAGGGTGTCGAATGAATTATCAGCCGAGATCGACAGGGTAGCGGCTGCGCAAGGTCAATCGCGCGCGGCGTGGGTGGCCACGGTCATCGCACGGGCCGTGTTGCTGCCGGAGAACGATCACCTGCCGATCGCTGCAGCAGGCGAGGGCCATGCCAGCGACCTGGTCCGCGTCACCGTCCGTCTTTCCCGAAGCGAGATCGAGGCGATCGATCGCGTCGGTGCCCCGATGGGTCTGTCCCGCAACGAGTGGATCAAGCGAGCGCTGCGATGGCAGCTCTGGGACAAAGCCGCCCGGCTACGGCTTGCGCCGGCGACGAGCCTCGAACTCGGCCGATTGCGGAAGCAGGTCCTCGCGATCGGGCGCAACATCAACCAGGCGGTCCACGCTATGAACGCCGCGAACCAGCCGGACAGCACCCTTGACCTCGGTCGGATCGCCGAGCCGTTCCTCGAAACGTGCGCAGAGCTACGTGCGCTATTGGTGGCGACGAGACGTTCTCTCGCGAGCCACATCGGCGGCGAGGTAGCCTATTGGACCGGTGCCTATGCCGAGGCACGACGATGAGCTTCCATCTGTCTTCCGGGACGCTGGACTCGATGGCGGGCGTGTTCTCGCCAGCCAAGAAGGACCGGCTGGGAGCCGGGGGAGGGAAGAGTGGAGCGCTCAAAAGTGGCGGCGCCATGTTGGCACTCGCCGTGGCTTCCATGTTTCCCAAGGCTGCGAAAACAAGCGGAGCATATCGCGCTTCAGCCAAAACGAAGCAGGCGTTCGGCGGAAGTCATCAGGCAGCAGTGAGCCGGCGTGCGATCGCAACCATGGAGCGGACGGCGCGACGCGTACCCGAGGTCATGGTGCGCGTCACCGGTCGCCAGCATGGCGCCGGACACGTCCTCGCTAACTTCGCCTACATCAGCAGATTGGGGCATGGCTTGGAGAAGGAATTGGAACTTCACACCAGCGAGGGCGACGTCATCAACGATGGTCGCGAGATGCAGGAACTCGCGCGAGAGTGGCACGAATACGAGATGGGCGACGATGCCCGCCGAAAGGGTGCAACCTCGCTGTCGATGATCCTCTCGATGCCGGCCGGCACCGATCCGGAAAGGGTGCAGGCCGCGGCGTTAAACTTTGCCCGGGACGAATTCGCGAACCGATGTTGGGTCGCCGCGCTCCACATCGACCGCGATCATCCGCACGTTCATCTTACCATCGCGCGCAGAGACCACGACGGTCGTCGGTTCCATCCGAGCCGCGAGGACCTCTTCCGCTATCGCCAGCGGTTCGCGGAGAAGCTGCGGGATCGAGGCGTCGAGGCGAACGCTACGCCGGCCAAAGCAAGAGGACTCGATCCGACGCGCGAGCATATTGCCGCGCAAAAGGTGCGAGAGAAAGGGCAGGTTCCTCGCCTCGACCGGACGCGTGAGGCCCGGGCCGATCGCTATCGTTCCGCCGGCAGGATCGATCCAGTTGGCAGCGTGCTCGCCGAGCAGCGGGCCGTCGTCCGCGCCGCTTATGAGCAGTCGATCCTCGAGCTGTCCACGTCACCATCGCTCGTCAACAAGACGATCGCGCTGAGCCTGCAACGGTTCGTCGACGCGATGCCTGAACCAGAACCAAATTCGACCCGAACTGCGAGCCGCGTCGAAAAACAGCACGCCACAGGCAGCCGCGATCGCGCGCCGCTGGAGCGGGGAGAAGCGGTTGACCAGTCCGACGTCCTCGCCACCGCGATGACCAGATTGAGCGATGCAACCGCGCGGAGCAGGGGAGCTTTTGATCCATCCCGGACGAGGGGAACAGCGGTTGATGCGGATGGTGACCAGGCCCTTGCCGTGGACGGGAACAGACGGTCGCACCGCGCGACGGCTGAAGTCCCTCCTCAAACTGTGAGCGAACCGCCGCACAAAGTCGCAGCGCTTCTCCATGAGGTCGAAGAGCGCGACCGCGCCCGTCGTGATCGGGACCGCTCGCACGATCGTAGTGGACCTCGCCGATGACGGGGGATGCGAGTGCCACCGCGCTGGCGACTATCGCCGACGCGCTCGCGCGCATGCACGACCAGGTGGACGAGTTGACGCGCGCGAACCGGCGCATCGAGGCGAACCAGGACGAGATCCTGCGCCGCCTCGACCAGATCGGCGAGGGTCAGGCGACGATCGCGCAGATCGCCGCCTACGCCCATGCCGCCTCGATCGGCAACAGCGCGGCCCTGCCCACCGAAGTGATAAGCGATCCACTGTTGGAGCGCTTCGTCCTCAACCAGCCGGCAGACCGGCGATCGACCACTAGGGCGCTCGTAGATTGGCGCCGAACCGCGAGCAGCATCGGCTCGGCCGAACTGGCTCGTCTGCTGACTAGCCAATATCGACCGTCGCCCAGCGACACCTCGGAGACTCGCCTCCTGCGCTACCAGCTCGCAGCGATTGGACGCGAGGAGCTGCGGGGCAGGGGGGAGAACCCTCCCGCGCCTCCGTCGTCAACGTTGGCACAGGATCGGTCAACGGATGCGGTACAGGTGCGCTCGGCCGAACTCGCGATGCTTTGGCGGGCGGGCGGAAGCGCTGCGCTATATGCCGAGCCCGAGCTTGCCGGGGCGCTTGATCTGTTTGCGGCGGCCGAGCTTCGCGGTCTTGGTATTCCCGATGGCAATTTGTCGGTTGAACTCGCGCAGTTGCATCGCGTGCTGGGCGATCGCATTGCCGTTGGAGACCGACCCTCCGCATCTAAGTTAGCGACAAGTCTCTCTAAGGAGATTGTTGCGGCCCTCCAAGGAGAGAAGCCCCGGTAGATGACCTGTGTGAGATCCGGACGAGGCTGCTGGGAGGGTGCCTCCTGTCAAGGGATGTGGATAGCGGAATGTCCGCTTTGGAGCTCTAATTTGACTTAGCGGCCCTTTAAACACCCCTCCGATCGCCAAGCTGAGCGCTCGCGCGGAGATGGTCCAGCCCTTGCCCGGAGAGGGGCGGCGTCCCCCTCGTTCAGCGCGGCGGGCGCGGCGCTTCCGACGGCCTGGGCCGTAGGCCGTCAGCGAGTGTCGGCCGACGTTCAGCAGTGGATGTTACAAGACCGACGCTGCATGGTGTCGACAAGGGGGTGAGCTTTGTGATCAAAACGAAGAAATATTCTCGCATTCCGACCGCTGCTGAGCTCGCTGCATTCACTGGAATGCACTGTCGAATCCTTTTTCTCGAGGCGGTCCGCAGCAAATGGAGGTGCCCCTCGTGCAACCGTACTGCGCCGGAACTAGTCCGATGGACTGAAATCCGCGGGCCATCCTGGCGCGCCCGCTATGGCGACGAGCATGGCATGGGGTTCACCGTGACCCTGACTGGACATCATTGTCATGGGGCAGGGCGGTTTCCTCAGACGCTCATCTGCGGAAACTGTAACTCCGCAGATGGCGCCGCCAAGCGCAAGCTCGGGCTGCCGGAAAGCTGGTCGTTCACGCCGGCCGAAATCGGCTCGTTCGTCACGGTCGCACCCCATAGCGGCGCGACGAAGATCGACTACGACCGCGCGCGGCAGATCTACGATGCCGCCCGCTAGCCCGGCTCCAGCCTATTCGGCGGACGCCAGGCGGTCTCTAGCCTACGCCGTAAATCGCGGCGCGGCGCCTGAAAGCTTCGGCGGATCCTTCCAGGATGTCGCAGGCAAATTGCCGCGTCGCCCCATAATCGATTGATCCGCGCGAGACGATCTGGCCGTTGTCGTCCTGTGCCTTCAGGACGATGATCTGCTCGGCATCGCCGAGAACCGCGATATTCGCGTTATGCGTCACGATGATCACCTGCCGGCGCTCCTTCGCCCGGCGGAGGACCGGGACGAGCGTCTGGTAGATAAACTCGCTGTCGAGATGATCTTCCGGCTGGTCGATGATCAGCGGCCGGTTGGAATCGGCGGAGAGCATCAGCGCCAGCAGCACCGACTGCTTCTGCCCCAGGCTCAGCCGGCTGAAGTCGCGAACCATCGGACGGAGTTGACCTGTCACGGCTTTGGTCACGACCAGCTGGGGCAGGTCGCTGACCTCGACCGCCTGCAACTTATGCATCACCTCAGGTGCGGACAGATTGTCGATGATCGTCTGGGCATCGGCATCGGCGAACACCGTGGCACCGTCGCTTGCCTTCACCGCCTTAATCGTCGCCTTGTCCTTCTTGAGGACTGCCTGCACGAGGCCGGGCAGAGACAGCTTCTCGATGAGAAGCGGCGCCCTGGGAACCTGGGAGGTTCGCCAACCCATGGCTTCGGTTATCACCGCGCAACCCGATGGCGAATGGGCGCTGTGCAGGAACTTGAGCGACACGATCAGGTCGGTCAGCACCGACTTGAGCGTCCGACTCGCCTTCACGCCATAGGCGCTACGCTTGGTCGCGATGCGATCCCGGATATCCCAGCGCTTCCTGACGAGGTCGGCGCGTTCCTTGCGGCGACGCTCCAACCCAGGCTCCCACGTCTTCAGCTTGCGCAGATTTTCAGCCAAGCGGGCCTCGTCAGTCGAGAGGCTGTTGATGAAGACCATGTCCAGCCGCACACCGTTCGCCTCGAGGGCGGCGCGCTTCTGGTCGATGTCGGTCTTGGCGGCTGCCTCCTTGGCGCGCCACGCTGTCAGCTGCCGCTCGATCACGTCGCTGAGCAGCTTGGCCGCGGCCTGGAGATCGGTCTCCGCGACGGCAACCTTGCCCTTGAACGCCGCCGCCTGCTGCGCGATCGCCTGATATTCAGTGCCGCCGATCGTCAGAGCGGTCGGGTCGACCGACGTCTCGATGCTTTCGATGCGCTCGCGCAAGGCTTCGTTCGAGGTCAGGCCGAGCAGCTCCTGCAGGTCGCGGCGCAGCGACATCCGCACCTCCTTCTCCTGCTCCAGCTGGCGGATCAGTCCGATCACCTCCTTGCCGCGCTGCGCCTCAAGCGCGGCAAGCTGCGATCTCTTGTATTTGAGGTCGCGCTCTACCTGAGGGATCTTGGCCACGTTTTCGGCCGCTGTTTTGAGGTCGGCTTCGGACTCAAGGAGCGCCTGGCGCACCTCTCGCTCCTCCTTCAGATCGGCGGCGACGCCGATGAAGCGATCAAGGAAGCTCAGCAGGCCGGCGGGATCGCTCGTGGCATTCTGGCTGATCGTGGCCGCCTCGCTCTGGGCATAGCATTCGACCGGGAATTCCGGCAGCAGGGCGTCGGGGTCGTCCGCATCTTCAACCTCGCCGTTCATCCGGCGACGCAGCCTCAGCTCGTGCCCCGACTGATCTTCGGCAACAAGATCGATCAGTTCGGGCCAGACCTCGGAATCGACGACATCGCCGGTCCCCGATTGTCCGGTGAGGCACCGGATCGCCTCGAAGGTCGTCGACTTGCCCGTGCCGCGTCCGCCGATGATGCAGTTAAGGTTCGGGCTGAAATTGATGCCCTGACCGCTCAAGAAGCCGCCGTTCATCGCGAGGGCGCGAACAATGGGGACGCGGTTCGGCACTTCCTCCTCGATGCGAACACGCGCATCGCTGTCCTGCAGCGCGAGGCGCAATGCCTCGAAGGTTACCTCCTGCATTTTGTAGCGGGTCACCTTACGGTCACCTGCCGCATTTCGGCCGAGCGCTGCCAGCGTGTGCGAGTCCGAGTTCAGCAGGCGCGCGAGATACTGCTTCTTGCCTAGGCCCAGGACCTCGATCCGCTGGCGGCCGAGCAACTTGCGGTCGGCATCGGCGTCGAGATCCGAGTAGGACACATCGCTGT
Source organism: Sphingomonas aliaeris (assembly GCF_016743815.1). Lineage (NCBI taxonomy): Bacteria > Pseudomonadati > Pseudomonadota > Alphaproteobacteria > Sphingomonadales > Sphingomonadaceae > Sphingomonas > Sphingomonas aliaeris. The sequence goes on along the minus strand of NZ_CP061037.1, from coordinate 82,456 downwards.
CGCCGCGCTTCAACTCGATGCCGAGAAGTGAAGGGTGGCAGATGATATCGCGCTTGTGCGGCGGACTGCCCGGCACCTCGGTTTCAAGGCCCTTGCCGCCGTCGACGTGCGCCAACACGGCAAAACCGCGGCCCTCACGGACGAGATTGAGGATATCGACCACGCCGTTCGAACACCGCGAATTTGCCTGTCCGCGATCGACCAGCGACAATCTGGCGTGGAAGCGCGTCAGCGCGTCCAACGTCGGCAGGTAGCAAAGGACATGCCCATGGGCGGTCGACAGCTCGACCGCCGGCACGACGAGCAGCGAGGTGCCCCTGGCGGCCTCGATCGCCGCGCCGATCCCGCTGATCTCATTGTGATCTGCGATGGCGATCAGATCGAGGCCTTCAGCCAGCGCGGTCCGCACGATCGCCTCGGGCGTGGCCGCCGCATCCGTGACATCGTGCGATCCGGCAATGCTGTGGATGTGCAGATCGCCCCGGAAGAACCGGGCGCCGCGATCAAGTCTGAGAGCCTCTGCCATGTCCATCGTGTCGGTCTCTCTTTTGCCACCCTACCGATGCTGGAGTAGGCCCGGTTTCTTTTACCTACCAGTCATCGTCATTCCAAGGGCGCCAGGAAGCGCTGCATCACGTCGGCCGTGCGGCGCTGGCGAAGGATCCGCCTGTCGCGGGCATCTTCATCTTCCTCAGCGTCGATATCATCTTCTTCGAACCGGGCGACCGCTGTCGGACCATCGCGCAGGTGGCTCTCGTCCGGATTGGAATCAACGAAGCGGACGCGCAGCTTCGCCAGCGCGTCGCGGATCACGCCCTCGTGGCTGCCCGAGAGGGCTTCCTTGAAAGCCGCCTGAAGGCCGTCCGCCCCACCTTCATAATGCTCGATGCAATAGACCAGATCGTGCGCATCCTTGGGTTCGGCACGGTGATCGAACGCAAACGCCTTGAGGCAGGTGAAGCTGACGATATCGGCGTAGCGCACAACCTCGGTCGCCCGGCCGCCCCCGTTTAGGAGCTCGGCTGTGATCTCGACTTTGTCGTGAAGATCGAAGACCATCGAGGCGTGGGGGATGTTGATCGCGGTGACATTGCCTTCGGTCGGAAGCTCGGTCACGCGGCCGCCGCTGAGCTCCGGCGCGTCTGCCAGGAACTCGATGATCATCGTCGCGCCGCCCTCGATCTGCGCCCGCCAACGCCAGGACTGCTTCTTACCGGCTTCGTTCTCGGCCCGCTCGAACCCCATTGCACGCAGATTTTCCTCAAGGGACTGATAGGCCTTGGTGTCGGTGAGCATCGCGATGTCGACGACGACATCAACGTCGCCGGTTCCAGCATGCCTTGGGATCGCGGGCGGTCGGGCGGTGATGATGTAGCGCGGCGCGAGGCCGCCAACGAGGAAGACCGAATCCTTCCAGGGTCCGAGTCCCCGCAAGAGCGTCACCAGGACGCGTTCGCAGCCTTCGGTGACGGCGGCGGCGTAGCCGCCGATGGTGCGCGGCTTACCCATCAGCGGTCGAGCCTTTCCTCGCGCAGATGCGCCGCCATCTCCTTGGCGCGCCCCGAGCCCTGCAGAAGATCGAGGTAAACCTGCAGCGGCTGGGCAAGTGCTACACCATCGATGCGCTCCCCGACGGTCACATCGCCGCGCGCCTTCGTCTCGATGACCCCGAGGTTCCAACCCTCCGTGACCCGGCGCGCGTCAAGCACCTCGAGCGCCCGATCCTGCGAGGGACCGGGCGCAATCCGGCAGCGCAGCTGCGAGATACTGGAAAGATAGGGCGCATAGGCCTGCGCCGCAGCCTCCCCGGTCACCGCATAAGCGGCATCGGCATCGCGGCACGCGCGGTCGAGCTTGCGGGCCAGTTCGTCCGTATTGGCGCACGAGACATAATAGCGGCGCACCTTAGGCGGCTTCTGGTCGACCAGGAACGCCGCCCAGGCATCAAGCACGGGAGTGGGCGCGCAGAGGCGGCGAAGCTTCGATGGCCCCGACCCCTCGACCTCGATCCATTCGCGGCGCTCCATATCGCGCAGCGTATCCGAGGCTGTCGCAGGCGACACCTCGGCGTCCTCGGCGATCTGCTTAACGCTGACCCATTCGGGGCGGCGCGCGAAGACTTCCTGAACGACCCGGGCCCGCTGACCCTGGAAGATCGAGCCGAGGGCCCTGGTGGTCTTCCGGGGAACAGGGCGGTCGATATAGACGAAGGCGCTGAGGGAGGGGATATAGAGCGTGCCCCCGAGGTCGTAGAAGCCGATCTTCTCTTCGCGCAGGATCTCGCGCGCGCCGGGTGAAATCGCGCGGGCGACGAAGAATGGCACGACTTCTCGATCGAGGCCGGTCTGGTGCGCGAGATGGTTGCGCAGCTGCCAGATCGCCTCGCGCACATCGCGCGGGAAGGCTTCGCGCTTGGCCTCAATTAAGAGCTGAAGCGACCGGCCAGCGATCATCGCCTCGACGATCGCATCGACCCTACCGCCCCGCGGCGCGACCGTAACCTCGCGGCCTTCGATCCATGCCTGACCCTCCGGCAGGCCACCGATGGCCTCAATGAGCCCCTCCAGAAGCTCCTGTTCGTCCTGTTCAAATTGCAACATATTTCCTGTCCAGCAAATAAGGTTCATCTATCGTATATTCGACAATATGTCAATATTCACTGACCAGCAGTTATTGCTACACAGCTGGCGGGGAGAGGATCTGCGGGTTACCGATAAGCTGCTCTAGCACCGCGTTGAGGCGTCAATCCGAATGAGTCTCACACCCGACACCTTGCCGTGGATAAAGCGAGTGCATCGGTCGGCCACGTCCCCCTATAGCCTCGCCGGAAGGATGGGATCTAGCGGCATGGTGCCGGGCAAAAAGGGAGGGGCCTCATGGATCTGCAGGCAAAGGACTGGCTCCCGCCGCTGATCGGGCTTGCCGGCGGAACGCTCGCCGGCCTGATCGCGGCCATGTCGGCCGTCATCGGCAAGGAGAATAAGATCAGCGAATTCCGCCAGGCCTGGATCGACGATCAGCGCGAGGATCTCGCAGCGGTCGCGGCGCAAGCCCTCGCCTATGTGGAAGAGCCTGACGTTGCCAAGAAGGTCGAGCGCCTCGCCGCCTTTGATGCGGCCCGAGCGAGGATCGAGCTGCGCGAAAATCCAAAGAAGGAAGAGTGGACCCAAATCCGGGCCGAAATCGGGACGCTGCGCGACCGCATGATCGCCACCGACGCGGCGGCGCTCGCCACGTCGGTCCCATCGATCCTCGCCGCTGCGCGCCTGCCCCTCAAGGCCAACTGGACGATCGTGAAGAATGGCGAGCCCTGGTATCGCCGCTTCAAAATGCGCTGGTCGTCGCGATGATCGCCGCGGTGACGCTGGGCGTGACCGCCGCTCTCTGGCTGGGCCCGACCGGCCCCTACATGCGACCGCGACCACCCGCGCCGGACACCAAGCCGGCACCGCTGCCACCACTGCCGACAACAGCGGCCGGAAACAGCGCGTCGGCGCCTCAGGCTGGCAAACCCACGCCATGAATCTTCATGCGCACGCGGATTATGCCCCGCCGCGCTCGTGGGAGCAGTTCGAAGAGCTGTGCGCCGATGTCTTTCAGTCGGCGTGGCGCGACCCCGCGCTCGTGCGTCACGGGCGCGCGGGCCAGCGTCAGAATGGCGTCGACATCGTCGCCAGAAACGGCGCGCTTTATCCGATCGGGCTCCAATGCAAGCGTCGCTCGCGCTGGCCCGTCAGCAAATTGTCGAAAGCCGATGTCGACATCGAGGTCGCGGAAGCCCTGAAATTCACCCCCGCCCTCAAGGCGTTCTATATCCTCACGACCGCACCGAGCGATGCTCCGATCCTGGCGCACGTCCGCACCCTCAACGAGCAGCACAAACGCAAGAAGCTCTTCGAAATCGTCGTTCTCGGCTGGGACGAGATCGTCCGGCGTGCCACGCTCGACACCGCCGTCGCCGACAAGCATTTCGGGCCAGCCGGTGGCGGGGCCCCACGCTCGCCCCTCCTCGCGACCTGGATGCTGAAGGGCGGTCTGCTGGAAAAGAGCGGTAAAGACCTCGAACTGAGTGTGCGCGAGCTCGTCCATGATCTGAACGACTGGCCGAGCGGGCACATCGTCGTCCGGCAACACGAAAGCGACGCCCTCCTCGAGCAACTGCGCGCAACGGAGGGGCGCAAGCTCTCGACGCGCGATCGCAAGGCTCGGCTCGCGCTTCGCGACGCGCTTCGCCGGCGGACCGACACCGAAAAAGCGGCGTCCCGGGGCCTCGAGCTGCTGCTTCGCGACCCCGACATTTCGATGTGGACGCTCCAGCTTTGGGACAAACAGCTCCCGCTTACCATCGAGGCCTATCTTAACCACCAGCTCTACCCCCGGAACGAGCGGCCGGATTTTAGCGGCCAATACCTCCGCATGTCGCCCGCCGGCGATCCGGACCGCCGCTGTTCGGAGCGGCTTTCGAAAGCCGACCTGGGCGCGATCCAGGCCATCATGAAAGAGCGCACGCACCGATACGGCCAGCCGCTAACCGATACGGTCAGCGAGCTACCGGATGCGGTTCGCGCGACGATCGCGATTCCCCGCCTGATCCGCGGCCTCCTCGAATTTGTGGATGAAGACCGGCTGACCTGGGACCAGGTGCGCCACATGAAAGCACTCGATTTGCCGTCGTGGAAGGTCTCCATCGGATAGCGGGGGCGCAAGACACGCGAAACGGGTCAACGAGCAGCGAGGCTACTCCACCAGCTGCGTGGACGTGTCCGTGAGGTTGCGCGGATCGATTACGATGCTGAGGTCATGTGCATTGGCTTGTTCCGCCGCATAGGCTTCCAGGTCGGCGACGGCTGCCCGGATGTCGAGCAGCTCGAACCGCGATGACACGAAGCGCGACGATCTTGCATCGGGGCGGACCAATCTCACCTTCACGGCGAAGGTGAAGGACGCCCCACCGAAGGAAAGCGTGTTGAAGAAGAGCGCGTCCGCCCCCGATTGCAGATCGAGGCCGTCGATCGCGTCGAACTCGAGGGTCGCGATCGGGTGCGGGTTGCACAATATGTCGAGGCCGCTCTGCTCCGACTTCGCGTCCCAAACGGCGCTCAGCGCCACGTCGTCGCCCATGCTCACGCCGGCGAGCAACAGTGCCTCTTTCCAGCGTTCGAAGAACCGCAGGAGGCGTGGCAGGTTTTCGGCGTCCGGACCGCGCAGGCCAGCGGCGGGGTGTGCTGATCCGAACGCCTTTGAACTCGAGCTCGATCGATCCCTTGTCTGAGGCGAGATAGGTCAGCGCGCGGAGCAGCAGGATCCATTCGTTGACGCTGTGACGATCCTCGTAGAAGTGCCCCACGGTTTCGACCTCGAGGCCGTCCTCATTGAACACAGCCGTCATCATCGAGTGGCGGATCACCATCAGCGGCGCCCCATCGATCGGCGGCGGCGCGAACGCTTCACACACGAACAGGGCTGCCGGATCACGCGGGCCGCCGCGGACGACGATCTCACAGGCGCCGACCATCGGAAGCTGGATCGGAAACTCGTCGACGCCGTCGAAGAGCGAACCAGTGTAGGGCAGAAGAATATCGAAGCGCCGCTCATACGCGTCGAGTTTGATCGGCTTAAGCGGCGCGAGCCCTGAGATCATCCTCATGAGATGATCCTGGCTCTCGATCCAGACGAGTGCGTTCGCCTCGATACCGCCATCGTCGTCGAAGCCGAGCGTGGCGAGCTGATGCCGCTTCTTGTCGCTATAAGCGGCAACGTCGGAGGGGCTCGTGACCTTTAAAGCCTCCCGCAGACCAGTCGGCGTCGGCTTGAAGGCGCGACCCTTGCGATAATCGAAGGTGATCTTGATCCGGTTGGTGTCGGTGCGGCCGGCTTTATCGACACTCCGCAACCGCTGAAGGATACGCGCGAGTTCATCGTCGATCAGATCGACCACATATCCCATCAGCGGCGTGCCGTCGGCTCGCATACGGAAAATGACGATCGCCGCAGGGGCTGTGTCCTTTGCAAGGCGATCCACCGCCGACAAGGGTGCGGTCACGACGCCGCTGCTCCCGGCAGTCGCCTTGATCTGAACCTGGCACACGCGCGGTAAGCGCTTGTCGAGCGTCGTCGCTGTAGCGTCGCCCATGGGAAACTCGACACGAAAATCCCAACCTGTCCGATCGCGTATGCTTGGGTTCGGAATTAGCTGGGCTTGCGAGCAAAGAAGCTTGAAGAGATCCTCGCCGGCATCGCCAAGTTGCTCAGGAGTCAACTTCGTCATCATGTCCTGGCCAACCCCTCCCACGACCCGCCATCGCGCAGCTTGCCTGCCGCTCGAATAACAAAAGCGTCCTTTTAGCCGCGTGTCACCGTCTAACCTTTGAAAGGACGCGGGACGCCGCATTGCTCCGCACGGCCAGCTTGCGGCGATAGCGCAACGCCGTCGCCGGCGACGACCATCGGAGGGTCAGCGCGATGCCCGCGCCATCCTCACCCGCAGCGAACAGATCCTGGGTCAACTCGACCCGCAGCGAGTGGGTTGAGAGTGCCGCGATCGCCTCGAACAGCTCGCGCCCGAGATGTCGACCAGCCCGGCGTCGGCCGCGACCAGCGCGATCCGCCGACAGACCCCGCATACCCCCTGGCGGGTGAGGCGTGTCTCGCCGATCGTGTAAGTCACTTGTCCTAGCACTGCCGGCGTACCGCGTAGCCGCTCCTGCCAATTCCGCGTATTGCCTGGGATCGCGTGATATGCCTGCGGCGGCATAGCGAGGAGGATGACGAGCATCGCATCATGCTGCCTGCTCCTTTGAAGGCCCGCAAGCGAGGGCGTACCACCGAGCATCTCGGCGAGGTCAGCTACGCCGCGCGTGAGGCGAGCTACGGCTGGGGCTGCGTGCTAGTCGCGAACAGCATCGCTGCGCATGGTTCACTACGTCGCTGTTTCCTAGGGACGGCGGCTATCTCCTGCCGCTGAAGGCGGTGGTACGGGCGCAGGTCGGGATCGCGCCCAGGACGGCATCTGCGTTGGCATGCGCGTCGTCCGCGCCGGCGCCTGACGGTCAGGGCGGGAGGGCGGCCGTGGCATCAACAAACCGCATGAACGAGTGACCGTTGTTGGGGAGCCAATAAGGTGCCGTGAATGGCGGGAAATGGGTCGGCGTTACAGCCCGCTAAGTTCACAGCGTAGCTGTGAGGATGACCTCGACCGTCTCGTCCGGCATGTCCCACATTGGAAAGTGACCGCTGGACTCGAACCAGTGCAGCTCTGCGGACGGGAACGCAGTTTTTGCGCGCGCCGCCTGCCGCGGCAGGCATAGCCTGTCATGCCTGCCCCATCCGATCACGATCCGGCCAGTGCTGTCGGCAGCAGGACCGGTCTGCTCGGGCCCGGCCGCAAGGTCATGCACAAGCGCATCGAACGTCTGTGTCGTACTGAGATCGGTGAGCTCGGTCGCCACCATCTGCGGATCAAGCGCCCATGGATGCGCGGACAATTGGGCGAGCAGGGCGGTGCGCGAGGCCGCGTGACGGCTCAACATCGGTAGGGCGGGCCGGATCGCCCGCAACAAGCGGCCCGAGACACCGATCGTGGTCTTGAAGAAGGTGCGTTCCCAACCACGCCAGAACCCGCCCGGGTCAAGTGCGACGACGTTGCCGACGACGCCACGCCTGGCAAGTTCGAGCACTATCCGCGCACCCATCGAGCTGCCCACGACGTCGATCCCGGTCAGCTCGTTCTCAACGATGAAGCGCTGCACGCTGCCGACTAGGCCGTCGAACGTCCCACTATCGTGCTCTGCCGGGGTCGCGCCATGTCCGGGCAGGTCGATCGCTATCACCGTTCGGCTGACGCCAAGCGAGTCTAGAATGGGGCTCCATGATCGCGAGCTTCCGCCCAGCCCGTGGACAAGCAGCAGTTTGCGACCAGAGCCGCGGTTGATCTCGTGCATCTCGTTCCATTCAGTAATCTGGGACGGCTCAACGAACACAGCCCGTGCATGGCACCACTTTATCTGTCAGCGGCCGGGCGCCGGTCGTTGCGGCGCTCGATCCTCAAAAAGGGGATCGCACGCCGCCACGACAATGAGGGATGCGCAACTCAGCCGTGCGGGCGCATGACCACCTTGATGACGCCGTCCTCCTTGTCGCGGAACCTGGCGTACATCTCGGGCGCGTCCTCGAGGCTGGCCGGGTGCGTGATGACGAAGCTCGGGTCTATTTCCCCGGCCACGATCTTTTCCAGCAGTGGCTTGGTGTAGCGCTGAACGTGGGTCTGGCCGAGCTTGATGGTCAGCCCCTTGTTCATCGCCGCCCCGATCGGCAGCTTGTCGCCCATGCCGACGTAGACGCCGGGTACCGACACCGTGCCGCCCTTGCGGCAGCTCATGATCGCCTGTCGCAGCACGTGGACGCGATCGGTGGCGAGCATCATGCTGGCCTTGACCTTGTCCATGACGGCATCGGCCGCGCCGTGTCCGGCCGCCTCGCAACCCACTGCATCGATGCAGCTGTCGGGTCCTCGTCCCTTCGTCCGCGCCTGCAGCTCGTCGAACACGTCCGTCTCGGCGAAGTTGATCGTTTCGGCACCGCCGGCCTCGGCCATGGCGAGACGCTCGGGCACCTCGTCGATCGCGATCACCCGGCCTGCACCCATCATCAGCGCCGAGCGGATGGCGAACTGGCCGACCGGGCCACAGCCCCAGATCGCCACGGTATCACCGGGCTCGATCTGGGCGTTTTCGGCGGCCATGTAGCCGGTCGGGAAGATGTCCGACAGGAACAGCGCCTGATCGTCGGTGACGCTATCAGGGATCTTGATGGGTCCGATGTCCGCCATCGGCACGCGCAGATACTCGGCCTGACCGCCGCAATAGCCACCCAGCATGTGGCTAAAGCCGAACAGGCCGGCGGGCGAGTGTCCCATCGCCTTGGCGGCCATCTCGGCATTGGGATTGGTGCGGTCGCAGGCGGCGAACAGACCCTTGCGGCAGAACCAGCAGTCCCCGCAGCTGATCGTGAACGGCACCACCACGCGGTCGCCGATCTTCAGGTTGGTCACCTCGGAGCCGAGGGCCACGACCTCGCCCATGTTCTCGTGACCGAGAATGTCACCGGCCTCCATGGTGGGCTGGTAGCCGTCGAGCAGGTGGAGGTCCGACCCGCAGATCGCGCAGGCGGTAACCTTGATAATCGCATCGCGCGGATGCTTGATTTCGGGGTCCGCGACGGTGTCGACGCGGACGTCGCCCTTACCGTGCCAGCATAGTGCGCGCATGTGTCTTCTCCGTCGGGGCAGGGGCTCCGCCAGGATCGGAAAAGCGACTGAACCAACTCAACGTCTCTGAGCACGGAACGGGCTCGTACTTATTCGTCTATATTAACAAACTTCCGGTTTGAGCAGCGATCGGCGACGCCGGAGCGCCCGCAATTGGCTCGCTCAGACCTCTGTGCGTTCGGCCAGTTCCAGAGCGTCCTCCACGTCTACGCCTAAGTAGCGCACCGTACTGTCGATCTTTGCATGGCCGAGAAGAATCTGAACGGCGCGGAGGTTGCCAGTCGCCTTGTAGATGATCGGTGCTTTTGTGCGCCGAAGGGAGTGCGTCCCATAATCCTGAGCCGGAAGGCCGATGCCGACCACCCACTCGTGCACGAGGCGGGCATATTGCCGCGTACTCATGTGAGCCATATAGTCGTTTCGGCTCGGGAAGATGAAGTCGTTCATCGTCCCGCCGCGTCTTTCCAACCATGCCCGCATCGTCTTACGTGCGGTGTCCATCAGCTCGAACTGAACCGGTCGTTTGGTCTTCTGCTGAACCACGACGGCGCGGTCACGTACGCGCCCGCCGGAAACTACATCGCCGATCCGCACCCTGACCACATCACAGCCGCGCAGCTTTGCTGTCGATGGCAAGATCGAACAGCGCTCGGTCGCGCAGTCGTCTATGCTGGTCGAGCCAGAAGCGAATGGCCCAGACCTGTTTCTGTTTCAGCGCCCGCTTCGCACCGATAAGCCGGCCTTCGTTCCAAGGTCGAAGTTCGTGAAAGGCGGGGTCCATCGGCGAGTGACCCATCGATCGTCTCCATCGGGCCGGATCGGCCGATCGAGCGTACGTGGGCGCAGTAAACCTGCGGTTCGTAAATGTGGTTGGTCGGCCGTCGGTGATGCTGAACAAGCGGCCGGTTTCGGGTGGCGTTTGGTAGTCCCTGAGCGACCGGAAGTGGGTCAGTGCAGCAGCGAGTGGCTGATCAGCAAGTGTCACAACCGTTCGGTTGTGACACCATACGGCACTGCGGCTTCTGACCAATCCTTATCATTTTAGCTGCACGCACCGCGGAGGCCCCTTCTTCTTGGCTGTCCCGCTAAAGGCTCGCTTGTAAGAAGACGGTCGGTCAGCCCGTCACACCCCCAAATGGTCAAGAGCCGTGCCGACATCCGCCACGACGTCAGCTCCGACGCGCATGATCGGTAGGGGCGGATCGCCGATCTGCAGCGAGAGCAGGTCTGCGATGGCGTACATGAGGCGGAGACTGCCGTGCGCCTTGAACAGGGACCACAGCGGCGCGAACGCCGCATTGATGGCGGCCGCTTCGTCGAAAACGCCGTCCTGCGCCGCACGGGTCAGGCGCAACGCCGGTTCGGGCAGCAGGCCGGCGACGACGCTGTACCAGGCATCGCCGCCCGCCAGCAGTGACGGGGCCGCGCCCCAATCGCCGCTATAGCCGATCGCGAACGTCTCGGGCGTGGTGGCGCGCAACCGCGCCAGCTCGCCGGCATAGCCGTCGTCCGCCGGCAGCGGCATCTTGATCGCGGCGATCCCCGGCACCGCCGCCAGCTCGGCGATGAGCGCGTCGGAGAAGGTGAAGTTGGTGGTGCCGGGATTGTTGTAGACGCACAGCGGCAACGCCGTGGTGCCGGCGACGGCGCGATAATGAGCTGCTGCTTCGCCATCGGTCAGTGAAGCGTAGGATACCGGCGCCAGCAGCAACCCCGATGCGCCCGCGCGCTCCGCGTCGCGGGCGAGGTCGATCGCCCAGCTCGTTCGCAGCGCGCCGACACCGACGATCAGCGGCACGTGACCGCTCGCGGCTTCCACCGCCGCGGCTACCGCCCGCTTGCGCTGGTGCCGATCGAGATAGGCGTAGATGCCTGTGCTGCCGAGCAGCCCGATCGAGTCCACGCCTGCCGTGACAAGGCGGTCGATCAGCAGACCGAGCGCGGCGGTATCGACGACGCCATCAGTATTGGCAGGGGTGAGCGGGAAGGCCGACAGGCCTGTGAAGAGCTTAGACATGCGCGTCCCTTTCGGATCAGCGGGCAGTTAGGAGCTTGAGGCCGGCACCGGCGAACACCACTGCCAGCGTCCCCTCGATCCAGCGCCGAGCGCGGGCATAGCCGCGTACCATCGGCGCGGTGGAGAAGAGGAGCGCATAGCCGCCGAACAGCACCACGCCGAGCGCGACGCAGCCGAAGAAGGCCGCGGCGACCTGGGCCATCGAGGCCTGCATGCCGACCCCCAGCGTCATGATCGCGAGCCACGACAGCACCGATTTCGGATTGCCGAGGTGCATCAGCACGCCGCGCCGGTAAAGCGCGCCCGCGCTCGGCTGCTCGCGCGGGGCGGTAACCACCGCCGCATCGCTGCGCAGCGCCGACCGCGCCGACTTGAACGCCAGCCACAGCAGATAGAGCCCGCCGGCGATCTTCAGGATGACGAGCGTCTGTGCGTAGCGTGTCAGCAGCGCGGAGAGGCCGGTCGCCGCGACCAGCCCCCACACGAAAGACATGGTGATGACGCCAGCCGCCAGCGCCAGCGCGGGGCGACGTCCTTGTCCCATCGCGACCGACATGATCGCCATTGTGCTCGGGCCGGGACTCCGGCCGCGATCACATAGGCGACATAGACCAGCAGCAGCTCCTTCATCACTCCCCCCTTACGGCGTCGCCAGCTTCATCATGACGAGGCCGCTCAGGATCAACAACGCAGCCATGAGCCGCATGGCGTTGGCGGGCTCGCCGAGGATCAGGATGCCAACCGCGAACGCGCCGACCGCGCCGATCCCGGTCCAGACCATGTAGGCGGTGCCGAGCGGCAGGGTCCGCATCGACCAGGACAGGAGCCCGAGGCTCAAGATCACGCCGACAACCGCGATCGTACTCGGCCAGAGCCGGGTGAAGCCGTGCGACTGCTTCATCGCATAGGCCCACACAACCTCAAACAACCCGCCGACGACAAGCACGATCCACGCCACAGCAGCCTCCACACACGATGCGAGCTGCCGGGCCGTCCCGGTCTTGAAACTCCCTGTTCGGAGGCGGGAACGTGGTCGCCGCTGCCGCGACTCTAACCGAGGACGTCGATGTAAGTGAAGGTTGTTCATCTTAACCCGATGAAGCATAGCTTCATCATGCTCGACTATGCTTCCATCGCCGCGGTCGCCGCCATCATCCGCGAGGGTACTTTCGAGCGCGGTGCCGCCTCGCTCGGCATCACCCCGTCCGCGATCTCGCAGCGGGTCCGCGGGCTCGAGGAGCGGCTCGGCGCGATCCTGATCGTCCGCGGCCAACCCTGCGAGCCGACCGAGCTGGGGCGTACGCTGTGCGCCCACCTCGATCGCGTCCGGCTCCTCGAACATGACCTCGCCCCCTCACTTGGCACTGCCGCCCCTGTGGCCGACGCGCCGATCACGCTGCGCCTGGCAGTCAACTCCGACAGCCTGCCAACCTGGTTCCCGGCCGCCATCGCTGCGTTCGATCCTGGGCCGAACGTTACCCTCGACCTGACGCTCGACGACGAGGCGCGCACTGCCGATCGGCTGCGCGCGAACGAGGTGCTGGCTGCCGTTACCGACGATCCCGAACCGGTGCAGGGGTGCAAGACCATTCCGCTTGGCGCGCTCTGCTACGCTGCGTGCGCGACACCCGCGTTCGTCGAGCGCTACTTTGCCGACGGCGTGACGGCCGACAGCTTGGCGTTGGCGCCGCACATCCGCTTCGATCGGCACGACACCATGCAGGCGCGCTGGGCGCGCGAGGCACATGGCGTCGACCTCACCGGGCCGGTTCATTGGGTGCCCTCAACCCACGGCCTGCTCGACTTCATCCTCGCGGGCGTCGGATGGGGCATGAAACCCGTCCAGCTCGTTACCGATCATCTGGCGTCGGGACGACTTGTTGAACTGCCGCCCGCGCTCCGCCTCGACGTGAAGCTCTACTGGACAGTTGCCCGCCTCCACGCGGCCACGCTGCGCCATCTCACAGACGCCGTCTGCCAAGCAGCGGCGCGCCAGCTCGTACAGCGATGAAGCGCAGCTTCACTCAGCTAAGGTAGTTGAATTTCACTAACCGATGTCCGGTCGCTAAATCGGTGATGCCCGATCTGGGCTGCCTGTCATCGATCCGGAGTGTATCCATGTTCGCCTACCTGTCTCGCGCCACCAGCGCGTTGAGTGCATCCAGCAGCGCTCCATCGCGTTCGAAGGCGCGACCGCGTACCGGCCTGTGCAAGATGATGCTGGCAACGTCGGAAGTAGCGATCCGCCACCATTACGCGGCGCCGTGGCTCCACGACATCAAGCGCTGAACTCCTGAGCATGATCGTCCACATGTTCCCACGCCCCATCATCGACCCCGCCATCGCGACCATCGCTCCCGGCTTCCATGCCGTCAGCCTGTTCGCCGATGCGCGCGGCACCACCCCGGTTGCGATCGATCCGAGCGTTCTCGCCGACGCTTGTCGGTTCGTCGCCGAGGGTGGCCCGGTCTGGGCCGAGGCGCACCTTGCGAGCTGGGCGGAAACCTACACCCGCTTCGGCGCCAAGCCGAACCGCACGCCCTGTTCGGCGCAGGCGCTCCGAAAGCGCGTGCTGAAGGACGGCACGCTGCCGGCCATCAACCCCGTGGTCGACCTCTACAACGCCGCGTCCTTGCGCTTTGCGGTGCCGGTGGGCGGCGAGAACATCGAAGCCTATGCGGGCGCGCCCCGCCTGACGATCGCCGACGGCAGCGAGCCGTTCGACACGATCGCCAATGGCGAGCCGGCGATTGAGTATGCGACCCTCGGCGAGGTGATCTGGCGCGACGACGTGGGCGTGACATGCCGGCGCTGGAACTGGCGACAGGGATCGCGCACCCGCCTCGACACTTTCACCGGACGGATGTGGTTCGTCCTCGAAAGCCTCGACACCATGCCGCTCGCGGCGCTCGACGAGGCGGCGACCTTCCTCGAACTGGGGCTGCGCACGCTGATCCCCGGCTGCTTCATCGCCCGCGAACCGCTCGCCGCGTGATCGCCAACAACCAGAACCACAGGAGAGACCTCATGCAGATCGAGACGATCGCAGTCCACTCGGGCCGCCAGGTAGACCCCGCGACGGGTGCGGTCAGCGCGCCTATCCACCTCGCCACCACCTTCGAGCGCGACGCCGATGGCGGCTTCTCTCGCGGGTTCGAGTATAGCCGCGACGACAACCCCAACCGCCGCTCGCTCGAAACCTGCCTCGCCGCGCTCGAAGGTGGCGAGGCCGCGGTTGCCTATTCGTCGGGCATGGCGGCGATCTCCGCATCGATCGAGGCGCTGCGCCTCCATCGCCCCGGCCGTCTCGTGCTGCCGCAGGACATATATTTCGGCGTTCGCTCCTTCCTCACCGATACCGCCTTCGGTCGCTCGCTGGAGACGATCGTGGTCGACATGGCCGATCAGGCCGCCATCGAGACGGCGTGCCGTGAGGGCGAGCCCGGGATCGTCTGGATCGAGACGCCCTCCAATCCCCTCGTTAGCATCGTCGACGTCGCCGCGGTGACTGCGATCGCCAAGGCCGCGGGCTTCGCCACGGTCGCCGACAACACGTGGGCGACGCCCATCCTGCAACGCCCCTTCGAGCAGGGCGTGGACGTGATCGTCCATTCGCTCACCAAGTATATCGGCGGGCACAGCGACGTCATGGCCGGTGCGGCGATCGTCCGCGTGGGCGGACCGCACCTGGACGAGCTGCGCGCGATCCAGCGTCATCGGGGCGTGCTGGCGTCCGCCTTCGATAGCTGGCTCGCGCTGCGCGGCATCGCGACGCTGCCGGCGCGGATGCGCGTCCACAGCGCGACCGCGCTCGTCGTCGCCCGCTTCCTGGAGGATCACCCGGCCGTCGCCAAGGTCCACTATCCCGGTCTCCCCTCGCATCCGGGCCATGCGGTCGCGAGCCGGCAGATGCACGATTTTGGCGGCATGATCTCGTTTGAGGTGCAGGGTGGCCGCGACGAGGCGATGGCGGTCGCCGCGGCGCTCACCATCTTCACCCGTGCGACGAGCCTCGGGGGCAATCACAGCCTAGTTGAGCATCGCGCGTCGGTCGAAGGGCCGGCGACCACCGCGCCGGAATCGCTGCTGCGCGTGTCGATCGGCCTCGAACATGGCGACGACCTGATCGCCGACCTGGACCAGGCGCTGCGTTCCATCGGTTCGTCCGTCTGAAAGGAACCAGGATGCTCGATCGGATCGGAATGATGCTGCCGCTGATCCAGGCGCCGATGGCCGGCGTGTCGACGCCTGCGCTGGCCGCCGCGGTGTCCGACGCCGGCGGACTCGGCTCGATCGGTGTCGGCGCGACGGATGCCGGAGGCGCGCGCGCGATGATCGACGAGCTGCACGCGCGGACGGCGCGCCCCTTCAACGTCAATTTCTTCGTTCATGCGACCGCCAAGTCCGATCCTGTGCGCGAGGCGGCGTGGCTGGATGGGCTCGCCCCGTCGTTTGCCGAGTTCGGCGCGGCACCGCCCGCGGCCTTGCGCACGATCTACACGAGCTTCGCCGACGATCGCGCTATGCTGGCGATGCTGCTGGAGACACGGCCGAAGGTCGTCAGCTTCCATTTCGGCCTACCGTCTGCCGACGCTCTGGCAGCCTTGCGCGAATGTGGGATCGTCCTGCTCGCCACCGCCACCAGCCTTGACGAGGCACGAGCGATTGAGGCGGCGGGGATCGATGCGATTGTCGCGCAGGGGATCGAGGCGGGCGGACATCGCGGCCTGTTCGATCCCGCCGCCCCCGACGACGCGCTCGGCACCGTGGCGCTCACGCGCCTGCTAGTGCGCGAGACACGAGTGCCGGTGATCGCGGCGGGCGGGATCATGGACGGCGCCGGCATCGCCGCGGCGCTGGCGCTGGGTGCTATCGCCGCTCAGCTCGGCACCGCGTTCATCACCTGCCCGGAATCCGCCGCGGACGACGGCTACCGGACCGCCCTCGCCGGCCCCGGCGCGCACCACACGTCACTCACCCCGCTGATCTCGGGACGACCGGCACGTGCGCTCGCCAACCGCTTCACGCAGCTCGCCGCGCACCTCGCCGGCCATACGCCGCCCGACTATCCGATCGCCTACGACGCCGGAAAAGCCCTCCACGCTGCCGCCAAGGCACATGGCGAGCATGGCTACGGCGCGCATTGGGCGGGGCAAGGGGCACCGATGGCACGTGCGATGCCGGCCGCCGCGCTCGTCGCGACGCTCGCGGAGGAACTTGCTGCTGCGCGCTCCAGTTTCGGTAGCGTTGTGGCAGGTGTCACAACCGTCCAGTTGTGACACCAACACGCAAACGTCCGTTTTCCGCGAGGTTCGCGGTGTCAGAAGTCCGCGTCAGATCGCCTGCGCGAGGAATGACGGGCCATCTGGTGCGGACGCACCATCTGCACTCATTTCGTACCTGCCGAGATGAACAAGCGTCCGCTTCCAGGAAGGGAAAGATGCCTCTGAACGACTGGAAGTGGGTCCTCGCGACGGCGAGGCCATCGGCGGGTGTCGACCAAAATATGTCGGTCCGATCGGGCAGCAGGAATGTCGTTTTACGTCGGAACCGGCCATTCGAAGGGGCAGGGCCCGGACTAAATTCACATTCTCGGTAAGGTTGAATCTGTGCTCGCTTGGCCGATCAGGTATTTCGAAGTTACATTCCCTGGGAGGCTGATCTTGCGGACTACTCCAGCGGGGCGGCGACGGGGGGATTGAGACAGGATGGAGCCTTCTGATCAGCTTGAACCTGGGGGCGAGCAGATTCGCGTGACGACCGTCGCCGGCGCGGTCCTGTCTTCCTTCTTCGACGAACTCGCGCGGGTCGACGACTTCGGTGAGTGCGCGGAGCAGCTCAGAAAGCTCGTGCTGGTCGACGGCGTGTTCGCCGAGCCGGCTGTACGAAACGCTCTCTTCCCGGACTCGCAATGATCCGCATCCAGCAGATCTCAATTCGCGAGTTCCGCGGCATCCGCGACCTAACGTTGACGCTCAACGGTGAGAACTTCGCCGCCTGCGGGCCGAACGGGACAGGCAAGAGCGGGATCGTCGACGCGATCGAGTTTGGTCTCACCGGGAACATCTCCCGCCTGTCGGGTCGGGGCACCGGCAACCTCTCGGTAAAACAGCACGGTCCGCACGTGGACTCGCAGAACGAGCCCGACCTCGCGACGGTCACAATCGACGTCACCATTCCTTCACTCAACGGCAAGAAGGCATCGATCCACCGGTCGGTGAAGGGTCTCAACGCCCCGACGATCACGCCGGGCGATCCCGACGTCCTCGCGGTCTTCGAGCAGGTGAAGGCGCGTCCCGAGTTCGTGCTGTCGAGACGCGAGCTCATACGGTTCGTGCTGTCCGAGCCGGGCGACCGCGCCAAGGAGGTCCAAGCCCTTCTCCAGCTCGGCGACGTCGAGAAGATGCGGGTGGTGCTGCAGAAGATCGCGAACGCCTATGCAAGGGAGGTGAAGCCGCTCGAACGGTACGAGGCCGAGGCGACTCAGCTTCTCAGAACCGCGCTGGGGCTGACCCAGGTCGGCAAGGCCGCGATACTCGATGCGGTCAACCCAAGGCGCGCGATACTGGGGCTCGGTCCGCTCGACGACCTCCTCGCCACCACGTCGCTCGTCGACGGACTCGCGACCATCGGGACGGGTGGCGTCCGTTCGCGCGTCATCAAGGTCCAGGCCGTCGAGAACATCGCCGCACTGCAGGCGGCGCTCGCGGCCCTGACCGCCTCGTCGGTGTCCGCGGAGTGCGCGGCGATCGCAGGATCGCTGACGGAGCTGGTCGCCGATCCGTCGACGGTGAGCGGCGTGAAGGAGGAGGGTTTGCTCACGACGGCGCTCGACCTCTACGATGGCGAGCATTGCCCGGTGTGCGACAAGGCGTTCGACGAGGACGCCTTCGTCGCCCACCTTCGTGGCAAACTGTCCCACCTTGCGAACATCTCCGCGCGGAAGCGCGCCATTCAGGAGCGCATGGCGCCCGTCCTGGACCTGATCCGGGAGGCCGGGACGGCGATTGCCGCCACGATCACGGACTCGCAGGGGCTCACGCCGCCATTGGACGTGAAGGCGCTGGGCGACTTCAAGCAGGTGCTTCTGGGTCGCTACCGGCAGCTGGAGGCGTTCCTTCCGATCGAGGACACGGTGGCGGTGCTGGGCGTCGCCAGCAGCGTGCCTGATCTGGATGCGGCGATCGGGACGGTGTCCGCGGCGGTGGCGGCCCTGCCGGAACCCAGCGTGCAGGACGCGGCCCGCGACTTCCTGACGGTCGGGCAGGAGCGGCTCGACCAGTTCCGCAGGGCCCGTCAGGCGCTCGCCGTCGGCAGGGCGAGGGCCGAGCGCTCCGCCACAGCCTTCGAGATATTCGGCGACACGACGACGAAGGCGCTGGAGAGGATCTACGAGGAGGTCCAGGACGAGTTCGCCGAGTGCTACCGCGTCATCAACAGTGACGACGAGTCCGACTTCACCGCCGCCCTGCTCCCGTCGATCGGCAAGCTGGCGTTCGACGTCGACTTTTACGGCCGCGGCAAGTTCCCGCCTGGCGCCTATCACAGCGAGGGTCACCAGGACGGAATGGGGCTGTGTCTATACCTCTCGTTGATGAAGCATCTGCTGGGTACCGGTTTTACGTTCGCGGTGCTCGACGACGTTCTCATGTCGGTCGACAAGGGCCACCGCCGCGAGGTCTGCACGCTGCTCAAGGACCGGTTTCCGGATACGCAGTTCATCTTCACGACGCACGACGACGTGTGGCTGCGGCACATGCGGGCCGAGGGCATCATCAAGTCGAAGGGACTGGCCCACTTTCGGACCTGGACAGTCGAGACCGGACCTACGGAATGGACGAACGCGTCGGTGTGGGAGGAGATTGACGCCCATCTTGCGCTGAACGAGGTCAGCAAGGCCGCAGGCATGCTGCGGCGTTTCCTGGAATACTACGCGGCGGAGACCTGCCATCGGCTGCGCGCGTCGGTGGAGTTCAGGGGTGACGCCCAGTTCATGCTCGGCGACACGATGCCCGCGGCGATCGGCGAGTTCGGAAAGCTGCTTAGGAAGGCGAAGGACGTCGCAAACTCGTGGGGGCAAAGCGACGTCGTCGCGGCCATCGTCGCACGCGAGGCAGATTTCACGGCGGCCAAGCAGGCGACGAACGTCGATCAGTGGCAGGTGAACACCGGCGTGCACTACAACGCTTGGGCGGACCTTGGGAAAGGCGACTTCGCTCCGGTCGTCACGGCCTTCCGCGCGCTCGTCTCCTCCCTCGAGTGCCCGACTTGCGAGCAGATGTATTCAGTCACGCCCGAGCGCGGTCCCAAGGGCGGCGTCCGGTGCCAGTGCGGGGCGCTGAACCTCAATCTGGTCGCGAAGTGATTTGTGCGGGATCGGTCGGGGCATGCCGGCGCAGCGCCGCTCGGAACGTCGGCGCAGTTTAGGCTGCAGCCGGCTGCGGTGTCCGTCGTCCGGACCGGTTTCGGACCTCGGGTCGTTCTAGCTTCGTTCGCATGAGCGACGGCCGAATTGTCGACGGCGCGGGTGAGCCCGCGGTCGAACGCCCGACGCCTGCGGGATTCATGCGCAAGCTGCGGCCGGAGCTGTATTCCGACACGGCGGATCGGCCGCTCTATGTCCTCGACCGCGTTAAATGTCGTCTCTTAGTACAAGCCGACTTCTGGCGACGCCGACGGGAACGACGGCTTCGTCCCACTTTTTGTCATTCCACGGCCGCTCGTCGAGGCATCGAACGGACATGAACGGATGTCTGAAGTTGGGGAGCGGGCAACGACGGCTGAATGTCGTCTTTTGGGTCCTCGCGCCTACGCCGGCGCGACCCCGTCGGCTGCGACGATGCCGGCGCCGACCAAGGTGCCCACAAGCCGCACGCGCTTTTCTACGAGATCAACCGGCGTGCGCTGGAGCTCGAGTTGATACCTGCCGCCGAGATCACGACGGAGGTAGAAGGCCCCACCGTCACGGATCAGCGTCCCCGTTTCACTTATTCGAGTACCTATCATAGTCATACCGCCTCGGCGCTCACCGATCGCGTTCGGCGCGCTTTCGATCAGCTTTGCGCGCGCGACTGACCGCCGCGGCGTGCTCACGGGCACGGCGCTCCGATGGCTTCTCGTAATGGCGGCGGAGCTTCATCTCGCGGTACACACCTTCCCGCTGTAGTTTCTTCTTTAGGGCACGAAGGGCCTGGTCAACATTGTTGTCGCGAACGATGATCTGCATGACGGTGACTTTCAGGATTGAAGTACGCTCGGGTCAGAGCCTCGTTAAAGGCTGATGCCGCGTCGTGCCATCTCGGCGAATGCGATCTCGCCCAACGGGGTGCGGGGCTCAGACTTGTAGATGTCGGCGAGGTCTAGAAGATCCTCGTTCCCCAAGGTCACGATCGAGGTCTCGATCTCGTTCAGGCGCTCCATTGCCGCCTCTCCTCGCCGATCGAGGCGCTTTCGTCGTGTCTTGAGCATAAATCCCCCTAACAGCCGGCATCCGGCAGCGGCAGATACAATCCGCTCCTCTCCCGCTGCGACCGGTACGACCGACGCCGACCGGCTGACAGGGTAGGAGTAGCACGGACCGCCAGATTTTCACGACTAGGCGTCGGTCTGACTGTCTTCGTGTGAGGTGGCGGGACTGCTACTCAGGTCAGTGTGACGAGCTGCCCAAACAACGTGGACGTGCGCTGATCATGCGGCGCGGCACGTGCCGCATCGATCGCAGCCCTGTTCAAGCGGCTCGCTGGCGTAGCGGCGATCCAAACAGGGGCTGCCGCTCCGGAGCTGTTAGCGGCCTGATGGTCTGCGGAGGCGCACCGCTCGCTCTCGGCTTCAGCCGCCTGGATCACGCGAAGGCTGTTGGAGGCGACGGTTGGGTCGACGCGGATCGCCGGCATCGCCGGCGCCGGAATCTGCGTTCGGGCCTTCAGCTGCTTTTCGGCATAGTAGCGCACCTTCCTGCCGTAGGTTGCGTACATGCCGCGGCGGAAGACGATCAGGTCATTCTCGGGCAGCATCTCGACCTCCTGCGGTAGCAGGAGTGGCCGGCGCTGTTCGGACTCCGATGTCGAGCCGCCCCCGCCACCCCAGGTTCCCATGCTCCGGGAGCGGGCCTTGAACGTATAGGTGCCGAGCTGGTCGGAGATCTTCTTGGCATCGGAGAGCCCGGCCGGACGCAAGACGAGCCGTACGGCGCAGTTCCGTTCGATATCGGCCGCTACCTTGTCGCCATACACGCCCTGGATCTGCTCGATCGACTGAAAGGCGGGCAGAAGCCGCAGACCGTAGCCAGCGACATAGCTGAACGCCTGTGCGAGGACGGAGCATTTGCCGAGACTGGCGAACTCGTCGAGCGCCACCAGCACCTTCACCTGGTGACGATCACCCTTCGGCAGCTCGCGAACATTGCGATCGATCAACTGTTGAAACAGGAGACCGTAAATCGGCGCGACACGCTCGAGATCGTCGGGCGATACGCCCAGATAGAGCGATATCCGCTTGTCGCGAAACTCGCTCAAGTCGAAGTCGCTCTGGGACGTCGCTGCGTCGACATACGGATTGAGCCACGCGTTGATCTTGGCCGTGACGGACTGGCGGATCGATGTGAACGTGTTCGGCGAGGCGGTGGTGAAGTCGCGAAGCGCAGAGACGCAGCCGCCCGAGAGTGGCTTACCCGCCTGCTCTCGCCTGCTGATGATCTTTGGAAAGCGTTTCGCCGCATCTCCCGCGGCGAACTGGCGATAGACCTCGCCCATCGTAAAGGGCAGGGCATCGTCATCATCGTCCACCGTCGCTGCGACATAGGCAGCCACACCGAGAAAGGCGGTTCGAGCACTTTCCGCCCAGAAGTTTTCCCCCGATACCGGATCGGGAAAGAGCATTTGACCGATCTTCTGCAGCTCGTTGATGACCTCCACGGGATCGTCCCGCGTGATGTAGCTCAGCGGGTTGTAGCGGGCCGTGTTGCCCTTCGGGTCGAGCGGGTTGAACAGTACCACGCGCTGTCCGAGAACCTTCAGCCGATAGCCCGCCGTATTTTCGAAATTCTCCTGCTTGATGTCGAGCACCACCAGCGAATCCGGCCATTCGAGCAGGTTGGGGATGATCACGCCGACGCCCTTGCCGGCGCGTGTCGGAGCCTCGAGCAGGACGTGCTCCGGCCCGCCGAAACGCATGACCTTACCCCCCAGCTTACCAAGCACGATGCCCGAGCTCTCGAGTAGTTTGCCTCGGCGGGCCTCGCCGATCCGCGCCCAACGGGCTTCCCCGTGGAGCCGCTGGCGCCTGAACAGGCTGGAGATCATCATGAGGATCGTCAGCACCATGCCGATCGCGAAACCCACGAGGAACGGCCCGTAGACGATAGGGTACGCCTTCATCGTCCAGAGTGCGCCCGGCACCCTCGACCATGGCGTGCGGCCGGTGAGAAGGTGGGCCTTGAACAGCACGGCGACGGCACCGAAGGCCGCGCTCACGGCGGTCCCCATAAGAGCTAGGAAGACGATCGCCGCGGGTTGGGAGCCCTCGGCGCTGCGCACCCATTTGCCGCTCACGCTTCCGTTCCTCTCATTCACGGAGTTTGCCTGCGGGATCGAACCACACCTCGGTCATTCGATAGCGGGCGGGCCGCCCTTCACCCGGTGGCAATCGGTCCATCTGTACGACGATGTCGACCAGAGAGCGCAGCAGTGCCCGGATGTCGTGCCGGTCGAGGTCGTTGCCGCCTTCGGACTCCTTCACCAGAAGAGTAAGCTGCTCCAGTGCGCCTTCGGCAGTGTTGGCGTGAACGGTCGTGATCGAGCCGGGGTGGCCGCTGTTGACGTTGCGCAGATAGAAGAAGGCCGTCCCGTCGCGGAGTTCCTGCAAGAGAATGCGATCAGGCCGCATGCGCAGCGCCGACTCGAGGAGTTCCTTTGCGCCCGCCTTCTGGAGGCCCTTGCCATCCTTTGCGTACATCATGTGGACGCGGTTGCGCTGAGGCACGACGAGCTCGCGCGTGTCCTCGATCGTCAGGATGCGTTCGTATTCCGGGATCAGCTTGATGAGCCCTTTGGAAAAGCTCGTCTTGCCCGACCCCGTGGCGCCCGAGATCAGGATGTTCTTTCGCGATTCCACGGCAAGCCGAAAAAATGTCTTCCAGTCGTTGGCATCCCGTAGGGCGAGAAGCCGCGCATCGACCTCTTCGTTCACACCGTGTGCGCGGACCTCGCTGAAAAGACCCGTGCGTTCGAAATCGTCGAGGTCCATCGTCACACCGGACGCCTTGCGGATCGTGAGCGAGATGAACCCCCGCTCGACGGCGGGCGGCACCACGACCTGCGCCCGCTCGCCGCCTGGGAGCACCGAGGAGCAGATCGGGTATTCGGCATTCACGTCCTGCTTGGTCAGTCCCGCGATCAGCTTCGCGAGTGTCATGAGGGCGGCATTGTCGAGCGCGGGTTCCTCGTGCCACTCCCAACCGCCACGTGTTTCCAGGCCGATCACACCCGGCTCGTTGATAACGAGTTCGGTCACGTCATCGCGTTCGAGGTGTCGGCTGATCGGTTCGGCATTGTGCGTGTAGAGCAGCGACGCGGTTTGCGAGGACATCGTTCTATCGTCGCAGCCGCACCGCGTAGACCGAGCGGAAGTCGAAATCCTTCGCCACGAAAATGGCCGCGGTGTCGCCCTGATTCTTCTTCAGGATTGGCTTGATGGTCATGGTGTTCTGAAGGACCGTCTGCGCCGTCGTACCGGGGACCTGCGTCGTATAGGTCCCTTGGCCGGCGACTGCCCGGCTCGCGATGTTGGAGGCATCTTCCAATACGGATATGACCAGTCCGACGCCGAAGCGCGCCCAGAACTGCGTATCGACACCGCCCGGAAGACCAGCGCGGCCCAGGCTGTCAGCCGCCGGCGAGCCAAGGTCGATGGCGACGCCGCGCGGGGTCAGGGCACGGGTCCAGAGAACGAACAGACGCGCCTGACCCTGCGCAATGCCGCCGGAATATTGGCCCAGGACCTTCGTGCCCTTGTCGAGCAGCACGACCCTGCCATTCTCCGAGTAGACGTCATGGTTGATGACGCACGAGACGAAGCCCGCCTGGGTGGAGTTGATGGCGGTCTGTAGCGTGCAGGGAATGACGGTACCCGCGCTCAGCAGCAAGTTGCGATCGGCGACCATGGTCGCGCGCACCGTCTGGATCGCAGTGTGGGCGAGTTGATCGTTAAAATCGGTCGTGCCCTTGCCCTGCACGCCGGTTTCTTCGCCCGGTGCCCCGAACCCGCTCGCACCGACGCTCTGTCCACTCGAGGTCGCGACCATCGACCGTCCGGAAGGACGTCCGTCTGCATCGATCTGCCCGGTGCCTTGTCCGGGAGCCTGACCCATGCCGTCCCCGCCGCCGGCCGCGGTCGCGGCCACCGACGTGGGGCCGGCTCCGAATGCCATGATTGGCGAGCGCCGCGACGCATCCGCCATTAACCTTGCCTGCTCGACTCGCCGCTGGGCGGGGGTTTGCTGCCCGCTACTCGTGCCAGTCGAGGTTGATGCGGGACCTGAAACGACATTGCCGTTCGTGTCTACGGCGGGCTGGGTGGGCGCTCCTGCAATGGGGCGACCGAATATATCGGTCTGCGGTGCGCCAGCCTGGCCGAGCTGGTTGGCGAGTTGGGCCCGCTGGACGTCTGGCGATCCCATCACGTCATTCACGGCCCGATCGCTGGCCTTGGCCGGTTCGGCAGCCGCCGTCGTGCTAGCGGCGCGGTGGAAGGCGCCGTATCCGATCGCGATCCCTCCCATCGCGCTTATCAGCCCGATGCCGGCCCCGACGAGGGCGATGTTTCCCCAACCGCCGCTGCGAGCGACGACACTATTTTGTTGGCTGGACGGCAGCGCATCGGCACCGATCTCGCCGCCGCGGTCCAGGACGCTCTCGACCATACTATTGTCCCTTCACCTTGCGCTCGACCACGTTCGAAACGGTGCCGGTGCGATCGCCACGGTCGTTGCGAGGCGGCGCTTCGTTATAGATGCACAGAACCGTCGCTCCGCGTCGGAGGCGAAGCTGACGGTAGACGGCATGGATGACCACGAAGTCCTCGCGCACGTCGTAGGGCACGATCGTCTCGGTCCCGTCGACATCGACCGCGAAGATCGAAGGGATGTCGGCGTGACCGGGGTAGCGCAGCACCGTGAACTCGCCGTTGTCCGAGACCTCGGTCGGCTGCAGGGTCGGATCGCCCTGGACCGTGTAGTTCATGTTGCGAGTGCCCTCGATCACGGCGTGGTCGAGCGCCGATCCGGTGATCGAGGTCTCCAGTGCCTGGGCCGCAGCCGCCTGCGAGAGCTGTGTTTGAAGCAGCGCGAGAGCCCGCTCCTCTCGTGGATAATGGAACCGCACCCCGTACATCACCTGACCTGTCCCGAGAGACAGATTGAAATGGTAGGTCCGCGGCGATCCGTCGGCGTTGGTGACGACGATGAGGTTCGTCGGACCGGCTCTCTCACGCGGCTTGAGGAAGATGATGCTGCCTACCGGCGCGATCTGCCATGAAATCGTGTCGCCGAGTGCGGCTTGGGTGATCGTCTCGCCGGGACCGAACTGTATCTGGATGGCGTGACGGAAGCTGCCTTGGATCGAGACTACTTGGTCGGGATCGTAGTTGATATTGCGGACCCGGGCATCTTTCGATCCTGGCTTCGGCACCTCGGTCGCCCGCGCGGGGCAGGGGGTCAGGGCCGCGGAGACGGCACCAATGGCCGAGAACAGCACGAGGCGGCGCCAGATTGCACCTACGCCGCGCCAGACTCGGCTCTGCGAGCCGCGTTTGGTCAGAGAAAGCTTTGTGGCAGGCGGCGACAATCGCGCCGCCAGCCGCTTGCGCAGTTCGGGCAGGGAGACTGGAGCGATAGTCTCGTCGGTCGCCGGATGGGTAGTCGGGTCGATCATGTCAGGCCTCCGGGTCCGAGCGGTAGTTGACGACCTGGAAGCCGAGCGGATTGAGGTTGCGGTCCTTCTCGTGCTCTGGGGCCGTGGTATATCTGAAGGTCAGAATCGCATTCCAGTTCTGCGCAACTGGAGCGCTCTGTCCGAAGGTGATGATCTTCGTGAAGCGGACCTGCGCGACGGTCGGGCTCAAGAAGCTGATCGTCCTGATGGCGATCGAGACGAAGCCCTTACCGCCGTAGATGTTGGAAGGGGCGTTCCTGTTGCTTGACTGCACGTTGCCAAGATACCGGCTCGCTTCGGCCTGATCGCTCATCAGCATGACGGCATAGGCGTTCTCGCGGGCGGCATCGTTCAGCCAGCCTTCGCGCAACCGGACATATTGTGAGATGAAGTACCGATTGACGGCGTCGTCGTAGGTGCGTGGCTGCGGGCCCTTGAGGGCCGTCACGATCTCCGTCTCGCCCGAGGTTTTGTCTACCCGTATGACGTAGGGCTGTACGGTCTTCAGCGGCGTGAGCATCGCGACGGCAGCAACCGAGGCGACGGCGAGCGCGCAGGCCCCGCCCGCCACGATCCAGGCGAGTCGCTTCGACTGGATAGCGTCACGCATCCGGTCGTACTCCCACGTCCTTGCCGTCTCGAGGTACGTCGCCTTGTCCTCCGCTTTCACGCGCGCCATCGCCGCATTTCCTTCATCAGCATGAGTAGGACAGCTCGCTTTCCACCTGCGACGTTTGCGGTGCCGGCTGTATCGAGCGGCGGTCCACGCTCGGCGCGGGCACCACCGCCGAGCCCGATCCCGGATCAATCGATGACGGCGATGGCGACGGCACGGAGGACGGTGCCGGTACCACGTCTGGAGCCGGCGCCCGTTCGGGTGCGGCCATTGACCGGTTACCGCCCTGCGATGCTGGGAGCGGGACAGGGAGCGTTGGGAGGATCGTGCCGTACAGGTTCGCCGGGCGCCGGTGCTTGCCGTCGCACACGACGGGCTTGCTGATCCGGGTTCCGGCACAGCCGGCGAGCGCGAGCGATCCGAACGCGACGATCGTCAGTGTTTTCATATGATCTCCGTTCGTGTGATCCGCGCCGCGCGCATGGTTGAGGTTGTGCCCGCGAGAATCGCTAAGTCCCTCGGCTGATCGACCCACCGGCCCGCGTCTCCGCTGCAGCAGGCGGGCGCGCCTGTACCGCCCGCCGGAACATCAGGCGGTTCGTCAGCATGTTCGCACCCGTCATCAAGAAGCCGTGGCCACCCGAGGCAGCGCCACCCGCGATACCCCCGGAAATCGAAGGCGACTGGAAGAAGAAGATCGTCCCGACGATGTAGATCGCCGCGCAGGAGATGGTGGCGACCACCATCACGCCCGCGCTCAGCGTCAGGTAGGTGTTCTCCATCGTCACGAAGGCAGTACCGTCTCCGATCGAGCCGAGGATGCCGTCCATCGCTGCCTCCTGCAGGCCGGTGATGAACTTGGTCATGATCGCCATGACGACCATCAGGAGAATGTAGTTGGCCGTCTGCTTGAGCCAGCCGTCGAACAGCCATCTCGACGAATTGAACAGCAGACATGCGAGCGCGAGCGGCGCGAGCGCGACGCAGATCGATACCGCGAGCTTGGCGAAGATGACGATGCAGAACCCGACGGACGCGGAAAGGAAGGCGAAAACGTACAGGATGGCAATGCAGAGATAGGTAATGAGCGAGCAGGTCAGCTGGATAAGCGGAGTACGGAAATCGGTAATCCCGCGGGAGGCCTGCGCCTGGACCTTGGTGTTCGCATCCACCATCCGCTGGCCCAGCTTGCCCGTGTCGGACACGTAGGTGTCGAAGGTAGTGCCCGGGTTGGTCACCGGTGTGCCGGACCCTGCAGCGATGATCTCGCTCGGCAGATTGGTGGCCACGTTGACGACGAAGGTCGTGTAGCCAACCGCACTGGCCGCGGCGAGCGCGAACCCGACCTTGCCCGCCTGGAACACGAGTTCGCGAAGTGGCGCCTGGATCGCGCCACGAAGAACCGCAAAGCCGAGGAGCAGAAAGTAGATGGTCGCGGCAAGGGCAAGCGGCGCCGCCACGAAGCTGACGAGCCCCGACCCGAAGGTCGCTACAGCGCCCGCAATCGCCGTCTCGACATAGCCATACATCGTCGTGAACAGCATCATGATGTTGGGCGCAGCGGCCATGCTTGGATCTCGAGCCCTTGGAGGTGCTTAGACGACGGAAAATGACGTCACTTCCGAACTGTGTTCGCCTTGAAGAAGTCCGACTCCTTCTTGCCCGCGCTCATCTGCGCGACCGAGATCGTCGCCTCCTGCGTGGTCGAGCAGCGATCGCTCTTCTCCGCAGGCGCGAGCTGGCTAAATTCGCCGGTGTCGCACTTCCCCTGCCACTCGCTGAGGAGCGCCCGGTCGGCGATCAGCTGCTGTGCAGTCGGGACCGCAACCTCTCTCTGGCAGCCGCACATCATGATGAGCACGCCCAAGGTCATCAGCTTGCGCATCGTCATCTCCGGATGGTGTTGGCTTGAAAGAAGGCGGATTCATTGCGGCCGGCCGACACTTGGGCGGCGCTGGCGGCCATGCTTGCCTCACTGGCCTGGGCCATCTGCATCGCCTGCATCTTGATCAGGTCGTTCTGGAGCTGTGCCTGTTCGGCTTGAAGCCGGGCTTGCAGATCCAGCACATCTTTGGGGTCTCTTGCGCTATCGAGCTGCGCGCGAAGCTGATCGATCCCTTGCATCCGCGTCTGCGCGACGCGGAGGGTGTTCTCGCCGAACGCGGCGGTCGCCGCAGCCGGCCCGGTAGAGTCCCGCAGCGCCTGGCTATACGCGGCGTCCGCGTCCGACGAGCCCGTCGGCCTTAGCCCGTAACGCGACTGGATGTTGGCTGCGATGGTCCCGAGCGATCCCTATGCGGGTCAGGTCGCCACCCACGAGGGTCGCGGCGTCGATGGTCTCGTCGGGGAGGATGTTCCGGATCTGCGGTTGAAGCAGGGACGTTGCTACGCGGTTGATGTCGGTCAGCTTCTGTAGCGAGTTGAGCGCAGTCGTTGCGGTCCGGATCTGCTGCTCTCCCTGTTGGATCATGGTGGCGGTATGCTGGACGGTCGCGAGCGCTTGCAGATAGCTGGAGGAGTCAAACACCGGGATGCCCTGCGCCGCAGCCGGCGAGGCGAAAGCAGCGATCGGAGCCGCGGCCATCATGAGGGTATATTTGAATGTCATGTCAGCTTCTCCGCTGGTTGGCATAGAAGGCGGGCAGCCACGCCGTCGGATTGCTGCCAGCGATGGCGATGGCTTCTTCCATCGCAACGAGCGTCTCCTCGCGGCCGGAAAGGACCTTGAGCTCATTGGGCATTCCGCCGAGGTCGAGCTTGGCGACGATCGATGTCTGGCCCTGTTTGACGAGAAAGCAGCGGCTCTCCGGAGTCAGGTCCTCGCGGATCAGCCGATACTCCGCGTCGGTGAGCCCCAGGCCATCGCAATAATCCGACCGCTTCGCGTCGGCGTTGGGGAGGAGGATCTTGGTGGCGGTCTGCTCGATGATCGAATGCGCGATCGGGGAGCGCAGTGCATCGGCCGGCGATTGGGTGCCAAACACCATGAAGGCATTTCGCTTGCGGAAGGTTTTTAGCCCATCCTGTGCAAAGGCCCGGAAGGCGTCGTCCTGAAGCGCCTTCCAGAACTCGTCGATGTCGACCACTACCCGCTGGCCGTCGAGCAGCTCGTCGACGCGGTGGAAAAGATACAGCATCGCCGGTGTGCGGATTTCCGGGTTCTCGAGGAACTGGGTCATGTCGAAGCCGACGAACCGCGCCGCCATCGAGACCTCGTCCTCCGGTCCGTCGAAGGCCCAGCCCAGCGCGCCGCCCTGGCACCACCGTTCGAGACGCGCTCCGATGCCTTCGGCGTCGGCATAGCCGAGCATCTCACGCAATGCGCCGAATGAACGGGCGTGTGCTGGCAGACGCATCACCGCATCGATGCCTTCGTCGATCAGGCGTTCTTCTGACACGGAAAGAGGTCGGCTCTCGCGCCGCACGAGCACTCGGATGAACTGGCGAAGAAAGGCGATATTGTAGGCGTTCGGGGCAAGCCCTTTTAGCGGCGCGAACCCGGTCGGTTGCCCGTTGCGAAGCGTCAGATAGGTGCCACCGCAAGCCCTGACGAAGATCTCGGCGCCGCGATCCTTGTCGAAGAAGACCTGCTTGGCGCCGGTCTTCTCCAGTTGCGCCTGAAGGAAGTTCTGGAGGACGGTCTTTCCGCTCCCGGTCGGTCCGATGATGAGCGTGTGGCCGATGTCGGCACGGTGGAAGTTGAACCAGAAGGACGAGCCTGCGCGCGTCTTGAGCAGCGTGACTGCATCGCCCCAGTGGTTGCCGTTCTTCCGTCCAGCGGGAAACGTATAGAAAGGGCTGAGCGCCGCGAAATTGCGGCTGTTGAGAACGGCCGGCCTTGCCCGCATCCGAAAGTTGCCCGGAAGCTGCGCCCAAAAGGCTGCCTCCAGCGCGACGTCTTCGCGCGCCATCACCATGCCCGTGTCCGCAGCGGCCGATCGGGCGATGGAGAGGCGATCGAGGAGACGCTTCGGATCGTCGTCGATGACCGAGATCGAAAGATGGTGTTCCCCCATGACAAAGCGGTTCGCCATCAGCTCGTCCTGCCCATCGAGCAGTTCCAGCGCCTGACTGACTCCGGCATCGTCCGAGGACGTCATCTGCCGGTATTTTTTTCGAGAAGCGTTCGCTGGCGACAGACTTCACGAGCGGTGCGAAGCTCTGAGTCAGCACGAACGGGAAGTCGAGCTTGAGTAGGCTGTTGAACTGCCCGGTTCGCGTGCTGGCAACGTACTCGCGCACCCCGAACATGCCGACGAAATGCGATTTGTGAGGAAGGCGGATTTCGGCCGCTTCGCGCCCGAAGACTATCCGCGACTGGTAGAGAGCCTGCCCGAGACGTCCGTCCACCAGCGGGATGCGGACACGGTCGCCGGTGAGGATAAAGTGCAGCACTTCCATCGGCTTCGAGAACAGGATGCCGTCGTGCTCGTACAGCGACAGCCGCTCGGGAGCAGCGTCGACCAGCAGTGATTCGAAATCTCGGCACTTGTCCGCCATGATGGCCATGGCTCGGTCGTCGGTCTCGCCACTCGGGCGGCGCGCGCCGAACCACCGCGTTACCTGATCGCCGGCCATGTTCGACGGGCGCACGATGATCGTGACGTAGAATTCGTTATGGTAGAGGACCGTCTCCCGCAGCTTGTCCGCGTAATGGATCTGAAGCGTCCGCGCGAAGTCGGAGTGGAGGTCACCGCCGAGGTTCGGATCCGTCTCGGTACGGACGAGATGCGTCCACAATGCCACGCGGTCGTCCCCGATCGACCGCCACGCAATGTTCAGCTTGTTGTGCCAGGTATTGAGGTCGGTGGTGTCACTGGTTTCGAACGGCCGTCCCTCGACACGATACATTCGCATGAGCGACCCGTCCTCGAGTGCGATCAGCGTGTCGTCGATGTGCCGCGTATAGGGGATGAACTTGATGTCATCGGCTTCCCTGAGCGCAATCGCCTTATGCTTCAGCGCGGGGTCAGTCATTGCCGAACCGCTTCCGCTTCACGCCTTTGCCGAGGCGTACGGGCGAATAGCTCCCACCACCCCAGAACTTGCGGTTTCGCGATACAAAGACCGTCTGAAACCATAAGCCCCACAACCGGAAAGCATTGTAGTCGTAGTGAACGACCATTCGCGCCGGGAAGTACAGAGCGCCGAACAGCGCCAGCGGGTAGAAGGGATTGTGCATGATTCCCCAGAGAACCATGCAGATCATGATGATCGGCAGGACGGCTTCGAGCGGAAGCCCCATGAAAACGGACGGTCTGGTCATGGCCAGGAAGACCTTGTCTTCTGCCAGCTTCTCGGCCTCAGCCACCCGTGCTCATCCAGCCGACGATCGTCGTCGCCGAAAAGATGATGCCGATACCGATCAGCACCGTGACGGCGCGGCCCCAATCCATTCGGCCGGTCAGCTTGGCATAGCCGACGGCCATGACGGCGATCACCCCGACAACCGACGCGATCGTCACCATCCAGTCCTTGATGGTGTTGAGGCCACTCTGAATCGCTGTGCCGCTGCTCTGTGCGAGCGCGGGTTGCGCGATCGCGACGAGCGCCAACATGCCGGCGATGCCGACTAGCTGGCGAGCACGCTGATCCGACATCATCCTGCCGGCCGTCGGTGTGAAATGCATACGAACCTCCATGGTCTATCGCTCAAGATCGGGACGGGTCTGGATCGGCTCGATCTGCCGAACGGGTGTTGGCTCACGCACGGAGACATCGAGGCCGCGCCGCAGCGCGTCTGAGATCATGTGCCGGCTTTCCAGATTTGCGGAGGCCATGCTCATCGCGTCACCCTCGAACACCTCGCCGATATGCTGCTCCATCACGCGCTGTGCCTGCATCGCACCGGCAAGGCGGGGGTCGGTTCCGGCGCTTCCTTCCGTCCCGTGCAGGAAGAGTTCGGCGAGTTCGTCGCTTTCGCGTCGGCGCAGCACCGCCGAGCTTGCGTCCGGGTCGGTAACCGTCCCGGGCTGCTCGGGTTGGAGCCGATCATCCGACTTAGCGGGCCTGTCGGGCTTCTCTGCGGGGCCCCTATCGGCGACAAGCGTGGCGATCGCCGTCTGGGGCGCGTCCGTGTCCCGCGTCAATGTGTCGCGACGAGAGCCGGAGCGCGCGAGAGAAACCGCGGTCGCGACCTCCGTATCCCACTTCTCCGCCCGCCCCAGCTCCCGCAGGGCCTCGGGTTCGTAGCCGGCCCGTCCGAACGCCTCCACCACCGCCGGGCTTGCCAATGCGCGGTCGAGCGCGACGCCGAGTGCACTTCCATTCTCGTCGATCCGCTCGTGCTGCACCTCACGGACGAGGGCGTCGGTCGCACCCGGCATGGCGTCGTGGAGGGCCGTTCGATCCGCGGTGAGCGCGCTGATCTTGAGCAAAAGCCGGCTGTCGGCATCTCCCAAGCCGACGTCCTCCGAAGGGATCCATCTCTTCTCAGCGGCCTCTGCAAGCGGAGCCACCGCTTGGACGGCCGTACCGGGCGATCGCTTCATCTCATCGGGCGCCGGCGTCGCAGGCGTCAGATCGCGTCTCGCGATGTCCTCCCGACGCGCAGTCGCGGACTTCTCCTGCTCGATGAACGACGGCTCGTATCCGTTGACCTCGAGGCCGGATCGGGTAGCCGCCGCCCAGACCGCCTTGCGAAAATCCGGCGAGCCATCGACGTCGATCCGGTCCCAGCCGTTGAACTGCGCGATCTTGACCAACGCCTGGATCGTCTCCGCATCCTCGGCGCGCGCGACGATGCGGCGGGCCTTGCCTCCATCGGTGATCTCGATGAATGGTGCGTCGCGTTGTCCGGGCCGGAAGAGACCGAAGCGCTGCTGGCCGTCCGGCGCGTCGACAGCGCGGACTTCGTAGCGATCCGCGATGTCGGGAGGGATTGCGAACTCGGCCGACGGGCGTTGCTGCTCGACCTCGGGCTGCCCGCGCGAGACGCTGTTCTCGGTGCTCACTTGAACACCTCGATCTCGCTCGCGTCGACCTGACCCACGACCCAGTCGTCGGATCGGGACATAGGCTTTGCAGCCACGGCCGTCGTAGCAATCCGCAGCGGTGCAACCGGCAAGGCAGGGGCAGCCGGGATCGACCCCAATGAAAGGGCCTTGGACCAAACGCGGCCCACGTAACCGTTCCGCATCCCGCGCGTCATCGTGCCCGTGTTGTAGAGCGAGTAGGTCGCTGAGATTGCGTCGAGCCCGTCATAGTAGCGGCTCGCAGCGTCGAAGTTGGCTTGTAGGACGCTGGAAGCGAGACTGATGTTGGTGCACGGGTCGAACGCCTGCTCGACCGTCACACCTAGACGAGAGAGATTGGCCGAGTTGATCTGCGCAAGGCCGATGTCGACGGTATATCCGGCCGCCATGTAGCGCCGCACGATGGCTGCGCCCTCTGTGCTCGACCGAGCACGGACCCGCGGACCCTTGTTCACATTGATCTGCAGAGGATCGCCGCCGCTTTCCGTCAGGACCAGGGGAACGACCGCCTCAGTTGCGACCGCAGGTGCGCACGCTTTCGCCAACGCGACGATGGCGGGCACGTCGTAGATCACTGTGGGAGCACCGTCTGGGTCCGCGTGTCGAGCGCGTAGCGTGACGCCGAGCCATCTGCTTGCGTGATCGTCAGGTCATAGCCGTGCTTGACCGACCTCGTGCGGATGCCAACGCCGGTGCAGGTCGGGAACGAGCCGCCTAGGGCAAGGACGTTCCATAACTTCGTGATTGGAGGCACGCACGCGGCATAGGTTGTGGGCGATCCCGGCGTAGCGAGACACAGGATCACCTGGCATCCCCAATCTGATGCGTACGCAGGCTGCGGAACCGCGAGTGCCAACACGCCTGCGATCGGGAACCCGAGAGCGCCCGCCACTCCCGCGAGCTTCCTCAAAGCCTGTCGGATCATGAACCACCTCGCTGGTTTGCGCGCCATTCGGCCGCTGCGAAGACGTCCCACTGCGGAGGCGCCGTTGCAGCGGTCTGAAAGCCCGGCCCTGCCGTAAGAGCTGGTGCCGCGCCCTCCTCGAGCACGCGAGCGGCACCGGGCCCGGCACCGGCGACATTGATCATCCAATCCTCATCGTCCTCGACCTGGCGAGGCTGATCGATGACCTGCCCCGGACGAGCGAATGCGAGGTGCCAGTGGTTTGAATGGCCGCGGTCGCCCGGCCCGAGGAGTTCGATGACCTGGAAGCCGCTCGCTTCCATCACTGACCTGAGCTGCGCACGGGTGATCGAGCCGACGCCGGCCGCAGGCACGAAGTCGATCGCTTGGCCGAACTTGTGCCAGCTATAGCGAGCACCGTAGCTCGCGTTCATGGGCCGGATCGTATTGGTGATGCGGGCATCGAAGGTCCGACGCAGCAAAGCGCTGACGCTCGAGACCGTGGCGCCGCCGTTATCGACGATGCGGTCACTCGCTTCGCCGGTGTGCGCCAGCGCGCACGGGTTGAAAACCGATGCCGGAGTGATCGCGAAGGTCGAGAAATCCCGACCGTTGATGCGAAGCGGACCGGCCTCGAAGTCAGCGCCGAGCGCGAGCAGGTCGCGGACCGTTGCCTCCGCCTCGGCTTGGTTGGCGGGCGCCCGGGTAAGGACCGCACCCGTACGAACTTCGATCGCAAACGGCTCCGGCGCTCCGGCTGCGTTTAGCCCCATCGCACAGAGTTGTATCGCCTTCGCTGCAATACTCGCCGGAAGCACTGATGATGTCCCGCCATTGACCACTCGGAACGGACAGCCAAGAAACGAAATGGGCATCCATATTAACAGCTTAGGTAATGGCGGACGTGGCAACAATGTCTATCTTGGAGTGGATTAAAGGGGGATCTGGAGCGGATGAAGTCTTGCCTTGCCCTAGGTCGCTTCGCCATTCTATGCCGCTCAATAATTGGATGAAGGCGATCCTGCTTCAAAGCCGAAGACGACACGTCATGACGAGGTCGAGACCGTGCGAGCCATGTTCCGTGAGTTCGAGGTGACCATACCGGAAAATCGCAGATGAGGTTCCGTGCGCTATTAGGCGGGCTTTTCTTCATCGTGGCGGTCGCACACTGGCATGGATCATTAGCCTTTCGGAGCGTTGCGACAGGTCCGAATGGCCAATCCTGCCCAAGCGCGAGCGACGCTCGGTTCTGCGCCGCGGTAATCGGCCTCGCTGCAGCCTTTCGCGACCCCATTTTGCAGCCGAACCACGGCAACATCCTCCCGCCGCCGCAGACACCGGGAGCAATCGATCCCGCTATTACACAGGCGACGATTGATACGACCGTTTGTCGCCCTGGCTATGCCGGCAGGGCCCGGCCAGCGCTCGGGATCTCTGCTCCGTTCAAGCGGCGCCTGATGAATCTTCAATATCCCGGGCAGCGCATGGCCGACTACGAACTCGACCATCTAATCCCGATCTCCATCGGCGGCGCGCCCTTCGACAGGCGCAATCTCTGGCTTCAGCCCCGCCGGGGGCGGGCCAATGCCGCCGACAAGAACAAGCTCGCCTACGTCTTGTGGCGATTGGTGTGCGAACACCGCCTACCGCTGCGGACCGCACAGCAGGCGATAAGCCGTGACTGGACGCAGGCCTATGCCACCTATGCGACGCGCGAGAACGTGGCGCGGTACCATTTCCGCTCCCACGAAACCCTATCCGATCCGTCGCGCGTCGCATCTGCCGACGATTTCGACTTCCAGAAAAAGGAGTGATCGATGCCACAGAATATCGCCGAATTCCGTATCATCGGGAGGATCGGGAAAATCACGACCCGTGAGCGGGTGACCTATGTCAGCGTCGCCGCCAACTACAATCGTCGAGATGGAGACGATTGGAAGAAAGACACTTATTGGAACAGTGTCGTCTGCTTCTCGAATGTAGCGCAGCAGACCGAAGCGGCAGCGAAAGGAGACCTGGTGCACGTCACCGGCCGCGTCCGGGAGCGCAGCCATGGTGAAGCCAATGACGTCTCGTACCGCACGGAGCTGATCGCCGACACGTTTTCGGTGCTCGCGAAGAGCGACGGCGAGGAAAGTTGACCATGACCGTGAGCGGCTTTCGGAACCGTATAGGTACCGTCTCCCCGCTATCGCTACCGCATGCCGTTCTGGCGGACCAAATCGCCCACTTCAGCGGCGCGCTCTCCGCGAGCGGCGTGAAGCCCGCATTTGTTGCGGACAGCCGAATAATGATCTCATCCTCATCATACAGGCAACTTTCTCCTTTCGTTCCGATGTCGGATGACTCAGAGTCTCCTCATGCCGATCCGTCCGGAACATCGTTGGCTATATCCGATCGATTGGCCCGAGATCAGCAGGATCGTCCGCTTCAAGCGTGCGGGCGGGCGTTGCGAGCACTGCCAGCGACCTCATGGCCGTCGCGTCGCGCAGCTCGCTGGCACGGCAGGGGTGTGGTGGGACGCCGAGATTCGCGCCTGGCGCGACGGTACCGGTCGGCGGCTCCGACAGCCACCCTCGTTCGTTCCGCTCGATGCGATCCGCATGACCCGCAGACCCGTCTATCTCGCTACCGCTCACCTCAACCACGACCCGACGTTCAGCGGACCGCGATGGCGCAACCTCGCTGCGCTGTGCCCCCGGTGCCATATGATCCACGACGCTCCGGAACATCGTCGACGTCGATGGTGGAATGCCTTTCGTCGGCGTGCGCTGGGCGACCTTTTTACCGGCCGCTACACCTAACGTCGCTTCGACTGTGGCCGCTTCCGAAATGCGCGCACCGCCCGTTCGTGCTTTCGAGTAGTTTGTGTTCCAACCAGTGGAGTCGGGGGAGGGCGGACCGCAACGGCGCCCTCGTTCTTCAGCAGGGCACCAGCAACCATCTTGTTTCCTCGTGTCTCGTCAGCCTGCGCTCGGCAGGAGAGGGGAGGTTGCCGTCTGGATGTTTGGTACTGTCCGGAGGCTCCATTGCTCGATTTCCACCAAACCCACGGAACAATGGCGATGGCGCGACTTCCGCTTGATGCCTCGTCTCGCGCTCAGGCCATCGTCGAGCAGCTCGGCGGGGTGTGGCACGGAACGCGCGGCGAGTGCCGCTGTCCCGCACATGATGATTCAACACCGAGCCTCTCCGTCCGGCTCGGCGATACGGCGATCCTCTTCCACTGTTTCGCTGGCTGTACGCCCATCGAGGTCATGAAGGCCCTTCAGCGCAAACGGCTTCACGATCGCAGCGCCGTCGTGATGCCGACAGACAAGCCCAAGCGTGACATGGGGGCGTTGGCTGTTCGCCTGTGGCGAGCAAGCCGGCCGATCGGCGGCACGCTTGCCGAGGAGTACCTTAGGGCTCGGGGGCTTTCGCCGCCCTTTTCGAAGGCCTTGCGCTTCAACCCGGAAACCATCTTGGGCGCCGGCAGCGCCAGACGGGTCATGCCCGCGCTTATCGCGGCTGTCGAAAGCGATCTCGGCATCGTCGCTGTCCAGCGAACCTTTCTCCACCCGACAAACGTGCTGCAGAAGCCGATCCCCAAGCCAAAGGCCGCCTTGGGTCCGCTCGGGGTAGCTGCGATCCGACTGGCTCCGGCGACGGATGAACTCGGTCTTGCGGAGGGTGTCGAGGACGCGCTTTCGGCGATGGCGTGGTTCGGTACACCGACATGGGCGCTCGGCGGCGTTGAGCGGCTTGCCTTCGTTGCGATCCCTGAAAAGGTGCGGCGTGTCATCGTCTACGGTGATCGAGGCCGAGCCGCGGAGCGACTGCTGGAGAAAGCGCGTGAACACCTGACCGCGAACGGTCGCGAGCTCGTCAGCCGGGTGCCGGAAAACCAAGACGACTGGAACGATGCGTGGCGAGCACGTCTGCGGCTCGCAAGCAATCCGACGATGGAGATGCGGAATTGAAGCAACAGGCGCCCGCCTAGACCAGCGCTCCGCTGTAACCGTTCGCTCCGCTCGGACACATTGGCAATCTTCAGCGACGACTTGCTGCGCCAGAGTCCGTTTGCGACTTGACCAATCAGACTCAACGCTGGAACATAAAGGGAACAGCCCGAGTCTAGATTACCATGCCTGCCGCTATCCAACATCTACCCGCGACCATAGCTCAGCTGCGGACGATCGCGACGCCGATCACCGATTACCGCGTCCTGCCGTTCGGCATCGAGCAGCTCGATCAGCGACTCGGGGGAGGGGGGCTTCGGGCAGGTGCATTGCACGAGGCGACGGCGCTCAGCGCTTCGCTGGCCGACGACGCGGCGGTGACGCTCTTCCTGGCCGGCATCGCCGCGCGGGAGGCGGCGGCCCTGGGAGGACCCGTGCTGTGGGCGAGCTGTCGCACCGATCTTTATGCGCCTGGACTGGCGCAAGCGGGACTGCCGGCGGCGAACGTTCTCCACGCGCAACCCCATGACGACGCGGCGCTGCTCGCCGTCGTCGAGGATGCGGTGCGCGATGGCACGCCCTCGGCCATCGTCGCGGAGGTCGGCAAGGTGTCGATGGTCGCCACCAGGCGGCTGCAGCTCGTGGCTGCCGATGCCGATATGCCGGTGCTGCTGCTTCGACGCAGGCGATCTCGGGAGCGTGATCCGCTGGATGAGCCGTCCGCGGCGTGGACGCGCTGGCGGGTCGGCAGCGCACCGTCGGCAGGGCTCGGCGTCGCGGGCGTCGGACGGTCGCGCTGGCTTGTCGAACTCGCCCGTCAGCGCGGGGGCGAACCTTTTTCCCTGATCGTGGAGGGTAGCGATGGGACGGGTCGTCTCGCTGTTCCTGCCGCACTTGGCCGTCGAGCGGTTGAGACGGCAGGAACGGTCCGCGTCGCGGCAGCCTGACCGCGCGCCGCTCGAACTCCCCGTCGACGACGATCCGGGCGCATGCTCCGTCCCGCGCGGCGGCGGCTGGCGGCCGGGCGCGCGTTGGGCGCGCAGCATGCCGACCCGTTCCGACGTGGAAGCCGACATCGCGGCGCTACCCACGCACGCGCGGCCGCCGATGCGCGAGCTAGGGGCGCCGCTCCGAAGCCGCGGACCACCCGTTCAAAGGACGCGGCGCGTCGACACGAACCGTGGCTTTGATCCCCGTGACCGCCGTCGCGCACGCGCCGTTGGCTCTGATCGACAAGGTCGGTCGGCGCGAGGAGGTGGTTGCCGCCTGCCCGGCAGCGGTCGGTCTCGGCATCCACGTCGGCATGGCCGCCACCCACGCGCGGGCGCTCGTGTCCGATCTCGACTTCCGCCCCGCGGAGCCCGCCGCCGACGCCGTGCTGCTCGACCGGCTGGCGCTGCTCGCGGTGCGGCGCTGGTCGCCGATCGCCGCCGTGTCGCCGCACGACGGACTGTGGCTCGATCTCGCCGGCTGCGATCACCTGCACGGCGGCGAGGAGCGCTTCTGCCGGCGGCTGCTCGCTTTCTGCGGTCGCGCGGGCTTCACCGGACGGGTCGCGGTCGCCGAGACGCCCGGCGCCGCTCATGCCCTCGCGCGATACGGGCGGGCGGATCTGATCCGTGTCGAGGCGGGGGGCACGGCCGCCGCGATCGCGCCGCTGCCGGTTGCTGCGCTACGGCTCTCGCCCTCCGCGCTGGAAGCCGCGCGCAAGTTCGGCTTCGAGCGGATTGCGGACCTGCTGCCGGTCGCACGCGGGCCGCTGGCTAGGCGCCTCGGTCTCGCGGCGATCACGCGGCTCGATCAGGCGCTCGGCGCGGTGGCCGAGCCGATCACGCCGCGTGACGACCCGGAGGTGCCGATGGCCGAACGGCGGCTGCTCGAACCGATTGGCACGGCGGAGGCAATCGAGCAGGTCATGGCCGATCTGCTTGCGGATCTCGCCGAGGTTCTTCAACGGC
This sequence comes from Sphingomonas aliaeris, assembly GCF_016743815.1. Lineage (NCBI taxonomy): Bacteria > Pseudomonadati > Pseudomonadota > Alphaproteobacteria > Sphingomonadales > Sphingomonadaceae > Sphingomonas > Sphingomonas aliaeris. The sequence continues at coordinate 41,854 of NZ_CP061037.1, read as the reverse complement.
GGGGTCTCGGCGCCCGGTCGCTGCGCCTCGTCGGGCTGCGCGTCGACGGTGGCGAGCAGGTGGTGGCGATCGGAACGTCCCGGCCGACGCGCGAGGTCTCGCACCTTCTTCGCCTGATGAAGCTGCGCATCGAGCGGATCGATCCTGGCATGGGACTGGAGCAGTTCCGGCTTGTCGCGCCGCATACCGAGCCGCTCGATGCGGTCGACTTGGGCGCGGTCCTCGCCGGCGACACGCTCGTGCGCGATCCCGCCCGGCTGGTCGACGTCGTCGCCGGACGGATTGGCGCGCGTTCAGTTTACCGGCACGCTCCCGTCGACAGCCATGTGCCGGAACGGGCCGTCACCCGCTCCGACCCGGTGATGGTGCCCGGAACATGGCCCGACTGGCAACGTCCCATCCGCCTGTTCGCGCGTCCCGAGCCGCTGGCGCGGGTGATCGCGCTGCTGCCCGACCAACCGCCGCGTCGCTTCGAGTGGCGGGGGCGGACGCACGCGATCATCGCCGGCGACGGACCCGAGCGCATCCATGGCGAGTGGTGGCGCCGCGATGCTGAGGTCTGGGCGGTGCGGGACTATTACCGCGTCGAGGACGAGCACGGCGGCCGCTACTGGGTGTTCCGCCGCGGCGATGCGGTCGTGGAGGCGACCGGCGATCTCAGCTGGTGGATCCACGGCGTGTTCGCATGACCGACTATGTCGAGCTGCAAATGCTCACCCACTTCTCGCTGCTCCGGGGCGCGTCCAGCCCGGAGGAGCTGTTCGCGGCTGCCGCGCTCCTCGGCTACCCCGCGCTCGGCGTTGGCGACATCGGCACCGTCGCGGGCGTGGTCCGCGCCTGGGAGGCGCAGAAGGCGACCGGCGTGCGCTCGATTGCGGGCGCGCGGGTCGATCTCTCCTGCGGCCGGCGACTGCTCCTCTATCCGACCGATCGTCCCGCCTGGTCGCGGCTCACACGGCTCCTCACCGTAGGCAAGAAGCGGGCAGGGAAGGGCGGGTGCCTTCTCCACTGGCACGATCTCGCGCCCTGGTCAGAGGGGCTGATTGCCATCCTGCTGCCGCACGAGGCGGATGACGAGAACCGTGCCGCGCTCGCCGACCTGAAGACGGTGTTCGGCCGGCGTGGCTACATGGCGCTGTTTCAACGACGGCGACCGAACGACGCGGTCCGTATAGATGCCCTGGCCCGCCAGGCCGGCGAGGCGGGCGTCCGCGCCGTCGTGACCGGCGACGTGCTCTACCACGCGCCCGAGGTTCGCTTGCTTCAGGACGTGGTGACGGCGGTGCGCGAGAAGTGTACGGTTGACGAGCTGGGCTACCGGCGTGAGGTCAACGCCGACCGCGCGCTGAAGCCGCCGTCCGAGATGGTGCGGCGGTTCAGGGCCTATCCCGACGCGCTGCGGGCCAGCGTCGACATCGCCCGCGCCTGCACCTTCGATCTCGGTGAACTCGCCTACCAGTATCCACACGAGCGGCTGGTCGAGGGGCTGACGGCGCAGGAGGCGCTCGAGAAGCTGGCGAACGAGGCGGTCGCCCGCATGTTCGATGGCGCGGTGCCGGCCGCCTATGTCAATCAGATCGCGCACGAGCTGCGGCTCATCGGCGAGCTCGGCTATGCGCCCTACTTCCTCACTGTTTACGCCATCGTCCGCGAGGCGCGCCGCCGCGGCATCCTGTGCCAGGGGCGCGGATCGGCGGCGAACAGCTGCGTCTGCTTCGTGCTCGAGGTCACCTCGATCGATCCGATCAAGCACGAGCTGCTGTTCGAGCGGTTCGTGTCGGGCGAGCGCCGCGAGCCGCCCGACATCGACGTCGACTTCGAGCACGAGCGGCGTGAGGAGATCATCCAGTGGATCTACGAGACCTACGGCCGTGACCGCTCGGCGCTGACCGCGGTCGTGCAGCGCTACCGCGCGCGGGGCGCGGTGCGCGACGTCGGCAAGGCGCTGGGACTGCCCGAAGACCTGACGTCGTCGCTCGCCGGGCTGGTCTGGGGCTGGTCCGCCGAGGGCGTCGGCGAGAAGCAAGTCGAGGAGCTCAACCTCGACATCGCCGACCGGCGTCTCCGGCTGACGCTCGATCTCGCGCGCAAGCTGATCAGGGTGCCCCGCCACATGTCGCAGCACCCCGGTGGGTTCGTCCTGACGCACGACCGGCTCGACGACCTCGTGCCAATCGAGCCCGCCGCCATGGCCGACCGGCAGATCATCGAGTGGGACAAGGACGACATCGACGCGCTCAAGTTCATGAAGGTCGACGTGCTCGGTCTCGGCATGCTCGGCTGCATGAACCGCGCCTTCAACCTGCTGGAGGAGGCCAAGGGCGTGACGGTCGGCATGGCCGACCTCCAGGACGACGATCCCGACGTCTACGCCATGATCCAGAAGGCGGACACGCTCGGCACCTTCCAGATCGAGTCCCGAGCGCAGATGTCGATGCTGCCGCGAATGAAGCCCAGGCGTTTCTACGACCTCGTCATTCAGGTCGCGATCGTGCGGCCGGGACCGATCCAGGGCGACATGGTGCACCCCTATCTCCGCCGTCGCGAGGGGCTGGAGAAGCCTGAATACCCGCGCCCCGAGCTGCGCGCCGTGCTCGAGAAGACGCTCGGCGTGCCGCTCTTCCAGGAGCAGGCGATGAAGGTCGCCATCGTCGGCGCGGGGTTCACGCCGGCCGAGGCCGACCAGCTGCGCCGCGCGATGGCGACGTTCAAGTTTACCGGCGGAGTGAGCCACTTCAGCGAGAAGCTCGTCGAGGGCATGGTGGCGCGCGGCTACCCGCGCGAGTTCGCCGAGCGGACCTTCCGCCAGCTCGAGGGCTTCGGCTCCTACGGCTTCCCCGAGAGCCACGCGGCGAGCTTCGCCAAGATCGCCTACGCGTCGAGCTGGATGAAGCATCATCATCCCGACGTCTTCTGCGCGGCGCTGATGAACGCTTATCCGATGGGCTTCTACGCGCCCGCGCAGATCGTCCGCGATGCCCGCGAGCACGGCGTCGAGGTGCGGCCGCCGTGCATCAACGCCAGCCGCTGGGACTGCACGCTGGAGCCGACCGGCGGGCGCTACCTCGCCGTTCGGCTTGGACTGCGGCAGGTGCGTGGGCTGTCCAACGCGGACGGCGCCGCGATCGTGAGCGCGCGCAGCACGGCGGCATTCGATTCTGTCGAGGATGTGTGGCGGCGCTCGGGAGTCCAGCGAGCCGCGATCGAGAAGCTCGCCGACGCCGACGCCTATCACGGGTTCGGTGCCGACCGCCGTCAGGGATTGTGGAAGGTGAGGGGGCTCGGCGAGGAGCCGCTGCCGTTGTTCGCCGCTGCCGACCGGATCGCCAACGGTGTCAGCATGGAGGGCATCGAGTCCGACGTCGAACTCCAGCCGCTGACCGACGGCCGCGAGGTGATCGAGGACTATCGCACGCTCCAGCTGTCGCTGCGCGCCCATCCGCTGTCGTTCTTGCGCGACGAGCTGTCGCGCCGCGGTGTGACCCGCTGCGCTGACCTCGCCGGCGTCCGCGATGGCCGGCACGTCGAGGTCGCCGGAATTATCCTCGTCCGTCAGAAACCAGGCTCAGCCAAGGGTGTCCTCTTCATCACCATCGAGGACGAAACCGGCATCGCCAACGGCATCCTGTGGCCGGACCGCTTCGAGGCGCAGCGCCGAACCGTCATGTCCGCCTCGATGATCGGTATGAAGGGCAGGGTGCAGAAGGAGGGTGAGGTCATCCACGTCATCTGCGACCGGATCATCGACCACGGCGACCTGCTGACCCAAGTCGGCGCCATGTCGTTCCCGCACCAGACCGGCCGCGGTGACGGTGCGCGTCACGCAGGCTCGCCCGATCGCGGCGACAAAGGTTGGAGCCCTCTTCCCCGCAACTGTTACTGGCCGCCGCACGCCGACGGCATGGATCCCGAGGAGGTCGTGCGGTTTAAGTCGCACGACTTCCGCTGAGCCGTGACGGCACTCCCGCGCGGGCAGCGGATCATCATCGCCCTGTCGATCCACATCCTGCGCTCAGGTGTCGCCCGGTGCGGTGACGAGAAGGTGGACGGTGCCGAGGTGCGCCTGGCGTTGCGCTGCCTGCTGCCGCACTGCCCGGAGCGCTGGCCACTTGAGCTCTACTGGGACGCGGCTCAGCAGGACAACGAGATCGGCAGAGCGCAGGGGGTAACCGCTGCCTTCAACGGGATCGTTAGGCAATTGCGCCGAACGGGCCGGTATGAGGAATCCCTCACAGCTATTCAGTGACCTGAACTTACAAGGAAAACTGGTGGCGAGTGTGTCATATCGCCATGGTCAGCACCGACTCCGAGTCCACGCGCAGCGCCGCACCGTTGGTGAAGCTCGCCCGCTCCGAGCACAGGAACGCCACTGCGGCGGTGACGTCGTCCGCGCGGCCGCGGCGCTTCAGCGTCATGCCGGGCGCTCCTCGGCGAGGAAGCTGTCGATCGCCTCGTCCACGCTGGTGCCCTTCTCCTTCGCACGCTTCTCCATCATCTTTCGGTCATGGGCGTTGCGATGAAGGCGGGCATGACGACGTTGACCAGCACGTTGTCGCAACCGTACGCCTTGGACAGGCCCTTGGTCAGGTACTGAATGCCGGCTTTGGAGGCGCAATAGGGCAGCTCGTCGACAAAGAACTGGACCGCGTCTTCGGAAGAGAACAGCACGATCCGACTCCACTGCCGCGCCCGCATCCCCGAGATCGCCGCGCGGTACATGCGAACGGCGCCCATCAGGTTGATGTTGAGCGTCTCCAGCCAGCCATCGTCGCCAAACCAGCGGTGGCTCAACGTCCTGCACTATGGCGCACCACGGGTCGTGTTCGTACCGCACGCCGCACATCTTCTGACTTATGAGCAGCCCAATATAGTTGCCGGCCTCATCTCTGATGCACGTAGGAAACCATCGCAGTTCCGACGCGCTTAGTCTGCGACACCAACACGGGTGCCGCGATCAGGAGCGAAAGCATGAGCATCGAGGGCAAAGCCAAGGAAGCCGCAGGGTTCGTCAAGGAAGAGCTGAACGAGCATGGCAATTCGCTCGAGGCGAAGCAGAAGGCGCAGGAAGGCCGCGACCTGCGCAACGAGGGCCGGATCGGGGACGGCAAGGACCCCAAGCTGACTGAGCCGGGCACTGGCCACGACGAGAAGTGATGCAAAAGGGTGTCTCCGGCCAAGTTCGGGGGCACCTAAGCTGCTGCCGGTTCCGCGCACGCGAGGTTAAGCTAACGAAATGATGAGATCGGCATGATTGAGGCCGGCCTTTGGGGCTTCGTCGGCGGCTCGGCCCTCATCCTGGGCGCGCTCATCGCATGGTTCGTTCGATTGCCGCAGCGACTGATTGCCGGAGTGATGGCGATCGGATCGGGCGTGCTCATCTCTGCGGTGGCGTTCGACCTCATGGACGAGGCGTTCCGGCAAGGCGGCTTCGACTCCACCGCTGCCGGGTTCGTCGGTGGGGCGCTGGTCTATACATTAGCGAACATCGTTATCTCGCGGCGCGGCGCGCGCCATCGCAAGCGTTCCGGCTCGAACGACAATGAGAGCCAGCCTGATGCGGATAGCGGTGGCGGCCTTGCGATCGCTGTCGGTGCGCTGCTGGACGGGATACCCGAGTCGGTGGTGATCGGCGTCAGCCTGCTCGGCGGCAGCGGCGTCAGCACCGTGACCGTTGCTGCCATCTTCGTCTCGAACGTGCCCGAAGGCCTCTCCAGCGCGGCGGGCATGAAGAAAGCTGGACGCAGCGCTCGGTACGTGTTCGGCGTTTGGACCGCCATCGCGCTCGCCTCCGGGCTTGCTGCAATGCTAGGCAATGTCGCGCTGGCGAGCGCCGGTCCGGAGGTGATCGCCGCCGTGACTGCGGTCGCGGCGGGCGCGATCCCTTGCCATGCTGGTCGACACGATGATCCCCGAGGCGACGGAAGCGACGCACGACTACAGTGGGATGATCGCGGTGATCGGCTTTCTCCTCGCCTTCATTCTCACGAAGTCGGGGGATGACCTTCTCTTCAAGGGTAATCCAGAAGCTGATGACGTCCTCAATTCATCATCGCACTTGGGGAGGGCGGCGGTGCGCCGAAAGGCACCTTGCTCTATTAATCGGCTACGGCCGCTGAGATGAACGAAGGGCTGAATGGGGGAGGCGTAAGTCAGCCGCGGATGGCCGGAACTGGGTCGTCGTGGCAGGCGGGTAGGGTGGCTGCTCTCGCCCATTTGCAGACATTCACTCTTGCTGTCAGTCTACCTGCATGACGTTGCAGACGACCTCAGCCGAACGGGTGCGCACGAGCTTCGATAAGCAGGGCATGCTCCGCGCAATCGGCGCCACGTTGACCGACGTGCGGCCGGGCAGCGTCACCATCGAACTCCGGCCCGGTCCCTCGAACAGGCAGCAGCACGGTTACGTCCATGCTGGCGCTGTGAGCGCGATCGCGGACACCGCCGCTGGATACGCCGCTCAGACGCTGATGCCCGAGGGGCGCACCGTTCTGACGACCGAGTTTAAGATCAATCTGCTTGCACCCGCCGTTGGCGACAGACTGGTTGCCACCGGCGAGGTCATTAAAGCGGGCCGGACACTGACCGTCGCGCAATCGAAGGTTTACGCACTATCGGGTGAGAACCAGAGGCTGATCGCGTTGCTAAGTGCAACGCTGATCGCGGTTGATCACGTTGAAGATTGAACGCTCAGTTTCCCTACAGAAGCGACACCCAGCCACCTAGGATCGGCGTGACTGGCCCGCTATCCGAGGTAAACGAACGGCAGAAAGCGGGAGGCGGTCTGCCAGTGTCGAATGACCGCTTCTGGGTCCGACCAGCCGCGAGACGGCGTCCGCATATCTGCGAGTTGCGCTAAATGATTGGACCGGTTCTGATAACACGGCTTGCGGTCAGCGCATCCGTCAGGAAAAGTCTGATGATGAAGCGTCGTCAGTTCTTTCCCTTTATTACCGCATTTGCCATGCTTTCTGCCTGCGGCAGAGGCGGTCCGCCCGTTTCCACACCCGTCGGTGACGGCGCGCCGGGATCGTTGATCCACTCGGAAGCGCCTGACGATCAATCGCGCCGCATCGTCACGGCAGCGCAGGAATTTCTGAGCAGCCTCGATGCGTCGCAGCGAAAGGCCGTGCTGTTTCCGTTTTCAGATGGGGCGCAGCGGGTGAAATGGTCCAACTTTCCAACTGGCTTCGTGCCACGTGCGGGCGTGCCCTGGGGCAAGTTGACGGCGCTCCAGCGCGGCCGCCTGACTGCGCTGCTGCGGGCGGTGCTGAGTCCGCAAGGCATGGAGATGGTCATCGAGCAGATGCAAGCCGACGACATCCTTGCTCGCAAAGAGCCCGCGATGTTCGGAGCAGATCGCTACTTCGTCAGCATGGTTGGCATGCCGTCGCTCGACCGTGTCTGGACGCTCCAGTTCGGAGGACATCACCTGGCGATCAACGCTACCGTGGCGGGGCCGCACGTCACGTTGTCGCCTAGCCTCACCGGCGGCGAACCGCTGAAGTTCATCCGCAACGGCAGGCGCATCTACATTGTCGAGAACGAGGTCCTCCAGGCGCAGGCGCTGATGCGGGCATTGACGCCCGGTCAGAGAAAATTGGCAGTCCGCTCAACGCAGAAAATCGATCTCGTGCTTGGTCCTGGTCATGATGGCCAGGTACTCCAGCCCGAAGGCCTGCCGGGCAGTGCGATGACCCCGGTGCAGAAGCAGCAATTCCTTCGGCTGATCGAAGCGCGGCTCGACTTCCTCAACGCGGACGATCTGGCTCCGCAGGTGGCTGCAATACGCGCGACGCTGGACCAGACCTATTTCGGTTGGTGGGGAGCGACATCGCCGCTCGGTGCTGCCTACTACCGCATCACAGGTCCGCGCGTGCTGATCGAATTCTCGCCGCAGGACATGGACGGCGACGCCACCAATCACGCGCACAACATGTTCCGCGATCCGACAAATGAATATGGCTCGGCATGGACGAAGCTACGTTGAAGGCGCTCCGAACGACGCTGGCGCTGACAGCGGCAATGGTGACTGGTGCGGTCTCTGCCCACCCGGTGCACGAGGTCGTGCAGAACGCCTATCTGACCTTATCGCCGGGTAAGGTCGGGTTAGAGCTGGAGTTGACCGCTGGACCGCAGGTCGCCGGCCGGCTTATCCGCGCGCTCGACCGCAATGGCGATAAGCAGATCAGCCCCGCCGAGGCACATGCATTCGCCGGCCGCGTGCTCGCGCAATCCCGGCTTACGATCGACCGCCGCCCGCTCGTGATCCGGACCTTGTCCGTCGATGTGCCCTCCTACGCCGCGCTGCTTGGCGCGCATGGCACGATCCGGATCGTCGCGGTTGCGGCGCGGCCAACTCAGCGCGGGGGAGCGACGCTGGCGTATCAGAATGGCTATAGCCCGGCGGAAAGCCGCTGCGATGCCAATATCTTCGTCAAGCCGGGGAGGCGGGTGGCCGATCGCATAGAGGGTCAGGACCATAGCCCGGACGGACGAGCTTTGATCGTCCGCTACGTGAATGCGACCCGCTAAAGGCGGCGGCCGAACCTCCGGCCATCCGCAGCTATGGCCAACCCCTTGTCTGCGACCAAAGCCTGCGTTCCGACGCCGTTCGACCTGCGAGCAACGCCTTCCGAACGTCGCTGGATCGGCATCCTGCATGTTTCGCGAGCGGGCCTACCCAGCCGTTCCACTACGCATCATATCCGAGACCTTCGACGTCAGCGCCTGGATCGTAAACGGCTTGGTCAGCAATTCCATGCCCGGCTCGAGATGGCCATTACCAACCGCTGCGTTCTCTGCATAGCCGGTGATGAAGAGGACCTTGAGCCCGGGTCGCAAAGCGCGTGCCGCATCCGCGACCTGCCGGCCGTTCATCCCATTGGGAAGGCCAACGTCGGTGATCAGCAACTCGATCTTCGCCCCCGACTGCAGCACCTTGAGCCCGGCAGCGCCGTCCGCCGCACCGATCACGGTGTAGCCCTGCTCGTCGAGCACTTCGTCGATGAGGTGGCGGATAGTGGCTTCGTCATCGACCACGAGGATCGTCTCGCCCGCAGCGGCGGCGGCGCTGGCAATCGCCTCCTCTTCTTCCAGCAACAGGGCATCGCCCGCGTAACGGGGCAGATAGATGCAGATCGTCGTGCCTTGATCGATCTCGGAATAGATTCGTACCTGCCCATGCGACTGGCGAGCGAAGCCGTAGATCATCGAAAGGCCAAGACCTGTGCCCTGCCCGATCGCCTTGGTCGTGTAGAACGGTTCGAACGCCCGGTCGATCGTCTCCGCGCTCATGCCGGTCCCTGTGTCCGACACGCAGATGGAGAGATACTGTCCCGGCGGCAGATCGCGCTCGCGCGCCGCCCGCTGGTCCAGCCACTTGTTTGCCGTCTCGATCGTGATCCGTCCGCCATTCGGCATCGCGTCTCGCGCGTTGATGCACAAATTGAGGATCGCGCTTTCCAGCTGCGTCCCGTCGATCATTGCAGGCCAAAGTCCCGCGGCGCCCACCGTCTCCACGTCGGTCAGCGGACCGACCGTGCGACGGAGAAGATCCTCCATGCCGAGGATCAGCCTGTTTACATCCGTCGGGCGAGGATCGAGGGTCTGCCGCCTGGAGAAAGCGAGAAGGCGCTGCGTCAATGCGGCGGCGCGCCGGCCAGCCCCCTGTGCCGCGACAATGAAGCGCTCGGCGTCGTCGAGCTTGCCGCGGGTGAGCCGCATCTGGAGCAGTTCGAGGTTGCCCATCACGCCGGTGAGGAGATTGTTGAAGTCGTGCGCAAGCCCACCGGTCAATTGGCCCACGGCTTCCATCTTCTGCGCCTGGCGCAGCTGCGCTTCGGTCGCGACGAGCGCCTCAGCGGCAGCCTTCTCCTCGGTCGCGTCGCGTCCGACCGCGATGATCTGGCCGTCGCCAGGGCCCGCGTTCCAGACGATGTCTCGGTAGCTGCCGTCCTTGTGTCGATAACGGTTCTCGAACCGCGCGTAGGCCACGCCGGACGCGATGCCAGCTGCACCAGAGACAGTGTGGTGAAGGTCGTCCGGATGGATCAAGGAGAAGAGGGGGCGACCGACAAGCTCGCTTTCCGACCATCCCAGTATCCGCGTCCAGGCCGGGTTCACCGCTTGGATACTGCCGTCGAAGCCGGCGATGAGCATGAGATCGGAACTGAGTTGCCATAGGCGATTACGGTCCGCGGTCCGTTCAGTCACCTGCTGTTCGAGGTTGGCGTTCAGGCGCTCGAGATCCTTCTGCGCCTGCCAGCGGGCGGTTTCGTTACGGGCGATCTTGATGAAACCGCGTTCCTGTCCCTGCGCGTCGATGGGAAGGGGGTGGACCGACCCGTTCAGGAATACACGCGTCCCGTCCTTTCTCAGATGCCAGCGCTCGTCGTCGGCGCACCCTTGTCGCGCCGCATTGGCGATCTCGCGGATGTCCGCACGATCGGCACGGTCCTCGTCGGTGAAGATCATCGAGGCGGGCTGGCCGATGGCGTCTTCCGCGGTCCACCCCAGGACCGCCTCGGCACCGGCGGACCAGGTGTTGATGACGCCGCCGGCATCGGTCGTGAAGATGACGTGGTCGCGCGCGCCTTCGACGACCAGGCGCAGGCGTTCCTCGCTGCCCCGCAGAGCCGCATCCGCCAGAACGCGCTCGGTCGTCTCGTTCGTCAGGATGAACAGCCCCGCAACCTCTCCGCGCGCGTCCAGAACGCGCGAATAGGAGAAAGTGAACCAGGTGTCCGCCTGACCTCGGTCCGTGTCGAGCGTCCAGGGCAGGTCGGTGAAGCGCTGGCTGCGACCAGCGAAGGCGTCGTCGATGATCGGCTTCGCCTGCGCCCAGGCGTCCGCCCAGACGACATGGAACGGGGCACCCATCGCCCAAGACAGGCGGGGTCCAAGCAGTGGGAAGTACGTCTCGTTGAAAAAAAGGTGAGCTCGTTGGTGCCCCACGCCAGGATCATGGACTCAGGCGAGTTCAGAATGGTGCTCAGATTTGATTTTAGGATGTCCGGCCAGGTTGCCGGCTGTCCTAGCGGGTGGGAAGACCAATCACGCTCCACGATCAGGCGCGTCGCTTCGCCCCCGCCAGCAAGGAAGCGGAGCTCGGCTGGTAGCGAGGAAGGGTCACGGAAAGCGTCGGAAATCATGGTCCTCAATTGTTCGTTCGTTTTCGCCAAGCGCGGCTATTCCGCTCTGAAAGGCAATTACGCGGGTATCTGATCGATTATAGCCGTATTCTGCTCGTCGATGCCGTTTTCACGATGGCGAAACGCGCTCAGCGCCCGATATACCTGCAGACGGGCACGCATCACGCCGCCGAGCGGACGGTGCGCGGCGAGGCTGTGTGCTGGCCGGAAGGTCATCACCTCGTCGAAGTAGCGCACCCGCTCCGCGCCATAGGCCGCTTGCCGCGGCAGGCGGATGGTAGCGACGGTGCGATACTCGCTGTCCTGCGCTGGCCACTCTACGGAAGTGTCCTCAATCGGCTGTGTCTCGGCATTAGCCCAAAGTTGGGCACGCAGTTCAAAGACCGCGTCATGCTCGTCGAAATAGGCGATCGCAGCGTGCCGGAAGCCGTCCTCGTCCTCGTGCGGATTGAGCTGCCAATCGTCGAGCGCGAGCTGTTCTGGCGCGACCGGGAAGGCCCCCAGCTTTGCGACATAGTCGCCGTAGCGGACCGGGCATTGGCTGAAATAATAGTCATCGAGCGGGTAACTGTAGGGATGGCCGTAAAAGTCGAGCGTCGGGCTGGGACCGCCAGCGACTGCGTTGAGCACCTTGTTGATGTTGCGCGCGATCGAGGAAGCGGCGCTCTTCACGCCTTCGGGCATCGGCGTCGTCAGGCCGATCTTCTTGGCCTGGCTTAGGAAGCCCGCCGGGGTGCCTCCCGGGAAGGTCGGGCCACTGGCAAAGACGAAGTCCTGCGTCGGCGCATCGTGGCCGGGCAGCTTCTCGCCCTCGACCCCGAACACCTTGATCGCCATGCCGCGATGAGTGGACACGCGGTCGCCAAGGTTCTCGCCGGGACCCTGCGCGAAGCGGACGGCGACCTGGAAGGTGCCGGCCTGCGCGAACAGCCCCTGAGCCAGTTCGCGCGGCAGGTCATCGGCGACCGTCAACTCGCCGATGACACAGGCGGTGCTCTTGGCATGGCTGGCGCGGACCGCATGGCCTTCGCGTTTTTCGACGGTCCGGCTCTCCTGGGTCATACCCTTGATGATGCCGTCGATCGACTCCTGCTCGTTCTCCTCAGGGGTCTCGATGTCGTCGCTGTAGCGCAGATAGGTCATGCTTGGTCTCCGGGGGGCAAGCGGTATGTAATGGACAATGCCGGTCAGCTGGTAGGTTCGAGCTCGACCTTCAGCCAGCCGGGCTGGCGCTCGTCGAACGCCTTGTAGGCGTCGATCGCGCCGGTCATCGGCTCGGTCTGGCTCAGGATCGCGACGGGATCGAGCCGACCGCTCGCGACGTGGTCGAGGAGCACGTCGTAGTAACGCCGATGGTTGGCGTTCCCCATCCTGAGCGTGACGTTCTTGTTCATCGCCATGCCAATCGGGAACACGCGGTCGGTCGGCGGATATACGCCGATGATCGCGATCGTGCCCGCCTTGGCGACGCACTCCACCGCCCAGTCGAGCACTTGGCTGGGATTGTCGCCGGCCTGAAATACGGACGCGAACTTCCGCGCGGCCGGCTCGATCGCATATTGCTCGACCAATTCCTTGGCCTTGCCGAGCAGACCCGGCTCGCTCGGTCCGGCATGAGCGTGTTGCGCATCGACCCCGACGGCATCGATCACCCGCCTCGCGCCGTCGGCGTTCGTCAGCTTCAGCACGGCGTCGGGGACGTCTACCTCATCAAAGTTGATCGTCTCGGCACCCAGTGCGCGTGCCTTGGCGAGGCGATCGGACAGCCGGTCGACCGCGATCACGCGTCCGCCCATTAGCTTGGCGGACGCGATCGTAAGCAGGCCCACGGGGCCGCAGCCGAAGACGAGAACATGGTCACCGTCCTCGATTTCCGCGAGGTCCGCACCGAACCATGCGGTCGGTAGAATGTCGCTCATCAGGATCGCCTGATCGTCGCTGATCACGTCCAGGATCGGTACGAGGTTGACATCGGCCCAGGCGCAACGGGCCTTCTCAGCCTGCAGGCCCTTGTAGCCACCGCCCCCTTCCGGTCCGCCGTAAAAGGCGGTGCCCGCACGCTTGCCGAGCGGATTGGCGACGTCGCACTGGGCGAAAAAGCCCTTCTTGCAGAACTGGCATTCGCCGCAGCCGATGGTGGACGGGATGATGACCCGCTGCCCGACCTTGATGTCGCGCACCTCGGATCCGACCGCCTCGACCACGCCGACGCCCTCGTGCCCCAGGATCTGCCCCTTCTTCATGCCGCTGAAAGTGCCGCGAACGAAGTGGAGGTCGGTACCGCAGATCGCCGACGCGGTCAGACGCACGATGGCGTCCTTCGGCTGTTCGATGACGGGTTCGGGCACATCGTCGATGCGGATGTCACCGATGGCGTGGAAGACGACGGCTTTCATGGATTGCTCCTGGCGATAATCAGATCGGGATCAGCGACGCGGCTCGACCGCCGTGCAGCAGAACGCCACCGATCGAACGACATCGCCGTCCGTCTTGGGCGTGAACGACGCCGCGTTCGCGAGCGTCGACGCGGCGGCATGTTCCTCGTCGGGGCTGTCGACCGGCAGCATATACGTCGCGACCGTCTCGCCGCTGGCAGGATCGAAGACGCGGATGGTGCAGGCGAACGGCTTGAGGTCTGTCACGCGCTCGCCGCCTGTCCGGCATGCTTGCCCTCGCAGAACTCCTCGACCAGCTTGGCACAGAAGGCAGGAAGATCGTCGGGGTTCCGGCTGGTGACGAGACCCTGGTCGACCACGACTTCCTCGTCGACCCAGGTGCCACCCGCATTGCGGATGTCCGTCTGCAGCGTCGGGAAGGAAGTGAGCTTGCGGCCCTCGACCTCGTCGGCCTCAATCAGCACCCACGGTGCGTGGCAGATCGCCGCGACCGGCTTGCCCGCAGTAAAGAAGTCGCGGACGAACCCGACAACATCCTTGGATCCGCGCAGCTTGTCTGCCCCGACGGAGCCGCCGGGGATGACGAGCGCGTCGAAGTCGGCCGCCGAGACGTCACCGATCGCCTTGTCGACCTGGAAGGTTGCGCCCGGATCGAGGTCGTTGTTGACCGACTGCGCGTCGTCGGTGCCGAGGCTGATGACGGTCACCGTTCCGCCGGCCTCTTCCACCGCCGCCTTGGGCTTGGCGAACTCGGGCTCTTCCGTGCCGCGAGGCGCGATCAGGATCGCGATCTTCTTTCCGTCGAGCTTCATGAGCCGGTCTCCAATGATGGGGTTAGGGTGCCGGCGACCTGCCGGCGTACGATCTCGGTCGTTCCGCCGAAGACGAGGTGGGACGCGTAGGCGTAGAGCGTGGTCGAGAGCGGCGCCTTCCACGGCGCATCACCGAGCCCGACTGCCGGAACAGCCGTTTCGTCAAGCAACGTCGCGGTGCCCAGCCCGAAGCCGGTTCCGTAGCCGGCGGTCACGGCTGGTCGGAACTCGGCGGCGATGCCGTAGGCAAGGCCGAGCCCGATCCCGAGTGCGTAGTGGATGCTTTGTCCGGCGAGCGGCTTGGCGGCCTCCGGCACCTCGTGCCCGATCGTGGCCGTGGCGATGGCGTCCGCCGCCTTCTCCGTCGCGGGTTCATCCTCGCCACCGTCGGGCGGGAGCAGCGACGACGCGGCTGCCTGGAATCGATCCATCGCGAACGAGGCGACGGCACCGGCGATCAAGCCGGCGACGGCCCCACGCGCGATCCGGGCGGGGGTGGACAGGTCGCTCATGCCGATGTCCTTGATGCCAGCTTGGCGCCTGCCGCAGTGGCAAGGCCGAAGGCGATGTGGATTGCGGTATGCATACCGATCGTCTTGCCGCCCGAGCGCCATTCTGGCTGCTTGACGCCTAGAAGCGGGCCGGTGAGCCAGTGCGCCAAGCCGTAGAAGGCAAGTCCGAAGGCGACGCCGCTCGGCACGACACCGGTGTCCTCGTCTGTCGCCGCAGCATAGGCGACGCCAGCCAGTGCCGACAGCAGCAGGTGCCCGCCCTGCACCACCGCCTGCTCCTGCGCATCTGGCGGGCGCTCGCCGGCGGGCACATGATGTACACCCAGCTGATGCGCGGAAGCTCGGCCGAGGTCGGTGAGTTCGGACGCCTTCCGCGTCTTCTTCTCCTGCGCCATCATCATCGCGGTGAGGCCGAGCCCCGCCACTAGCGCACCCGCGACCGCACCCGCCGTTCGCTTGCCGTTCATGGCCGCCCTCCCGCCGTTTCTTCCTGGGGATCGTCGGGCAGGCCTTCCTCGCGACCGGGCACCGACATGTCGTAGGCATTGAGCAGCAGCGAGACGAGGCAGTAACCGCCGACCAGATAGATCAGCTCGGCGGTCTGCTCCTCGCCGAACGCCCGTACGGCGCGATCATAGGTGGAGGCGGGAAGTTGCCGCCGGCCGGCGAGCACCGCCGCGACATCGTAGGCGGCGGCTTCCTCCTCGGTCAGGTCGGCAGGGCGCTGGCCGGCAGCGATCGCCGCTACCTTCTCCGGCGACAGTCCGGCGGCCTCACCGACCCGCTCGTGCGCATACAGTTCGTAGCGCGAGTTGAACGCAGCGCCCGTCACCAGGATCGCCACTTCGTGCGCGGGCTTCGGCAGCTTGGAATTGTCGATCAGCGCCTTGGTGTAGGTCCAGGCTGCGCGGCCGAACGCGGGGAAGCGCAGCATGGGGGCGAACGGCCCGACTAGCGCTCCGTCCCGCCGCTTCGACACGAACCCCTTCAGATGCTCCGAGATGTATCCGGCCATCTCGTCGTTGAACGCGCGCAGGTCGTCCGGCATCTCCGCCGGCGGGAACGGAGGCGCGCGCATCAGGCCACCTCGTCCATCTCGCGTTTCAGCGAGGCCATGTCGATGACGTAGCGGAAGCGGACGTCCTCGTTCTTCACCTTCTTGTAGGCGTCGTTGACGTCCTGGATGGGGATCACCTGCACGTCGGGCGCCACATTGTGCTCGGCGCAGAAGTCGAGCACGTCCTGCGTCTCCTTGATCGAGCCAATCAGCGATCCCGCCAGCGTGCGGCGGTGCATGATCAGTTCCTGGTTGTTGTACTTGGGCTGCTCGTTGAGCGCGCCCACCGCGCAGAAGGTCGCGTTGCGCTTCAGGAGCGTGATGAACGGGTCGACCTCGTGCTTCTCGGGCACCGTCGAGAGAATGAAGTCGAAGGTGAGCTCGAGGTCCTTGTAGGCCTGCTTGTCGCCCTCCACGACGACCTGCGTCGCGCCGAGCGCCTTGGCGGCTTCAATCTTGTCCTTGTCGGTGGTGAACACCGTCACTTCGGCACCCATCGCCTTGGCGAGCTTCACCGCCATGTGGCCAAGACCGCCGAGGCCCACGATGCCGACCTTGTCGCCCGCCTTTACGCCCCAGTGGCGCATCGGCGAGAAGGTGGTGACACCCGCACACAGGATCGGTGCGGCCGCCTCGACCGGAATGCTCTCAGGCACCCGGAGGACAAAATCCTCCGGCACGACGATCACGTTCGAGTAGCCGCCAAATGTATTGTCCTCGGCGTAGGTGTTGACCCCGTCGTCGGTCTGCGCGGCGGGTTTCATCGGACCGTTGTAGGTAGCGAGCCAGCTGTTGTGGCCCTCGCAGTGATGCTCGTCGCCCTCACGGCAAGGCTCGCAACTCCTGCAGCTGTCGATCATGCAACCGACGCCGACCAGGTCGCCGACCTTGTGCCTCGTCACCGATCCGCCTGCGGCGGATACCCGCCCCACGATCTCGTGGCCGGGCATGCACGGGTAGACGGTGTTGCCCCAGTCATTCTCGACCTGGTGGATGTCCGAGTGGCAGACGCCGCAGTAGAGCACGTCGAGCTGAACCTCGTTGGCCTTGGGCGCTGGCCGGTCGAACTCGAGCGGCTTCAAGCGGCTGAAGGAATGCTTGGCTGCGTAACCGAGAGCCTTGGTCATACTAGTTCCTTATGCAGGGAGCTTCAGGCCTGGGCGGCCGAGGGTTCGTGGTAAGGGCAGCCGTTCACGCGCGCGCGGAAGTCGGCGGAGTGACGATAGGTCTCGTTGCGTGCCCGGTTGATGTTGCCCAGCGGCTGGTGCGCGGCGAGGCCGGTCCAGATGCTGAACCGGGTCTCCTCGTCGATCTCGCGCACCTGTGCTGGATTCCAGCTGTCCTGCGCCGGCACCCGCAGCACGGCGACGCGCTGGAACGGCGAAATCGCCTGATCCCACTCGACGGTGGGGTCCTCGATCGGCTGCTTGTCCAAGTCGCGGCAGAGCTGGACCTGGAACTCCCACTCGGCGTCCAGACGCTCCATCTCAACCCGCACGTCCTCGCGGATCGCGTCAGGACGATCCGCCGCTTCGACGATGCGGCCGGTGAGCGCGACCTGGTCGGGTGCGACCGGCACCAGACGGTACTTGGCGATATAGTCGCCCCATCGATACGGCGTCACCGAATTATAGGTCTCGCCGATTGGATCGACATTGGGCGTGCCGCCGAGTGTATCGACCTTGGGGCTCGACGCGCCCACCGCCTCGAGCGCATTATGCACGCCGCGCAACGCCGCGGACAGCACCTCCTTGGTGCCTTCCAGCCGATCGGTCGTCTTCGCGAGCATCTTGACGTTGCCAAGGAAGGTCTTCGCGTCCTTTGCGACGAACACCTTGCCGTTGTTGGTGACGAAGTCCTGCGCGGTTCCGTCCGCACCCGGCAGGCGTTCGCCGACTACGTCAAGGACCTTGATCGCAAGTCCGCGGGGCAGGCTGATCGCATCGGGTAGGATGTCGCCCGCGTTGGTCGAGATACGAACGAGCGCCTGATGCGTCCCGGATGTAGCGAACAGTCCCTGCGCGAGTTCCGGCGGCAGACCATCGTCGATCTTCAGTTCACCTTTCAGGACGCCGTGCGCCTTCGCATGCACAGAGCGTACTGCACGACCATAATCCTCGGCGGTGCGCTCCAGAATGACATCAAATGCGTCGTTGAGCTGCTGGATCGTCTCGGCTTCGTCGGACTGCTTCTGCTCAACGTCGGGAGAGAAGCGAATGGGTTCGTTTGTCATGGGAGAGCTCGGGTTGGAGGTAAGGTGAAGGGCGGCGTGTGCCGCCCTCCGGATCGGTCAGCGCGCGAATGCCGCCTTGAGTCTCGCGACAGCGAGATCATTGGCTTGCTTGGCGCCGCTGACGACCTTGGCCATTCCGAAGAACTCGTGCGTCACGCCTGGGAAGGTCTTCTGCTCGACCTTGTCACCGGCGGCCCTCATCGCCGTCGCCAGCGTTTCGCCATCCGAACGCAGCGGATCGATCTGGGCGTTGATGATCGTCGTCGGCGGCAGACCGCGCAGGTTCGCCGCGACCAGGTTCAGGCGCGGGTCCTGCGCGTCCGCCTTGCTGGTCTGATAGTAGTAGCCGAACCACGGCAGCATCGCGCCGTTCAGAGGCTTGGCATTGGCCGAGTCCCGGCGCGAGGGCAGCGTCATGCTGCTGTTGGCGATCGGGTAGACTGAGACGATGTAGCGCGGTGCGGTCAGGCCGTTGTCTCGTGCGTAAATCGCACTCGCAACCGCAAGGTTGCCGCCTGCGCTCTCGCCTACGATGGCGATCTTCGCCGGGTCGCCACCCCAGCTCGCCGCGTTCTGGAGCGTCCAGCGATAGGCTGCTGCAGCGTCGTCGTGCTGCGCCGGGAACTTGAACTCGGGAGCGTGACGGTACTCGACCGATACGACGATGGCGTTCAGCGCCTTCGCCATTGCACGGGGAGCAGCGTCATAGGTATCGACGTCGGCGATCACCCAGCCGCCGCCATGATAGTAGACGACTAAGGGCATCGGCTTGCCGCTAGCGGATGCGTTCGCCGGCTTGTAGATGCGCGCGAACTGCTTGGGATCGCTGCCGTAAGGTATGTCCTGCGTCGTCACCGTTCGATCGGGGGCAGTCGACATACCCTTCTTCTGCATGACCGCCTTGGCACCATCGGCCGCCGACGGCTGCATCCGGGCTTCGGCAGGAGTCAGCGTCTCGATCGGCTTGCCCCCGAGCGACGCGAGCGCGTCGAGGACCACCTGCATGTCGGGTGCCGCCTTGGCGGGTTGGGTAGCCGTCGCGGGCGGCGGAGGGGGAGGAGGTGCCGTAATCGAGCGCGGCGATTGAGCGGCTGCGGGGAAGATGGCGATCGCGGCGGATGCGGCGATCAGCATCGAAATGGTTGTGCGCAATGGTCCCTCCTGTTGGTGTTGAATCATCAACACCAAACGGGACCCAGTGTTTCGGTACGAAAGTAGACCCAGGTTGAGAAGCAAGCGTCGAGATTGTAGGCGGACGCATGGACGATCGGTCTTTTGACGCGGAAGGTGAAGGCTCGCTGCGAGCGCGGCCAATTACGGATAATGCGCTGCTGCGCGTCTTGAGCGAAGCTGATCGCGCCGCGCTCGTGCCGCATCTGGAGGTGGTGCCGTTTCGCAATGGTGACATGATCGCGCGCGCTGGCGACCCGGCGAACAGCATCTGCTTTCCGCTGACCGGGATCGCCGCGGTGCTCGATTCCCTTGAAGGCGACCGCCGGTACGCCGTCGCGCTGGTCGGGAACGAGGGGTTCATCGGTTGGCCGCTGCTGCTCGGTGACGGCCGATGGCCACATGACGTGGTGATGCGAGCGGAGCACGGCGTGGCGGTGAGGCTCTCGGCTGCAGCATTGCACGGAGCATTGACTGAACACCCGAAGATCCGTGCCGTGCTGCTCCGCTTCGTCGGCGTGCTGATGACCCAGATGGGCAGGACGATCGTCTCGTCGCTCGCACATTCGATCGAACGACGGATGGCGCGCTGGATCCTGCTCTATCACGATCGGGTTTGTGAAAACGACATCTGCCTGACCCATGAAGAGTTCAGGCTCATGCTCGGCGTACGGCGCAGCAGCGTCACGGATGCACTTCATAAACTGGAGCAGGACGAGGCGATCCGATCGCTTCGCGGCCGGGTGATCGTGCGCGACCGGGAACGCCTCTTGCGCCTAGCAGGCGACACGTACGGTTTTGCCGAAGCGGAGTACCGACGCCTGCTCCCTGGATGACTGCAGCGCGATGGTTCTACGCCAAGACAATTACCGTCATCATGCCTGCTAACCAACTAGGCTCTGGACTCAATCAGCACCAGAAGGTGATGGCGGCGGCGAGGAAGACGCCAGCCATGTAGTTGGCGGCGAGCTTGTCGTAACGGGTTGCGATGCGTCGCCAGTCCTTGAGTCGGCACCAGAGCCGTTCGACGAGGTTGCGCGTGCGATAGACGTTGCGGTCGTAGGGGATCGTCATCTTTCGGCTGCGAGTAGAAGGGATGACGACCTTGGCACCTTGGGTCTGGACGGCGGCGCGGATGGCGTTGCTGTCGTAGCCGCGGTCAGCAATCAGCGCGTCGAAGCGACCGCGGGCCGCTTCCATAAGCGCCGGAGCCATCGTCATGTCAGACGTGTTTCCGGGCGAGATCAGCAGGATGCGCGGTCGCCCGGCGGCGTCGGTCATTCCGTGGATCTTGCTGGTTCGCCCGCCGCGCGATGTGCCGATGCCCTGGACGAAGGCCCCCCTTTTGCGCCCGCTGCCGAGCGGTGAACCTTGATGCTGGTCGAGTCGATCGCGACCGCCCCCCACGCGCCGCTATGCCCGCTCAATGCCTCAAACACCGCGAACCACACGCCCTGCCGGCTCCAGCGGTGAAAGCGGTTATAAATCGTCGTATACGGCCCGTACTCGGGCGGACAGTCGCGCCAGCGTGCACCGCTCCTGAGCATATGCACGATCCCCGAAATCACCCGACGATCATCGACCCGGTGCGCTCCGCTGCGCCCCTGCGGTAGCAGCGGCTGATCCTCGCCCACTCCGCATCGCTCAACCACGCTAAATGACGCGCCATCCAAAGCCTCCGCTACAAGCAGAAGCCTTGAATCAGCACACAACTTCATCTGCAAGCTGATTGAGTACAGACCCTAACCCGTTACTTTGCGGCGTGCAGAGACGCGCGCAAGGACTTTCGCGAGCTCCTCCAGCGAATAGGGTTTCTGCAAAAGCTCAAAGTCGTGATTACCCTGTTCGGCCAGCACGCTGCTGTAGCCGCTGGTCAGGACCACCGGAACGTCAGGCAGCCGATGGCCGATTTCCCGTGCCAGCTCGATCCCCGACATTCCGGGCATGACGACATCCGAGAAGACAAGGTCGTAATCCGCGCCATCGCGACCAAGTTCGATCAACGCGCTCGCAGCATCGACAGCAAGGTGCGTATTATAGCCGAGTTCCGCTAGCGCCTGCGTCGCGAAGTCGCCCACCTCGCTGTTGTCCTCAACCACCAGGATGCAGGAGCCCTGCGCGAATGGCGCTATCGCGTCCTCTGTGTGAGTAGATTGATGTTCCTCTTGCAAAACCTTCGGCAGGTATAAGGTGAAGGTGGAGCCTGTGCCGGGCTCGCTCCGCACTAGCACGTCGCCGCTCGACTGTTTGGCGAAGCCGAACACCTGACTGAGGCCAAGGCCGGTGCCGTGGCCGACGCCCTTGGTTGTGAAGAACGGCTCAAAAATGCGCTCGACCTGATCGGCCGGGATACCCGAACCCGTATCGGTCAGCATGACGGCAACGAACCGCCCTGGAACAGCGGCATGAGAGCGCGTTGCAGGTATGCTGTTCGCCTCTTCAACGGCGATCGTCAACGTTCCCTCGCCCGACATAGCGTCGCGCGCATTGACCGCGATGTTGACGATAGCGGTGTCGAACTGGCTTCGATCCACGCGCACAAAAATCGGTACATCACCTGTTTGCAGATCGACTACGATACGTGAGCTTGTTAGCGTCCGTAGCATTCCGCCAAGTCCGACGATGCTGGCTGCGGCGTCGAACGTCTCCGCCTTCAACGTCTGCCTGCGGGCGAAGGCCAACAGCTGACTCGTCAGCCGGGTTGCCCGGTCGGTGGTGTCGGAGATGGCGTCCAGATACCGGGCGCGCTTCTCCTCCGACAACGCGGGCCGGCGCAGCAGGTCAAGTGATCCGCGGATGACCGTCAGCAGGTTGTTGAAATCGTGCGCCACGCCGCCCGTAAGCTGCCCGACCGCCTCGACCTTCTGACTCTGGCGGAGCTGTTCCTGCGTATCGAACAGGGTCGCCTCTCGCCGCTTCTGCTCGGTGATGTCGCGTGCAACGCAATAGACCAACCCTCCGACCGGTACTGCCGACCAAGACAGGCAGCGATAGTCGCCGTCTCTGGTGCGGAACCGGTTTTCGAAAAGCATGCTGGTATGGCCTGTGGCGAGCCTGCCGATCTCCTCGCGTGTCTTCAGGCGATCCTCGGGATGTTCCAGCCATTCCGAGGTCTGCCCGATAAAGGCCTTCTCCGGCCAGCCGAGCGTTTCCGACCAGGCAGGATTTACGCTGAGCCAGACCCCATCAGTACCGGCTACGCCCAGCATATCGCGACTGACCTGCCAAACCCGGTCACGCTCCTGGGTGCGCTGCTCGACCTGCTGTTCCAGTGTCGCAGCGAGGTTCTGCAGGTCTTGTTCGGCACGTCGTCGTTCGACCGCGACCCGCGTTCGGTCTGCGACATCGCGGACAATTGCAATATCGTTGGCCGTCCAGATGCGCGGCGTGGCGGCGTTGAGGTAGAGCAACGCCACCGTCTTACCGCCCTCGATGATGGGCAGATTGAGTAGCGACACTGCGCCGACCTGCCGCAAGGCTTCGCTGTTGGCGGACGTACGCTCGTCCTTACCCGCGTCATCGATCGCAACCAAATGACCTTCCTTCAGGTCGTCAATGAAGGTGCCGAAGTCGCGGAAGCGGTGCGTTCCGGCGAGCGAGAAGTTACCCTCCGCAGTCCAGTCGCGGTCAATCCTGACACTGTCCGCATCTTGATCTAACTCGCCGTAGCCAGCCCGGCTTGCACCGAGCATCTCCCCCAGAACCTGCGCCGAGGTGAAGGCGATCTCGCTCGGATCGGTCAGCGTGCGAATGCGCTCGTCGAGCGCCAGCAGGGCATCACGTCTGGCGGCGTCGTTGCGGCGTTCGGTGACGTCGAAGAACAGGCAGCCGAACCGATCGCCGCCAAGGGTAAAAACCCGGCCTTCATACCAGCGAGCCCAGACGCCGACCTCGCGCAGGAAGCTCAGCGGTTGTCCGGAGTCCACGACCTGGGCGAACTCGGCGATCCATTCGTCCTCTATGCCCGGGATGATTTCGCTGACCGTTCGTCCCTGCGCCTGCTCGCGCGTGCTGCCGGTCATGCGCTCCCAGGCGGGGTTTACCTCAAGATATCGCCAGTCGACCGCCCGACCATTCTGGTCCCGTACAACCTCGCCGATGCGCAATCCTTCGACCAGGCGCTCGAACGTACCGCGCCACGTTTCCTCACTGGCGAGAACCCGGTCGGACGCGATCCGCGCCGAAGTCTGGTCGCGAAGAACCTTCAGGAAGCCAATGTGTCGTTCACCCTCATGCAGGGGCGTCATGCGACCACTGGCCCAGAAGCGGGAGCCGTCCGCCCGCAAGTGCCACCTCTCATCCTCGGCGGTGCCCTGCGACATGGCAAGCGTCATCTCGATGGCGGGCCTACCCGCTGAACGATCTTCCGGCGTGAAAATGCGATCGACGGGCTCACCCAGCATGTTCTCTGCTGTCCAGCCCAAGATGTTCTCGGCGCCGCTATTCCAGTCAGTGATTCGGGCGTCGAGGTCGGTCGCGACGATCGCGAAATCGGTCGCGCTTGCGAGGATTGCGGCATGGCGGATGGCGGCAGGCAGGGACATGACTCTATCTAGCCAGCCCGTAAACGTCTGTCATCGGACCTTTCTACAGTCTCGAGGTACACGTGTAGTGCTGCAAAACCGAAGCCTTCGATATCGAGGGAGACGGCTTTTCGTATTCGTTTTGCTGTTTGTGAACGGTAGGCCCTTCGTCAAATGGGCGAATTGCGAGCTGGCAGTCAGCCCAACCGCAACGATCTAGCTGACGCTGGCTTGCGCGTATTGCTTGAAGACAACCACGAGCGGCGAGACAAAGCGCGAGGCGATAGTTAGAACGGCAAAAATGCCGTCAAAAGGGGTTATGATTATGGAAGACGGCTTTGCCGCCCTGTCGAAGATTGTCAGCGAGCGTGAGAGGGAAATCGTCGCTCATTGGCGGCAGCTTCTCGGTGCGGCGTCGGGTGGCACGGGGCGGATCAAAGACGCGGAGGTCGAGAAGCAGTGCCGCGACTTCCTGTCAGCGTTCGCGGCAGGCCTTAGCGCTGGCGCCACGATCGCAACCGATCCTGCATTCGCTTCGACTCGTGATTTGCTCGGTGAGGTGTCACGGTCACGCGCGAACCAGGGCTTCACCCCGACCGAAACTGCAACCTTCGTCTTCTCGCTGAAGGAGCCGCTCTTCGAGCAGGTCCGAACGAGTTATCCGGACGATGCCGCTCGCGTCGCAAGCCTAGGCTGGGACATGACCCAAATCCTCGACCAACTCGGCCTCTACACCATGGAGGTCTACCAGCGCAGTCGCGAGGACGTGGTACGTCGCCAGCAAGACGAGATCGCCGAGCTATCGACACCCGTCGTCAAGCTGTGGGAAGGCATTCTGGCGCTGCCGCTAATCGGTACGCTCGACTCCGCACGCACCCAGGTCGTGATGGAAAATCTACTTCAAGCGATCGTCGACCAGAGCGCCGATCTCGCGATCATTGACATCACCGGCGTGCCGACTGTCGATACGCTCGTCGCACAGCACCTACTTAAAACGATCGCGGCCGCACGCCTCATGGGCGCCGATTGCATTGTGTCCGGCATCCGGCCGCAGATTGCGCAGACAATGGTGCACCTGGGTGTCGAGCTCGACGTCGTCTCGAAGGCGACGCTTGCCGATGCCTTGGCGCTCGCATTCCAGCGCACCGGGCGAACCGTCGTCCGCAAGGCTGCCGCGAAGGGCTAAGCGACATGGACCGCATTCCCATTCTCAAGCTCGGCCGTGCGCTGCTCGTCAGCATCCAAGTCGACATCCACGATCGGCTTGCCAAGGCGCTGGAGGAGGATTTGTCCGAGCGCATCGTCGCGACCGGCGCGCGCGGCGTGATGATCGACATCTCGGGGTTGGAGATCGTCGACTCGTTCATGGGCCGAATGCTGGACAATATCGCGGCCGTGTCGCGCCTGCTCGATGCCGACACCGTTGTGGTCGGTATGCGCCCCGCGGTCGCCATCACGCTCGTCGAGCTTGGACTGTCCCTGACCGGGGTGAAGACCGCCCTTAACGTCGAGCGCGGAATGGCGCTTATCGGCAGCGGCCAATACGATGAGATCGAAGGCGACGACGCCCCGGGGGGCGGCGATGAGCGCGACGAGGGATGACGTCCTGCCGATCAGGGAGTCCGACGACGTCGTCCGCGTTCGTCAGGCTGTTCGCGTCCAGGCTGTCGCGGCAGGGCTAGGCCTCGTCGACCAGACGAAGATCGTGACTGCCGCGAGCGAACTGGCGCGCAACACGCTGGACTATGGCCTTGGCGGTACCGCCCGGATCGAGACGTTCACCGGCAATCCTCGACGAGGCGTACGGCTGACGTTCGAGGATACTGGCCCGGGTATTCCAGACCTCGAACGGGCGTTGACGGACGGCTATACCACTGGGGGCGGCCTTGGCTTGGGGCTAAGCGGCGCGCGTCGGCTGTGCAACGAGTTCGAGATAGAATCGAAAGTCGGCCACGGAACGCGCATCACCATCGCGCGGTGGAAGTGACGATGCGCCTGATCGAAGTTCGAGACGTCTCTCAGGTTGCGGAGGCCCGTCGTACGGCGGTTGCGTTAGCCGAGACCCACGGGTTTGATGAAAGCGACGCTGGCAGGGTCGCGATCGTGGCAACCGAGCTGGCGACCAACATCCTCAAGCACGGCGACGGAGGCAATCTGCTTATAGATAGCTTCGAGGATGCGTCCGGTGCCGGCATCGAGTGCATGGCACTCGACAAGGGCATCGGCATGGCGGACGTCGCTTTATCGATGCGGGACGGCCATTCCACCACCGGTACCGCGGGCAACGGGCTGGGTGCGGTTTTTCGAGGGTCCCACGCCACCGACATCTACTCGGCACCGGGTTGCGGCACAGCGATCATGGCTCGCTTGCAAAAAGGTCGGCCCGGCAGCGATCGTCAAGTCGAACATCCCACTTACGGCGCCGTCAGCCTGCCAATGCGGGGCGAGGAGGCATGCGGCGACGCCTGGTGCCGGAAGGACGATGACAGCGGACCCACTTTCATGGTGGCGGATGGACTTGGCCACGGACCTCTGGCTGCACAGGCGGCACACGCGGCAACGCGTACCTTCCACGCCTCGAGTAACATATCACCCAGCGAAATGCTCGTAGCGATGCACGGCGCGCTGCGTCCAACCCGTGGGGCTGCGGTTGGGATCGCGCACTTCGACGCGAGCAGTCGCCAAATTGTCTTCGCCGGCGTCGGCAACATCGCGGCGACGCTCGTTGACGCCGAAAACGGCGTTCGGCGCATGATCTCGAATAACGGTACCATCGGCCACATTGCGCGTCGGATGCGGGATTTCATCTATCCGGTTACGACGACCACTCTCGTCATCCTGGCTTCCGATGGCTTGGCGACGAGCTGGGACTTGGCGTCCTATCCCGGCCTCTTCTCTCACCATCCAGCGCTTATCGCTGGCGTACTCTGGCGCGATTTCAACCGTGGCCGAGACGATGTCACAGTATTCGTAAGCAGGATCGAAGTGGCATGACGCCGGCCTCAATCCTGACGGTAGCGCTCATCGAAGAGGCGGACATCGTCGCCGCCCGGCAGCGTGCGCGTCAGATCGCCGACCTGCTCGGCTTCGAGGCGCAGGACCAGACGCGGATCGCAACGGCCGTGTCCGAGATCGCGCGGAACGCAACGACCTATGGCGGGGGTGGCCGGATCGAGTTTGGCATCGAGAATGCCGACGTTCCAAGCCTGATTATCCGCATCCGGGACAAAGGTCCCGGCATTGCGGACGTGGATGCAATTCTGGAAGGGCGGTTCCGGAGCACCAACGGCATGGGCGTCGGTATCTCTGGAACTCGACGCCTGATGGATCGCTTCGAGTTCGACAGCCAGCCGGGGCACGGAACCTCCGTCGTCCTTGGGAAGCGGCTACCCCGGACGGTCACGTCCGTCAGCACTGCCAGGCTGGCTGAAATTGGGAAGGTCCTCGCCGCGTCCGGCGCGTCCGATCCGCTGGCCGAGGCGCGCACCCAGAACCAGGAATTGCTCCAGGCGCTGGCTGACCTCAAGGCTAAGCAGGACGAGAGTGAGCGGCTAAACGCAGAACTGGAAGAGACGAACCGCGGCGTGGTTGCCCTCTACGCCGAACTTGACGAGAAGGCTGCGCAGCTTTCTGCGCTCAACGGTCAGCTCGAAGGACGTGTCGCCGAGGCGGTCGCAGAGTGCCAGCAGGCCAACGACACGCTGCGTCAGAGCCAGAAGATGGAGGCGGTCGGGCAGCTCACCGGAGGCATCGCTCATGACTTCAACAATCTGCTCCAGATCGTCACTGGCAACCTTGAGATGCTCTCGCGCAGGCTTCCGCCTGACGATGCGCGTCTTCGGCGGGCGGCAGATAATGCGATGTCAGGAGCTCAGCGTGCCGCGACCCTGACGCAGCGGCTGCTGGCCTTCGCTCGTCGCCAGCCGCTGGCGCCAAAGCCGCTCGATCCGAACCATCTGGTCGATGGCATGTCGGATCTTATGCGACGAACGCTCGGCGAGACCGTGTCTGTTGATGTTCGGCTTGCGCCTGAGCTGTGGAAGGTCGAGGCGGACGCCAATCAATTGGAAAATGCGCTTCTCAACCTTGCGGTAAACGCTCGCGATGCGATGTCTCCCGGCGGTACGCTGACGATCTCGACGGCCAATGGCATCATCGGGGAGGCGGACGCTGAGGATGATGCCATTCCTGGTCATTACGTCTCGTTGGCGGTCTGCGACACGGGGGCTGGTATGTCCGAAGCGACAATGTCCCGTGTGTTCGAGCCATTCTTCACGACCAAGGACGTCGGCAAAGGTACCGGTCTTGGTCTCTCGATGGTCTACGGCTTCGTCAAACAGTCTGGGGGGCATCTCAGGATCGAGAGCGCGCTTGATCGGGGTACGACCGTAACGCTGTACTTGCCGAAGTTCACCGGTGTCGCGCCGGCGGAAGAGCCGGTGGCCGTCGGTAAAACGGCGCCAGCCAAACCAGGAGAGACCGTCCTTGTTGTCGAGGATGATCCTGACGTTCGTGCGCATAGCTGTGACGTTCTGACCGAGCTCGGTTATACCGTCATAGCCGTGGCGGATGGACCTGCCGCAATCGTCATGCTCGAGGGTCCATCCCGGATCGATCTCCTCTTCACCGACGTAGTTTTGGCCGGCCCGATGAACGGCCGAGACATCGCTGAGCATGCTCAGACTGTGCGGCCTTCAACGCCGGTCTTATTCACTTCCGGGTACGCCCGAGAAGCCATCACTCAGAATGCTCGTCTTGATGAAGGTGTTACCTTGCTATCCAAGCCGTTTAGCTACCTCGACTTAGCCTCAGCGATCCGTGCCGCGATCGACAAGGCAACCACAATCAGGGCTCCCAACTGACCATCGCTGTTTTTCTAATGAGTGCACAGCTTTTCCTCGCACATCGCCCAGTGGATGAGTGATCAAAATCTGTCGTGCATCCGCCTATTTAACGTGACAAAGCCCGAAGAGCAACCATTTAGACGCTCGTCGATCCAGGCCTAAGTAGGGCGAAGGTAGTTGAAGGTCCTCACATAGGAGCGTATACGACGTGCCTCAACGATCTCCTGCCTAGCGGTAATCAAACGTTTGCAAACGAGCTAAGAGTAGCGCCCGAGCAAGCTCAGCGCGGTGCAACGGCAAGTCTAAGGCGAACTTGCAGGAGCGCTTAGCGTACCTGGACGAACGATTGATTTTGAAAGCACCTCAATGCAGCCGAGTGTCGCCTTCTGGGTTGCTATACAACACTATTCATAAGAAAACCTCGCCAGCGTGTTCGCGAAAGCGCTCATGATCACGTACATATTCGGCGACCATTTCGAGCGACGAATGTCGGCTGTGTTCTTTCATCTTGAATAGATTGGCATTCTGTCGCCCAGCTTCGGTGAGGAACCCGGCGCGCAGGCTGTGTCCTGAGAATAGCTCGGGCGGATAGCCAGCGGCGAGCGCTGCTGCCTTGACGACGAGTGCCACGCCCTGCGAGCTCATCGCTTTGTCGGTAAGGCGGCCCTGGGGCGTGAGCTTTCGAAAGAAAGACTGGTCCGGTGG
The DNA here is from genome assembly GCF_016743815.1 of Sphingomonas aliaeris. Classification (NCBI taxonomy): domain Bacteria; kingdom Pseudomonadati; phylum Pseudomonadota; class Alphaproteobacteria; order Sphingomonadales; family Sphingomonadaceae; genus Sphingomonas; species Sphingomonas aliaeris. The sequence continues at coordinate 12,452 of NZ_CP061037.1, read as the reverse complement.
TGATATCAGCCTTTTCAAGCCAAGCGCGGTAGTGGCGCAGAGGCTCTAGCCGCCGACCGTCGGGTATTGCGACCGAATGGCCGTGGCCCTCCTGATCTGTCTTCGATGAGGGGATACGCACCAGCAAACCTCGACTGTCCTGCGTTATCCGGTTGACCGTGATCGCGACCAACTCCGAGCGGCGGAGGCGCCGGCCATTCCGACCGCAAGCAACGCCCTGTCCCGATAGGATCGGAGGTCCTCGCCGCGAACGCTGCGCAGCATGTCGCGTAGAACGTCGCCATCCGCTGCACGCTTCTTGCCCGGCAGTTCGCCCTTCTTATCCTTACGGATGCCTCGCATCGCCTTCTCCAGCCGCGCCGCGTCAGGCTGACTGGTTGGGGGCTCCATGTCAGCGGCGCGGTGTGCGAAGACGATCGCGGCCAGCCGACGCCCGATCGTAGCTCGACCGAGCGGCGCGGGCTGCTTGCGCGGTAGAATCTTGCCGTTCTTCGTTCGTCTCAGCTCGGCCGGTACGAACCCGCGTTCGGCAAGAAGCGTCAGAAATGCAGCGACGCTCGCCGGCGTCGCCGGGAGCGGTCGATACCCGTTCTCTGCGCACCAGGCGCAAAACAGCCGCCAGTCGGACTTATAAGCGCGCAAGGTAGCGTCCGCAGAGGCTCGCGCCACGTAGGCATCGACCCGCTCACGATCATCGGGCGCGAGTTGCGGCAGGAACGGCTCGAGTGACGTAACCTGATCGAGCACGACCACGGCGCCGGCCATGATCGCGGCGAGATTGTCGGCTTCTACGCCAGAACTGGATGAGATGTCGTTCACTCCGAAAGCCTACCGAGCCTCTGTCGGTTTTCCTGAAATAGTGGACTGGTCGGCCTCGTAGAGATGCGACCCGAAATAGTGGATGTGCGCCTGAAATGGTGGACGTCAGGCGCTCTGGTCTGCCTCCGCCTGCATGTCGGTGCAATCTCGACGGTGCGGAGCGCGGCTATTATCTCCGCTTCAAGCGAGATGGCTCGGCCAACCTAGCGGCTCCGAGACGATGAGCGCTCGAGTTCATCGCTCATCTTCCGTCCTCTGCAGCCCACGGAATTCGGACGCTTTTCCTTCTCGCACCTAAAAGCACGAATTTCGCACCTCTACATTGCCGCCACGCGCACGTTGGTAATGCTTATCCCAACATCTGCGCTCGCCAGGTCAGCGTCGGTTGTGAACATCTCCGCCTGCAGGTCCAATGCCAAGGCGAGGCAAGCTCGGTCACCGAGCGACAGGCCCAACGATTTCGTCGTCGGTCGTAAGTCGCCGATCGTCATCGCTTGGGCGGCCGATAGTGGCCGAACGTCCAGATGCAGCCCTCCAAGCGCCTCGCGTACCTCGTCCAGCGACAAGCCTCGTTCCCGGAGTTTCGATACGAGCTCACCGAGGTTGGTCGCTCCAACGACGCATTGGTTCAGCACATCAAGGACCCGATCGGCGCCGGGTTCGTCATTGAGGAGGCAGAGCAGGGCGGAGGCGTCGAGTACGACCTTGCTACTCACGCTCGGCCTCGCGACGCCTGTCCGCGATCAGCTCGTCAGCCAGACCGACACCCTCAGGTACATACTTTCTGAGGATGGTACGCGCACGTTCGATGGCCCTCGGCACGGATCGTACCCGCAATTCGCCGTCATCAACATCAACAAGGACCGTATCGCCTGTGCTGATCCCGAGTTCCCGACGCATTGATGCTGGGATGACGAGCTTGCCTCCATCTACGATCTTGACCCGTTGCGCGTCCATCTGCACCTAACCGCTTATCTGACCTAAACCTCGCCTTCTGTACCACGCGACGCGATCACCTGCCAAGGTGTCGTTTACGGGTATGCTCAAACAGGACAGGCACCCGAGACATCTGTCCGCGTCCGATTAGCGTTGCTCGGCGACTTTCCGGACGTTAGTAGCTGCCGTTCTAGAACCATACGGGACAGATAGGAACGAGAGTGGCCCGATACGGCTATGCGCGGGTGTCGACCAACGACCAAGACCTTACGATCCAGCACTAGGCTTTGCGAGCGGCCGGTTGCCAGGTGATCCGGTCGGAGAAGAAGACTGGCACCAAGCGGGAAGGGCGAGCCGAGCTCGACCTGCTGCTCGAGTTCCTGCGCGACGGTGACACGCTGGTGGTGACCCGCATCGACCGGCTCGCGCGCTCGATGAAGGATCTGCAGGATATCGTGCACGACTTGAAGGGGCGAGGGGTGGCACTGAAAGCGACGGAGCAGCCGATCGACACGGGCACGGCCGCGGGCAAGGCGTTCCTCGACATGCTGGGTGTGTTTGCCGAGTTCGAGACCAACCTGCGCCGCGAGCGTCAGCTGGAGGGGATCGCGGCCGCCAAGGCCAAGGGCGTCTACAAGGGACGTCCCGCGACCATCGACCCGGCTGAAGTCCGGCGTTTGCACCAGGAGGAGAGGCTTGGGCCTGCCGCCATCGCGCGCCGGCTCGGCGTGGCGAGGTCGTCCGTGTACCGGGTTGTGCCGAACCTGAAGAGATCGGCGGGATAGGGTTAATGAAGTACGCTATGTGACCTGGGCCAGTTTAGACCGCGGTCGCTGGGCTTCGAACCAGCGCTGATGATCGGCTAGTTAGGGCCTAATCGAATTGCCGGGGATACGATGACCGATCAGCGAAGGCGTGAACCGATCCAGGCTGCGCGGGTATACCTGCGGGTCAGCACTCAGGAGCAGGATTTGGCACGGCAGCAGGCGATCGTGGAAGGTGCGAAGACCGTCGGCTTCTATGTGGCGGCGATCTACGGGAAGAAAGCGACGGCCGCGCGGCCTGACCTGCCTGATTTGTTGCGGATGGTCGCAGACCGCTTCTGGGTCGGAGTACGTTGGACCTCACAGCGCATCAGCGCTCATCCACGGTGCGACCGGGGTATCAGTTGAATAGCAGGTCAACCGATTGCCCGGCCAGCGTCAGCAACCTGCATGATCCCCCGCTCGAGCCCCCGCAGCTCAGCCAGCCCCCCGCATGCGTCCGAGCAGTGAGTAGCCAGGATTGGTTCGCTTCTGCAGATCGTTTATCATCTGATGTCCATGGTCCGGACGCATCGGGATGGACCGCCCGGTCCGGCGCTGCAAGGCCACGACCGCCGGCATGTTCGCATCACCTTCGAGGTGCGCGGCCTCGTGAAATGCGTCGCCATGTTCGCGCTGGACTGAGCGAAGGTGCAGGAAGCCGATACGATCGCCAAAACGTCGCACCATCCCTGGCAAGTCATTGTCAGCCCGGACGCCGAACGAACCCGTGCAGAAGCACAGCCCGTTCGAGACGGCTGGCACCGCTTCGAAGAGAGTCGCGATATCCCCTTCTGTGCTGACGACGCGCGGAAGCCCGAAGATGGTAAACGGCGGATCGTCGGGGTGCACGACCAGCCGAATGCCGAGCCGATCGGCCGTCGGGCATATCGCTTCGAGAAAGGTGACGTGGTTGGCCCGCAGGCGGGCGGCGTCCACGTCGGCATACCTGCCGATCTTCTCCAGAAACTCGGCGGATGTGAAGGTCTCCTCGCTACCCGGCAGCCCGGCTATGATCGTCCGTTCGAGCTGCCGACGCTCGTCCTGCGACATCTCCCGGTAGCGTCTGTGCGCGGCGGCGATCACCTCCGGCTCATAGTCGGTTTCCGCAGCAGGCCGTCGCAGGATATGGATGTCATAGACGGCAACCGCCTCCCGCTCGAAGCGGAGGGCACGCGCGCCGTCCGGGAGTTCCCAGCCGAGATCGGTCCGGGTCCAGTCCAGCAGCGGCATGAAGTTGTACGTGACGACGTCGATCCCGCACGACGCCAGGTTTTCGAGACTGGTTATGTACGCTTCGATAAGATCGTCCCAGGCAGAAGAGCGCGTCTTGATGCCTTCATGGACCGGGAGGCTTTCGACGACGCTCCACGCGAGGCCGGCGTCTTCGATGATCTTCTTGCGTGCGACGATCGCTTCGGACTGCCAGACGGCGCCGTTCGGGACTTCGTGCAGCGCCGTGACGACTCCGGTCGCGCCAGCCTGCCTGATGTCACCAAGCGACACAGGATCGTTGGGTCCGAACCAGCGCATCGTCTGTGTCATCGTCGTCATGCAGATTCCCTCACAGGGAGTGGGCGGAGTGCGGCTGGGCAGCGCGTCGTCTAGATCGCGGAAACTGATGCCGGTCGCGAGCCGAGCCCGGCTCGTCATGTCGCATTCAGCGAACGGCGATGTCTAGGAGCGCTTCGAGCCCGAGCGACGCGGCCGACAAAAGCAGGGGAATGACGAGGATGGCGGCAAGCGCCTCGCCTGCGGCCCTCAACTTCGGCGCTGCGGCCAGGATCGTCGACATGCTCTCTCCTCTTGCTTTTGCCAGGAGAATCGCAGCCTTTCAGCTAGCTGAAAAATGAAATTTTCGGATCGTCATCAACAACGGTGACAAGTCGATTGCCCGTCTGTCTTTGGGTCCACGTCAACGCCCGGATGGTTAGCTTGATCGCGGCGGCAAGGTCATCTCCCTTCTTTCGAGGCTGCTCTCAAGCGCCGCTTCGAGCACCTCCATCACCGCAAGCGCTTCATCCGCCGGCACGGGATTGGGCCCGTGTCCCCGGATCGCCGCAGCAAGCTGACCCCAGAAGAGGCGATAGTTTCCGGGCAGATCGAACACTGACGCCGGAGTGGACGAGGCATCGAGGGTGAGAACACCGGGTTTGAAGCTCCGGCCCCAATCGTCACCTCCGGGGAGGGTGCCGGCTACGGTCGCCGCCTCCTGTGGATCGATCCCGTGCTTGATCCAGGTGCCTTTCGTGCCGTGGACGACGAAACGCAGGTCGTGATCCTTCGCCACCTTGCTGGAGTGCAGGATCACCCGGCGGGTCGGGTAACGCAGGATCACGTGGAAATAGTCGGGTGCGGTGGCTCCCGCTCGGAAGGTGGCGATGTCCGCCGTGACCCCGTCCGGAACGCCAAAGAGCACCAGGGCCTGATCGACGAGGTGAGGACCCAGGTCGAGCCATGATCCGCCCTGGCGTTCCTCCTTCCAGACGCGCGCGGGTATCGGTCGCCAGCGGTCGAAATGACTTTCGAACAGAACGATCTCGCCGAGAACGCCATCCGCCATCAGCTTGTGGAGGGTGAGAAAGTCGCCATCCCATCGGCGATTGTGGAACACGGTGAGGAGCCTGCCGCGCTGCTCGGCGGCGGCGCGGATTCGTCGAGCGTCCGTCAGGGTCGTGGCGAAGGGTTTGTCCACGAGGACGTGCTTGCCGGCTTCCAGAGCGACCAGCGCATGATCCGCATGCAGGTGATCGGGACTGGATACGACGACGAGGTCGATGCCGTCTATAGCGAGCAATTCGGCGATGTTCGGCACGACCGGCATTCCGGGAAGATCGGCATGCACCTTTGCCGGATCACGCGACACGACAGCCCTGAGGGTCAGTCCCTCGGTCACACGAATGTAGGGCGCATGAAAGGCTCGTCCGCCCAGGCCATAGCCGACCAGCCCGACACCGATATCCTCCATGACGTCGCTCCTCGGTCGTCGGCTGCGGCAGCCGTCCTCGCGGCGAATAAGGCCTATCAGGCAGAGGACAATGGTCGCAACACCCGCGGAGCTATAAACGGAACAAGTCGACAGCTAATAAAACTATCAGCTTCTTGACAGTGCAGGGCGGTTGTATCCCGCCACCGAGCAGCCCTGCGACCATCAGCGGGAGCCTGTATCGGGAGAGATGTCGCAATGGGTCAGCCGAAGAGCGTCCTTGTTGTCGGAGCGGGCATCGGCGGATTGACCGCGGCCATCGCCCTTCGCGCGAAAGGTTTCGACGTCGATGTGATCGAACGCGACCCGCATTGGTCGGTCTACGGCGTCGGCATCATCCAGCAGGGCAACGTCGTCCGCGCAATGACCGAGCTCGGCCTGATCGACGATTATCTGGATGCGGGCGTCGGCTTCGACTTCGTCGAGGTCTGCATCCCGACCGGCGCGATCGTAGCACGCATCCCGACTCCGCGGCTGGTGCCCGACCGGCCCGCCAACGTCGGCATCGGGCGGCGTGCGCTTCAGAAGGTTCTTGGCGAGCGGACGCGGGCCGCAGGCGCTAAGATACGGCTTGGCGTCACTGCGGAGGCGCTGGACGACGATGGCGCCGGCGCATCGGTGCACTTCAGCGACGGAAGCGATGGCCGCTACGATCTCGTCGTCGGCGCAGACGGGCTCTTCTCGCAGACCCGCGCCACGCTTTTTCCCGACGCCCCGAGGCCCGAGTTCACCGGTCAAGCGGTGTGGCGCTACAACTTTCCACGGTTACCCGAACTCGACGCGTTGCGGGTGTTCGAGGGACAGACCGGCGTCGGGCTCGTGCCACTCTCCGATACATTGATGTATATGTATGTGACGACGCCGGAGCCGGGCAACCCTTGGTACCCACGCGAGGGGCTGGCCGCGGTGATGCGGGCCAAGCTCTCAGGCGTACCGGCGCCGCTGATCCAGAGCCTGGCGCACCAGATCACCGATGACGCGGAGGTCGTCTACAAGCCGTTGGAATGGCTGTTTGTCGATGGTCCGTGGCATAAAGGCCGGGTCGTGCTACTCGGCGACGCGATTCACGCGACCACGCCGCACCTGGGGCAAGGTGCGGGCATGGCGATCGAGGACTCGATCGTGCTCGCCGACGAACTCGCCCGAACCGACGATATCGAAGCGGCACTCACGCGCTATCGCGAGCGTCGCCTCGATCGCTGCCGGTATATCGTGGAGGCGAGCCGCGCGATCTGCCTGGGCCAGATCGGCCTGGGTCCGCTCATCGAGAATGCCACCGCCACGCGCGAGATGTTCGCGCGCATCGCTGAACCGATCTGAGGAGAGTGAACATGAGCCGCGTAACCGAAATCCGCTATGTCGGCTACGGCGTTGCCGACCTCGCCGCCGAGCGCGAATTCTATGCCGAGAAGTGGTGCCTGAAGCAGGTCGCCGAACAGGACGGCTTGACCTATTTCGCCGCGGAAGGAAGCGACGAGCTGTACTGCGTGCGCCTGCGGGAGGACGACAGCAACCGCATCGACGTGATCGCCTTTGCGACGGACACACGTGCCGACGTGGACTCGCTGCACGACAAGGTGGTCGCAGCGGGATGCCAGATAATCTTCGCGCCCAAGGACTTGGAGTCCTTCGGGGGCGGATACGGCTTTCGCTTCTTCTCGCCCGATGGCCTCACCTTCGAGGTGTCGAGCGACGTCGAGCGCGGGGGCAAACGTGAGGTCGTCCGCTGGGAGGCGGTGCCCCAGAAAATCAGCCACGTCGTGCTTCACTCGCCCGACCACAAGGCGACCGTGCAGTTCTTCACCGACGTGCTCGGCTTCCGCCTGTCCGATTGGTTGGGTGATTTCATGGCGTTCTTGCGCTGCAACGAATGGCATCACCGCCTGGCGATCCTGCCCGGACCGCCGTGCCTCAACCATGTCGCCTACGACATGCTCTCGGTCGACTGCATGATGCGCGGCATCAACCGGCTCCGGAAGAAGGATATCGATATCAAGTGGGGGCCTGGCCGTCATACCGCCGGCAACAACACCTTCAGCTATTTCGTCACGCCCAACGGGTTCGCCGTCGAATATACGTCCGAGCTGGAGAGCGTCGACTTCGAGCACCACGAGGCGCAGGTCCGCGTGCCGGGGCCAAACACGATGGATCAATGGGGCGTCGGCGTCGGGGGCCGCAGACCATGCCGCATCCCACGCCCGACGCGGGCCTGTTCCAGGCCGCGGCCGTCTAAGATGGCGCTACTGGAGCTCTTCCCCAACTATATCTGGAACCTGTCCGTCGCGATCGCGATGGAATCGGGCGGGCAGATCGGCGAGATCGTCGACATGTGCCAGCCGATCCGCGACGCGGCGGCAGGGGGCGCGGATGCGGGTACCCCCGCCTTTATGCGGCAATGGGCGGCGATGGGCGACAAGCTCGTCGCGCTCGCCGCCGAGGACGAGGCCAAGGGGCGCAGCCTGTCCGCATCGAACAAGCTGGAGCGCGCCGCTCTCTACCTGTTCACCGCCGAGCGGATGCAGGGCCATGGTGCCCCCGGGCGCACCGAATCCTACGCCAAGGCGCGCGCTGCGTTCGACCGGTCCACCACGCTCGGTCGACTCAACCGCGAGCGAGTTGAGGTGCCGCTGTCCGCCGGCACCATGCCTGCGCTCTATACGCGCGCGCCCGGAGAGGACGCCCGGCCCGTCGTCGTCTTCTGCAACGGCCTCGATAGCTGCAAGGAGCTGCTCTGGTGGAGCCGCCTGCCGCACGAGCTCGCCCGGCGCGGAGTCTCCACGTTGTGCGTCGACCAGCCCGGGTCGGGTGAGGCGCTGCGCCTGCAGAACCTTCCTGTCGATCCGCACAGCGAGAGCTGGGCAAGCAAGGCGGTCGACTGGCTCGAGCAGCAATCCGATGCCGACCCGAAGCGCATCGGCATGACCGGCATCTCCTTGGGCGGCCACTTCGCGCCTCGCGCGGTCGCCTATGAGTCGCGTTTCGCGAGCGGCGCCGTCTGGGGCGCAAATCACAATTGGCGCGAGGTGCAGGACAAGCGCATGGCGCGCGAGGGTGAGAACCCGGTGCCGCACTATTGGGAGCACGTCCGGTGGGCGTTCGGAGCGAGCGACCAGGATGATTTCCTCGCCAAGTCCAACGCCATGAACCTCAACGGCCATATGGAGCGTATTCGCGTGCCGTTCCTCGTCACGCACGGCGCACAGGACCGCCAGATCAGCCCAGCCTATGCCGACGACCTCTACGACCAGCTCGTCAACTCGCCGCGGCGCGAGAAGGTCATCTTCACGGCTCGCGAGGGCGGCGTCGAGCACGTCGGCGCCGACAACATGGCTTATGGTCGCGACCTGATCGCCGACTGGTTTGCCGAGACGCTCGGCGGACGTCCCGCGTGATCGCGGCACGCCTCGCCATCGACCCGTTCGACGAGGCGTTCCTCGCCGATCCGTATGCGCACCACGAGGCGCTGCGGGAAGCGGGGCCGGTGGTCTGGCTCGACGCGATCGGCGCCTATGGCATGGCGCGCCATGCCGAAGTGTCGGCAGCGCTCCGCGACCACGAAGCCTTCTGCTCGGGCCGCGGAGTGGGCCTGTCCGACTTTGCGATCGAGGACCCGTGGCGCCCGCCGTCGCTGTTGCTGGAGACCGATCCGCCGCTGCACGACCGCACGCGCGGGATCATGAACAAGGTGGTCTCGCTCGCCGCGCTGAAGACGCTGCGGCCACGCTGGGAGCAGACTGCCGAGGCGCTGGTCGATCGCCTGGTCGAGAAACGCCGCTTCGACGCGGTGACCGAGCTCGGCGAAGCGTTCCCCATGGCGGTGTTCCCCGACACGATCGGCGTGCCGGAGGACGGACGCGAGCTGCTCCTGGTCTATGCGGCGTCTGTCTTCAACGCCTTCGGCCCGCGCAACGCGGTGTTCGCCCGCGGCGAGGCCGAGGCCGCGCCCGCGATCGGCTGGGTTGCCCAGGCGTGCAAGCGCGAGAACCTGAGCCCCGATGGCTGGGGCGCTGGCGTGTACGCGGCCGCCGACCGCGGCGAGTGCAGCGAGGCTGAGGCGGAGCGGCTGGTGCGCTCCTTCCTGACCGCGGGCATCGACACGACGGTGAACGGCATCGGCCATCTGGTGCTGGCGCTCGCCACCCACCCGGACGAATATGCGAACGTGCGCGCCAACCCTGCGCTGGAGAAGCGTGCGCTCGACGAGAGCCTGCGCTGGGACTCGACGGTGCAGACCTTCTTCCGCACCACGACGCGCGACGTGGAGATCGCCGGCACGACGATCCCCGAGGGCGCCAAGGTGCTGCTTTTCCTGGCCGCAGCGAACCGCGATCCCAGACGGTGGAACGATCCGGACCGCTTCGTCGCCGATCGCCCGACGAGCGGCCATGTCGGCTTCGGCTTCGGCATCCATCAGTGCCTCGGCCAGATGGTGGCGCGCCTGGAGGCGGAAGTCGTCCTGCGCGCGCTCGTCAGGCGCGTCCGCCGCGTCACGCTTGCCGGCACGCCCGAGCGGCGTTTGAACAACACGCTCCATGCGATCCACCGGCTGCCGGTCGGGATCGAGCCGGCTTGAGAGGGAACGAGCCATGCCCCGCTTCATCGACCTGTCGATCACCCTCGACCCCGACGTGATCACCGATCCGCCCTTCATGAGGCCCACGATCGAGCGCGTCACGCACCGCGAGACGGTGGGTGAGGCGGCGATGTTCTTCCCCGGCATTACCGCGGAAGCAATGGCGGGGGGCGAAGGCTTCGCGGCGTCCGAGACACTGACGCTGACCACGCACAACGGCACCCACCTCGACGCGCCCTGGCATTACCATCCCACGCAGGACGAGGCGCTCGCAAGCGGCGGGAGGCCGGCGATGACGATCGACGAGGTTCCGCTCGACTGGTGCTTCCGCCCGGGAGTGAAGCTCGACTTCCGGCACCTGCCCGATGGTCATGTGGTGACGGGTGCGGAGATGGAGGCGGAACTCGAGCGGATCGGCCACCGCCTCCAGCCGCTCGACATCGTGTTGGTCAACACCCGCGCCGGTTCCCGCCTGGGCGAAGCCGACTTCCTCGGCGCAGGCGTCGGCATGGGTTATGAGGCGACTATGTATCTTACGACCCGCGGCGTGCGGGTGACCGGAACCGACGCGTGGAGCTGGGACGCGCCGTTCAGCCACACGGCGAAGCGGGTGGCGGACACGGGCGATTATTCACTTGTCTGGGAGGGGCACAAGGCGGGTCGCGAGATCGGCTATTGCCACATGGAGAAGCTCGCCAACTTAGAGAGCCTGCCGCCGTTCGGCTTCACCGTCTCCTGCTTCCCGGCCAAGGTGAAGGGCGGGTCGGCCGGCTGGACCCGCGCCGTCGCGATCCTGGAAGACTGATGCGGCTCGCCACTCAACGTGACGGCACCCCGGACGGACGGCTGCTGGTGGTCGCCCGCGACGGCGCGAGCGCTGCGCTCGCGCGCGTTGGGACGCTCCAAGCGGCGCTCGACCGCTGGACGGAGGTGGAAGCCGAACTGCGCACGCTGGCGGAGGCGGTGGAGGTCGGCGAAGCGCCCGGGCAGGCCGCTCTGGATGTGAGCACGCTCGCTGCACCCCTGCCGCGGGCTTGGCAGTGGCTCGACGGCTCCGCTTATCCGGAGCACGGACGATTGATGCAGCAGGCGTTCGACCTGCCCGCGATCGAGACCGACCGCCCGCTGATGTACCAGGGGATGTCGGACCAGTTCCTGGGAGCGCTCGACGACGTGCCGCTGCCCAGCGAAGCGGACGGCATCGACTTCGAGGGCGAGCTGGGCGTGATCGTCGATGCCGTGCCGATGGGCGTGACCCCGATGCAGGCGCTCGAGCACATCCGGCTGGTCGTCCAGATCAACGACTGGTCGCTTCGCGCGATCGCGCCGGTCGAGATGAAGACCGGCTTCGGCTGGGTGCAGGCCAAACCAGCCTGCTCGGTCGCGCCGTTTGCCGTGACGCCGACCGTGCTCGGCGACGCCTGGCGCGACGGCCGCGTTGCCGCGACGCTCGCGATCGACCTGAACGGGAAGCGGTTCGGCGCAGTGGACGGCGCGGAGGAGATGGCCTTCGGCTTCCACGAGCTCATCGCACACGCTGCGCGCACGCGGCGGCTGTGCGCGGGCACGATCGTCGGATCGGGCACCCTGTCGACCTCGCGGCACGCGGCGGTGGGCTCGTCCTGCCTGTCCGAGGGCCGCGCCATCGACGTGATCTCGGGCCGTTCGCCGACTCCGTTCATGCGCTTCGGCGACCGCGTGAGGATGGAAGCCCGCGTGGGCGACTGGCCGGCCTTCGGCATCATCGATCAGCGGGTGGTGCCCGCCTGAACAATCAAGGGAACCGGCGAGGAACGTCGGGCAAAAAGGGGGGAATGATGCGTTTCATGCTTCTGACGACATCGATGCTGGTCGGCCTGGCTGGACCGGCTTGGGCCCAGTCGGCCGACCGAAACCTGCCGCCAGCCGGAACTACTGGCGAGACCGCTGCAGTCGATCCGGTGGAGGCGCAGGGACTGACCGATATCATCGTCACCGCGCAGCGCCGGTCGGAGAGCCTGCAGCGCGCCGCTATACCTGTCGACGTGATCACCGGCGACACCCTGGCGAACAGCGGCGTCACCACGTCGGGCCAACTCGGCCAGATCGTGCCGTCGCTCGCGGTGCAGAACAACGGCGGCGCGAACACCACTTTCTTCCTGCGCGGTGTCGGCAACTTCACGGTCAATGGCTACAGCGACCCGGCGATCGCCTTCAACTACGACGGCGTCTATCTGGGACGACCGACGTCCACGTCCGGCGTGTTCTACGACCTGGAGCGGGTCGAGGTGCTGAAGGGGCCGCAAGGCACGCTGTACGGCCGCAACGCCACAGGCGGCGCGATCAACATCCTGCC
>NZ_CP061036.1 GCF_016743815.1 Sphingomonas aliaeris | reverse complement strand
GCAGGTCATGCGTTGCAGCTTGACGTAGACCTTCTCGCTGCTGAGATCGCCGCGAGCGGCGCCGTTGACGAGGCAGCCCTGGATGCGGGTCGTGAGCAGCTTTCCGTCACGGTATACGGACCGGGCGGGGCCGGTGATGCGAAGCACCACAGGAAGCGGATCAGACTGAGACTGCACACCGGCCGAGGCATCGACGCCGACAATTACCTTGGCCGTCGCGATCGAGTTCGGGGGCAGGTAGTTCGGGCTGTCGGTGTAACTCGTGGTCCCGCCCGAGATACGCGTGGCGGTGCCTGCCGGGCCACCTTCAAACGACACCAGCTTGATCTGGCGGGAGGACGCAACCGCCGCGGCTGCCGCCTCGCCCGGCGTCATCGGCGCGACAGGACCGCGAAAGTTTTGCGGACCCATCGGGCCATACATCGGCGCCGGAACGGGAGGAGCCGCGGGCGCGCTGCGCGCTTGCGAGAGCTGCTGGCGCAGCTGATCGTTCTCCTGCTGGTACGCGCCCATGACCCGCTGGCCGTCGGACGCCATCGACGTGTTCTGGCCTTGGAGCGCTGCGACCTGTTCCTGCAGAGCGTGCATCTGCGCGGCCTGGCCATCGACGGACTTCAGCTGGTTGTTCATCGACTGCATCTGCGCTTCGGAGGCGGCCTGCCACTCGCGCTGGCTCATGTTCTTGTTGACGATATCGTCGGTCGCGATCTTGGTTTCTCTGCCGTTCGCATCGGCAACCGTGGTCGGCTTGTCGTCGTCCATGATGTACCAGGAGCCGAGAACCAGAGCGACCGCCGCGGCCCCCGACATATACAGGAGCTGCTTTTTCCGGACCGCCTCGTTGCCGGCCATCATGTCGGAGCCGTCGCCCTCCTCGGGCTCGGCGTCGAGCTGCTTCGGCTTGCGTTTGAACATGTCTGCAAGGCTCATGGCCGGGCTCCGTTCGCGAGGCCGGCAGGCGTGACGATGTAGGCCGTCGTCGCCTCTCCCGGCTTGAGTTGAGGATTGGCGACGCTGACCGCGATCGCGTTCGACGGGGCGATGGTGCCCTCACCGAGCGCTACGGGCTGGCGGCCCTTGTTCTCGATCTTCAGCACCCGGCCGGCGAGCGCCGCGCCGCGGTACTCGGAGATCATCTGCACCTTGAGCGTCCCGACCATCACCGGATCCGTCTGGCTCGGCAGGATGTCGAACCCATCGAGGGACGCCGATTGGTACATCGCCTGAACGAGCGAGGCGGACGCCTCCTGCGGGGACGCGGCTTGGGCTACCTGCGGAGCGTTGTCCCCGACGATGTCCTTGTTCTCGACGAACACCTGCTGGGCGTCGTCTCCTCCCAACCGGCAGGCGAACTTGTAGACATAGCCCTTCGCGGTCGTGCCGAAGAACGACACGCGCTGGCGCGAGAAACCCTCGGGGACCGAGAGATAGATATCACCGCGTGTAGGCTCGTTGACGACGGTGAAGTCGTCGCTTTCGACCCCGGTGGTGAGCTTGGACACGCTGGCGAAGCGGTCGTCCTTGAGGCTCACGCGCGTCAGGCCGCTCTTCGAGACGGTGCAGCTGACCTCGCTGTTGTCGCGGGCTAGGACGCGCTCGTCGGCCCACGCAGGTGAGGATAAGGCGATGGCCCCCGCGACCATCATGGCCGCGCCAAGGCCGCGCGAGAGGTGACACCAACGAGAAGCGACCGCGGCGCCACTCGCCATCAGTCCATAAGCGAAGATGGGCGTCATGCGTCGCCTCCGGTCGAGGCGCCGTCAGCGTTGTCCTTGGTCACCATCCCGAAGCCTTTCAGCTGCAGGGACAGGCCGCTGTACGCCCAATAAAAGCGAAAGGTTTTCGGCTCGCCGGTGACCGCCTTGGAGCCGACAACGGTATGGAGCGTGCCGGAGACCTCGGACGTGAGCGCCTTTGGGTCGACCTTCATGCTCGCGATTGTGAAATACTGGCTGATGCTGGAGCCGCTCTGCTCCGTGACGATCTTCATCAGGTCGCGCTTCAGCGCGCCGTGCGACTGCGGCGTCGCGATCGCGAGGATCGACTTCATCCAGTAGTCGAGATTCTCAGGACTGCGGTTGAGGGTCATCAGCGCGGTGTCGCGCGTGACCAGCTCAAGATAATCCTCGGAAACCCCACTTGACGAGAGCGTCAGGGGTGTCCTTGCGATCGGCTGGAGGACGATCTCCCGGTCACGGGTCGCTCCCACCAGGAAGAGGATCACGACGAGCCCGGCAAGGGCCAGCGCAGCGATCCCGAGCGCATTGCGCTGCTTGATGACCCGCTGCGACTGCGCGAGCCCGACACTGTAATCCATCTCAGCCCACCATCACGCGAAGGTGAGAGGGCGGCGTCGCCTTAAGACCCGTGAAACTCGATGGCAGGTGCCAATAGGCCATGTGGAGAACCCACGATGAAGCCTTACCAGCTTTGAGTTTGCGAAAACCCCACCAGCCGAATCCCGCAGCCATCAACCCGATCACGACGTGCTGTGTGAGGATCCCCCAGATGAAGGGAACCGCCATCGCGAGGAACTCGTCCAGCGTCCAGAACCCGATGAGCTCCGGATCGTCGAGATGCGAGGGATGGAATATCGGTCCATAAGCGAGCACCGCCCTCCCAGCGGTTAGTCCTTGCCTCAGATCGTTGCAGTGATCGTCGAGGTGACGATTGGAACGCCGGTGCCGGCGCCGACGCCGACCGCGACAGGGACCGCGACCTGGCCCAGGCTGAAGCGGCCCGAAGCGAGCGCCACGATGCCGCCGGCAAGGCTCATCACGGTGATGATCTTACCGCCCGAACCCTGGAGGAAGTCGGTAAACTTGGTCAGCGCGGTATTGAACGTGGTATCGGCGCCCGCGAAGGCGGCCGAGGCTCCCAGCATCATCACGACTGCGATGATTGCCAGGCCAAGAAGGACCCCGTTAACACGGTCCTTCTCCGTCGAAAGTGCGTGCATGCTCTTTCCCCTAACAAGACGAAGCGAATTGCGTCGCCGCAGTTAAGAAGATCAAAACTAAAGAGTGCTGCAAGCGTTATTTGTACTTGCTCAAAAGATTACACACTTTCGTGTAACCGACTTACATCTTAGTGTAGCCACGATACACGAAGGTGTAATCCCGTTACACTGTGTGTAATCTGCTTATACTAATCTATAAGACCGGAGACGGACCCGCTCATTTTTGAGGCCGTCCGGCTCGATTCACCGAACGATGACATTTTGGTTAAGGCTCCGGCTCCCGCTGGAACCGACCGCGAAGGACGCATAAAGTGCCTTGAGAATGTCACAGGTGATTTACAGCTTCAGGGTTGGCCCACGCCTCTTCCGCCTGGCGGCAGACGCCATGCGTGCCCATGCGATCGCGGTGGAGCGATTCGACTCCATCTCTGCTACCACCATGAAAGGGTTGGAGGATTTCCTGTCCGCGACCAATCCTCACGAGATTATTTGCAAGGCACGCGAGTTCGATGAGGCGGGGGAGATACGGGTGACACTGCGGGTGCAACTCGCCCAGAAGGAGTGTTTCCAAGCGGCCCGAGTCCACGCCGGCGCAGCGCTAGGCGAGCCTGCCACAACCCGGCTAACGATGACAATCGGCTTGCTTTGCGTCTTCCCTGGGATCGTATCCACATTGGGTGAAACCCAAACGTTAAAAGAGAGTTGACAGCCCCCCCGCTATACCGCCGTATAGTACTGTCCGTACCCCGGGGGTGATGTGATGCGGGACCTGGAGCAAACCGAAGGGCAGAACCAAGAGCGGATGAACCGCTACCGTTTGCTGTTCGTGGAGGAATGGCGCCGGCAGCGGTTCACGAATGCCCAGATGGCGAAACGGCTCGGGAAGAGCTTGAGCCTCACCAACAAGCTCAAAGCCGGCACGACGCCGCTCACTCCCCCGGTAATCGACAAGTTTGTCGAGGTGCTCGGGATCAATCCCATTCGGGCCATGTTCGCGGTCGACATCGCCATGTCGCACATGAGCTACTTCGACCCCGGGTTTCAGTCCGCCTGCACGACGGCACTCACCTTCTTCGACCAGGTAATGGTGGAGTTCGGCTACGCGCGCGGCCTCGCCGATTTCACAACGACCAGCAACGTGACGGCCGAGCGAGTCGAAGAAACAGCACGGATGGCGGCCAGCACCCTGGCAAGCTCCTTCCTGCGCAGTCAGCCTCCCGGCCACGGCCTCTCCTGACGAAAGCGGCTTAGACTCGCGCGACGCTTTCGTTAGAGCGAGCCATGATTCAAGGAACCAGTGACGAGCGCGGGACGGTGAAAAAGAGCACCGCTTCCATGCGCCGCAGTAAGCAACGCGAGTACGAAGCCGGCTATCGCCGCTCTAGCGTTGCGCTTTCCCCAACGTCGCTCGACGTGATCGAGCGCATTAAGACGAACTTTAGGCTGCCCTCGCGCGAGGCGGCGATCAACGCCGTCCTTGAGCTGATCCATAGCGACATGTTCCTGTGGCACGAGTTTATGTCTCACCGACCACCCGATCTCACGAAGCAGACGGTTGGCGAGCCTGGGCCGGACAAAGCCGAGTAACCCCAAAGGCGACGCTGGTGGCTTCCCGGCCTACCGGCGGGGGGCCGGGGAGAATGGATGGTCGAACAATTTTCGACAGAAGGGCAAGGGAGTTACATCGCCTTACCTCTCGCCCCGAAGCTCATCGACTTCGTGCTTTCGAGTAGCTTTGATTGACGCGGTCAGGCTGTTTTTGGGTGGATTGCGGTCTGACTGTCTCTGGCGCTCAGATGGTGTATGCGAACGCTTGTTCATAAAGAGAGTTTGGCAGCACGGGCGCTGCAGGCAGGCCGGGTGCCGACGACGATCTGTGGCGGGAGCACTTCGGGGTCCGGATCGCCCCGCATGCTGACCTCCGCGCCGATCAGAAGGCGATCGTGGCTCGCGACTACGGCACAGCGGACGGGTCGATCACGCTCGAGATTTCTTACGCCATGCTCTTCTACGTCTTGAAGCGTCTGAAACTGCCCGGGGAACCCGAGAGGCTGCCGGCGAGAAGCCAGCACATCGTGCTTGCAAATCGCGAGGAGGAGGCGTCGGCGCTGCGGAAGGCCGACGTTGCCGAATAGGATGCGACGCAGGTGCTCCGCGCTTCGAAACCGCACCTACCTCGTGCTCTTCAGGCGCGCCTAAAGTCTTCAAGATACTCCGACGCCGGCCTGACCCCCGTCAGCAACAGGTGCTCGCGGGCACGGGTACAGGCGACATAGAGCAAGCGCCGCTCGGTCTCGTATATGTCGTCCAGCTCGGCCTCGTCGGCAGCATCGGCGACGCGCTCGTCGAGGGGCAGAACGCCCTGATCGCAGGCCATCACCACGACGGCGCGGAACTCCAGCCCCTTGGCTAGGTGCATCGGCACGGTGGTGATGGCGTCGGCACCGAGCAGTCCGTTGAGCGCCGCGCGGGCACGTCCGATCAGATCGGGAGTGCGGACGAAGATGCCGATCTCCCGCGCTGCGACGCCGTCCTCCAGCCATGCGGTGACTGTCGCCCGCACCGTCACCCTCTCCGCATCAGCGTTCTCGCAAACTTCGACCAGCGGCGCAGGGCCATCGAATACTGATACGATGCCGCGCCGCTCGTCCTCGATGCCATCGACCTCGCGCAGGACGGCAGGCAGCAGGTGATCCGCTGCCCGCCGGATCTGCTGTGATGTCCGGTAGCAGACCTTGAGCGTGTGCGACCGGCCGCGCACGTCCACACCCAGGCTCGCCCAGGAATACGGATGCTGGAAGATGCGCTGACCCATATCGCCGGCCAGGAACAGCGCATCGGGACCGGTCGGCGCAAGCGCCGCGAAGAAGCGCAGTTCGGCGGGTGCCAGGTCCTGCGCTTCGTCAAGGACGATGTGATCGAACGGCTTGCGCGAACGATCGGCCAGCCCGTCCGCCGGCCCGGTGAAAACCTGCGCCCACGTCGTGTAGCGCTCGGCGTTCAGCGCGGTTCGAACCGCCTCGAACACAGGCCACAGCCGTTCGCGCTGGTTCGGGCCGAGCCGGCTCTTGCGGCCCATGCGCTGAACGGATGCGTATGCCTCCTGCGACACGATGCTCCAAGCATCGATGACGTTCGTCCATTCGGATAGCAGGAAGCGGGGCGAGAAGCCCTTGAGCTGCACGGCCGCCGCGGCTTCGACCAGTCGCTCGCGCAGGGCGGCGTCCGAGGGGATCCGGGGCCGCAAGCCGTGTTCCAACTGGTACATCTGTTCGGCGATGCCGCGGAATGAGGCCGTGGTGATGCGCGGGACGATGCCGCCGGTCTCGGGCGCCAGCACCAGCAGCTTCCTCGCCATGGCATCGGCGAGAGGCTGCGAGAAGCTGGCGAGCAGGATGCGCGCTTCTGGGTTCTCGCGCGCAAGCCGTACGGCGCGGTGGAGGGCGACGATCGTCTTTCCGGTCCCCGCCGATCCCGCGACGCGCGCGGGGCCGGCGAAGCTGCGGCCGGTCAGGTCGCGCTGCGACGGATGGAGGAAGACGGCCCACTTCTCCCACGGAAACGCCAGCGCCTGCTCGAGTTCGTCCTGGTCGGCGATCGGTCGGATACGGCGCAGCGCGTCCGGATGCGCGAACGGATCGGCGGTGGCCGGCATCGGTGCCGACAGCGCGCCGGTCGCGGCATATTCCAGCAAGGCCTCGGACGCTTCGCCCGGCAGATGCTCGGCGAGTGCGAAGAAGCCGTCCTCGGTCGCGGCACGGACATCGGCGAGCCAGTCCGTCGGCACGCCGATCGACAGCAGTGCGTCGTCGCCGAGCGAGGCGAAGAGGTGCGGCTGTGGTGCTGTGGCCAGCGCGGGCTGCGGCGCGACGAAGTCGAACGTCTCGGGCGGGGCGACGTCTTCGACGCGTTCGCGCACCTCGACGATCTGGACCGCGCCGGTCCGCGGATGCGCCTCGATCCGCCGGCGCTCGGCCCAAGCATAAGCATCGTCGTGGTGATCGACATAGGCGACCAGCATCGACTCGCCGGTCCTGTGGACGATCAGCCGCACGTCGCGGTTGACCCGCGCCGACCAGAAGTTCTGATCCTTGCTCTTGTCGATCCGGTGGAGCTGAAGGCCGTTCCCGGTCGGGTCCATCTGCAGATCGAATACGCTGGCCTTCACGGCCTTCTGGTCCTGCGTGGCCAGACGGCTGAACGCGGCGGTGAAGGTGTCCGCTAAAAGGAAGTTCACGACTCCTGACTCGCCTTGGTGTTCGGCTTGGGCTTGGCTATTTTCGAGATAAGCCCAGTCTTCAGCTGGTCGGTGGCAAGTTGGAGCTGCTTGTTCAGCACGCCGATGCGGCTTTTCGCTGCTCGGATATCAGCTTCAATAGCTTTCACGCGCCTGCTCAACCGCTGTAGTTCCTCGTCGCCGACGAGTGCGGGCGGGATCGTCGGCAATCGAGCTGCTCGAGGCTTTTTCTTAGCCGGTGCCGCAGATCGCCCCTTCTTAGTAGCCGGCTGCATCGTGATTGAACCGCGGCCAACCCAGCCACTGCCGCTGAAGCCGACCACTGTAGAACCGCCGTTGTAGCCACCCTTACCCATCTATATCCCAAACACCTTCATAACCTCGTCGCCGAAGTAATTGATGACCTTGACCGCGATGCGGCCGCCCGCCGGCCGCTCGAACGAGCGTGAGGTGTCAGAATACAATGTCGCCCAGGCGTCCTCGTCGATCTCGGCCTGAAGCGCGGTCTTGAGGCTCTTGTAAGGGTCGTTCGCGCCTAGGAAATAGGCGTGACGGACGAAGAAACTCTCCTCGTTGTAGTCGGTGTCGATGAACCAGGCGGCGATCCCCTTGGTGTCGCTGGAACGGATGTCGCCGGTGTTGGGATCGAACACGTCGACGCCGTTTACCTTCACACGGATCGTCGTGCCGCCGTCGTCGATGACGTCGACGTCGGGCTCGCCAAAGACGACGAACATGTTGCCGCGACCGGTGTTCTTCAGTTCCTCCGACATATGCATGTCGGGGTTGATCCGCGCCTTCAGGATGGTGAGGCTGCCGAGCTTGTCGAGCTCGGACGAATGAGCGTCGAAGTTGAAGGCGCAGGCGATCAGCACGTCGAAGCGGTTGTCCACCGCCTCGCGTGCAGCGGCAACGAGGTCCTGCCGGCCGACGGTGCCGTATTCTGGGCCGATCAGGATCGCGGCGCGGCGCTCGGGGCCGTCTTCTCCTTCGATGAAGGTCGCGGTAGCGCCGATGAAGTCGCCGGGCCAGGGCATGATGCTCTCGAAGGTGATGCGGTCGCCCTTGACCTGCTGCTTAACGCCCTCAGTCTTGAGATAGTCGATGACGATCGCGGCGAAGTCGACGCCGGCGAGATCGGCATCGGCCGCGGAGCGATTGCCGTCGGCGGCGTCGATCGTCTCGATCAGCTCCTGCTCGCTGGCGGGGATGACGCGGTGGGGCGACAGGCTCTCAACCGTGAACGGGCCGGCGACGCGGACTCGGGCAGGATCGGTGTAGGGCTTGTCGTATAGATATTCCGACTTCGAGCGAGCCTGGATGCTATCATCAATCTCGCGTTGGCGCGCGATGCGCGCTCCCCACCATTTGGCGTGCGGATCGGCTGCGGCAGGCGGAGCCGCCGCGGGCAACGCGCGCGGGATCTGCCACTCCTCCCAGAACTCGCCGGTGGCGGCGTTGAGTTCGGCGCGCAGCGGCTCAAGGACCGCCTGCCATTTCTCCCAAATGTCGTCGATCAGCGGGTTCTTCGCGATCGAGCTCAGCATGATGTGGGGAATGCGCTCATAGACGAAGCCTTGGCGAAGATCGCCGTGGACCGGTGTCTCCGGCGGCAGGGTCTTGGTAAGCGCGGCCTCCCTTGCGCGGCCCTCAGGACTGTCGGCGAGCAGATACCAGGGATAGCGCGCGGACATCAGGCGCGTGCGAGCGAGAGCAAGCGCGACCCGGCTAGTGTCCATCGTGATCCAGCGTCGGCCCCATTGTTCAGCGACGTAAGCGGTGGTGCCCGACCCACAGGTCGGGTCTAGGACAAGATCGCCGGGGTCGGTAGCCATCAAGATGCAGCGTTGGATTACCTTTTGCGCCGTTTGCACGACGTAGACCTTGTCCTCTGTGAAGTTTCCCGTCTGGGTGTCCGACCAGACATTTGACAGCGGAATGGCGTCGAAATCGTCTAGATAGCGGATGTATTGAACGCTTTTGGCAGTCTTCCAAATCCTTCCCGCGCGCCCTAGCGTATTGAGCCCTTTGCCGTCTGTCTTGAATGTGCCCTTTCCCGGAGGGAACTTCGACCTTCGTAAGTGAATTCACGAACGTCGCCTTCGCCGGCTGGGCGCGAACTGGTGATATTGTCGGGCCGAAAAACACGTTCTTGGGGCTGGAGTGTGGAATTGTCCGCTCCGCCCACGCCTAGACGGCGGAAAGTTCCGTCTGGCTTCATCGCCATGCGATACACCTGATCAGTAGAAGAACCGGAAGCCTTCGGCTGGAACGGGGCGCGAAATTTCAGGCTGGCCTCGTTTTTCGCGAACCAGAGGATATAGTTTGAGGCAGCGGCGAGATTAGAATTCGCCCGACCCGTGGTCGTTTGATAGGCGATCTGACTTACAAAATTTTCGGTCCCAAAGACCTCATCCATCAACGCCCGCACGCGGTGCACGTTCTCGTCGCCGATCTGCACGAAGATCGATCCGCTCTCGGTCAGCAGGTCGCGCATCGCGGTTAGACGATCGCGCAGATAGGTGAGGTAGCTGTGGATGCCGTCCTTCCATGTATCGCGAAACGCCTTCACCTGCTCAGGCTCGCGGCTGATGTCGGTCTGTTTGCCGTCCTTCACATCACGCGACTGGGTGCTGACCTGCCAGTTTGAGTTGAACTTGATGCCATAGGGCGGGTCGAAATAGATGCACTGCACCTTGCCCTTCAGGCTCTCGCGCTCTGACATGCTTGCCATCACCTGCAAGCTGTCGCCCAGGATCATGCGGTTCGACCAATGCTGGTCGTGCTGGTAGAATTCGGCGCGCTGATCCGGCTCGATGCCGTTGAAGTCGGCAAACAGGTCGGGCGCGTCGGTGCTCGCCTCGCGCGCTTCGGCGGTGCGGCGCTTCAGGTCGTCGATGATCGCCTTGGGGTGGATCTTCTCCTGAATGTAGAGCGGCGGCACGTTGACGACGAGATCGGACCAATCCTGCCGGTCCTTACCGCGCCACACGAGCTGCGCGTCGGAAAGCGTCAGCGTGCCGGTCTCGGCCAGTTCGGCCCGCTGCGCGTCGGTGATCGTGATCCGCGCCCCGTTCCAGATGATCTCGGGCACGCTCGGTTCCTCTTGTGTGCGGGTCTCACCCTCGGCCAACGGCCGGGTGCGGGGGTAATGTTTGGCGGGCAGCGGATGCGTGTCTTCTTCGCGGCGGAAGAAGCTCTCCATCTCAGCCGTCGGAATGTTACGCCGCGTCGCATCGCCATGGCGCAGCGCGTCGATGTGCTTGGGGGTGCCGGGCTTGCGGGCCATCAGACAGCCGCCTTCCGAACGCCTTTCCAGACGAGCGGGGCTAGATCGAAAGCGCGCTCAAACTCCCGAAGAGTGTAAACGCGAACGTCTGGCGTTCCGAGGGCATCTACCACCATCGCCAGCCGCCACTCGGGTGCTTCGCGATAATCGTGCTCGTTTCGGGTCATGAAGAGGCGCGGTTCCGCGCCCGACGTGCCTTTGACTTCAACGTGCAGCGCACTGCCGTTCTTGTGCACTGCCTCGAGGTCATAGCCGACATTCTCCTTCTCCCGCGATCTTGAGGTGTAACCGAGCTTCTTGAGTTCACGCACGGCCGCAGTGACCGCCGCCTCCTCGACCTTCTTGCGGTGCTCGGGCGTGCCGAACCCGCGGAGCGGATCGACGGGATCATTGTCGCGATCGGGAGCGGACTTGGGATCAGGGTTGGGGATCGCAACTCCAGTGTAACGGCGAATAAGTTCTTCGATGATCGCGCGCACTTCAGCTTTATTATCGGTGACGTGAACGCCCGGGCCGGCGAGCAACGAGTATTTACCCTGCCGAATGCTAGTGTGCGAGAATGGCTCGGTGCGCTCGTCCGGTGGGACGAGAAAAGCCTTGGGTGCCCGGATCGAATAGTAGAACTCGTCGTGCGGCGCGGAAGCCCCCGAGTCGAAACCAGCTGGCCTCACCGCATATTTGCCTTCTAGAACGGCGTTCTCATACCAGCCGACGAGATGCACGCCTTTCTGCTTGGGGTCTTTGGCAAGACAGGCCACGGTCCAACCCGTTGCATCTGCATTACTGGGCGTTGAGCCGTCTCTTCCTTGCGGTGGAGTGTAGCAGTAATAACTACCATCATCCTGCCGCAAGAAGTTCCAAGCCTCGTGTCCCTGTTCGCCGTCCTTGATGAAGGGGAAGTTGCCATCAACTGGTCCGCCGCGGTAATATTCCGACCAGCCAAATTTTACCCACAAAAGCTTGGTCACGCAGCAACTCCGTCAATCATGTAGTTCACGAGTGCAGCAAACTCGTCTTCCGTCGTATAGGGATCGGTGAACTCGGCGAACGCCCAGCGGCCGTAGCCGCCGAGTGCGTTGACGCCGGGCACCCACAGGTCGCGTGCGGTCTGCGCCTTGGCCTTATCGCTTTCGTCCCGCATGCCCTTCATTTCCAGCACTAGATGGAGCGGCTCGGGGCCGCCCGCGTCGAGGCGGACGATGAAATCGGGCAGATAGCGCCGCGTGGTGCCGCCATCGAGATACGGGATCTCGAAACCGAGCGCCTGGTTCTTGGCATAGGCGATCACGCGGTCGTGCCCCTCCAGAGCCTGGGCAAGCGCGACTTCCCAGCTCGAGTCCTTGACGACGTGGCTGATCTGCGACCGTGGTGGCTGGGCACCGGTCTTCCAGCATTCCTTCGTCGTGATGAAGTTGACGTGCCGCGTCGAGCCGCCGGGATTGTAGGGATCGAGCACCGCGACGATGTGCCCGCCGCCACCGCGCGTGCAAGCGATGTCGATCTTCTCGGCGGCGCGGGCGAGCTGTTCCTGGTACAGGATCGCGCCAATCGGAACGCCCTTGGTGATGAGGTAGCCCTCATCGATCCAGCGGCGGGCGAGACGCTGGATCTGCGGAAACAGATGCTGCTTGGGGAAGCCGTCCTCGTCGCGGAAGTGCGTGTAGAGCAGGTGCTTGGCGAGGTTGAAGCTGATCTCGGACGGACGCAGCTTCGCTAGGACCTCAGGCGTAATGGTGACGCCCGCGCCTACGATGCCTTCCATAGTCACTGACGTCGGGCCGATGTCTTCGGGCGTGATGACGAGGCGGCTGTCCTCGTCGAACTGTGCTTCGAGCCGCTCGGACGGCAGCTCGCGCCGATAGCCGCTGACGCGGGGGAAGCGGATTTCGAGATCGGCGCGCTCGGCAATGGCGTGGACGCGGGTGACAGGCTTGGGCGGTTTGGGGTTGTCCACCTTTTGCGGTGATCGCGCGAAGTCGAACGGGATGCCCATGATGTCGGCGTACTCGACGTCGAACAGCCCGTCCTTGTTGAGTTCGTAGGACTGGCGGCGCAGTCCGCGGCCGACGACCTGCTCGCACAACAACTGCGTCCCGAAGGCGCGGACGCCGAGGATGTGGGTGACGGTGTTCGTGTCCCAGCCTTCGGTCAGCATTGAAACTGACACGACGCAGCGGATCTGCTCGCCGAGGCGGCCGACGCGGCCCACGGTGTTCATCACCTCGCGGAGCAGGTCGCCCTCGCTCACGTCGCCCTTGACGCTGCCGGCGCCCTCGCGTGCGGCGAGTTCACGCTTGAATTGCTCGATCTCGGCGGAGGCGGCGTCCTTGAAGGTCTTGTCGAGCGCTTCGCCCGCTTCGAGTTGACGCGAGTCGATCAGCAACGTGCGGGGGCGAGGCAGGCGTCCACCATGCTCGTCATAGTTGCGGAACAGCTCGAGATGGCCGGCGTGGAACGCGGCGCGCTCGCCCTGCTGGGCCTCGCCACGCTCGAACCCGGCGATCCACTCGAACACCAGCTTCGAGATGGCGGTGTTCTGGCAGACGACGATGAAGACTGGTGGCACCCCGATGCCCGCCCGCTGCCATCGCTCGAACTCGCCGGCATAATGGCTGTAGAGAGAGTTGAGCGCGGTGAGCAGCAGCGGGTTCAGGTCGAACGGACTCAGCTTGTTCGCGCCTGCGGTCGTCTTCGGCATCGACTTGCCGATGTGCTTCCACAGATCGCGATAGACGACGGTGTCGGTCTGCACGAGATTGTCGGTGACGGGGACGCGCGGCAGCTTGACGATGCCGCTCTCGATCGCGTCGATCAGGCTGAAGTCGGACACGACCCACGGGAACAGAGTCCCCTCGATGTAGCCGGAGCCACGCAGGAAGAACGGCGTCGCCGACAGGTCG
The DNA here is from genome assembly GCF_016743815.1 of Sphingomonas aliaeris. Lineage (NCBI taxonomy): Bacteria > Pseudomonadati > Pseudomonadota > Alphaproteobacteria > Sphingomonadales > Sphingomonadaceae > Sphingomonas > Sphingomonas aliaeris. The sequence goes on along the minus strand of NZ_CP061036.1, from coordinate 189,786 downwards.
TAGACCGCGCGAACGCCACCGGTGCGCTTGCCCTTCTTCAGCTGCCGGTCAAGCGCCTCGATGCCGTTGATCCAAAGGCGGGCGGCTTCCTCGTTCTCCTCGGCCTCCTTCTTCTCGTCGCCGGTCAGCGCGCCTTCGGCATCGCCACCGACCTTGTGGCGGTAGCAGTGGTGCGCCTCGTCGTTGATGACGTTCACGCGCTCAAACCGCAGCAGCTTGTCGCATGCCCGCGACAGCATCTGCGCGTCGGTCTCGGTCGTCTTGACTGGCTCCGGATCGTTGCCCTGCAGGAAGCTGCGCGCGGCCTTCGGCATCGAAAGCGTCTCGCGATGCTGGAAGGCGTGATAGTTGGTGATGATGATCTCGGCGCGCCTGATCTCTGGCAGCATCTCCGGTGGCACGATCTCGCGCGTGTCGTAGTAATTGCCGGGCTCGCTTGGCTGAAGGACGCGCAGCCGGTCCTTGATGGTGATCCCCGGCGCGACGATCAGAAATGCGCGAGAGAAATCTTTCGTCTCCCGGCGTGCGGCGTTGATGGTCTGCCAGGCGATCATCATCGCCATGACGGTCGTCTTGCCGCTGCCCGTGGCCATCTTCATCGCCAGCCGGAATAGCGCCGGGTTGGCCTCCTCGTTGTCCTTGGCAATCTGGTCGAGGAGACCGCGCGTGGCGGCGCGTCGCGGTGCGACCTCGGTCAACCAGATCATCGTCTCGACCGCTTCGATCTGGCAGAAGAACGGGCGGGGGCCGGCCCATTCGGCCTTCGGTCGCCGCCAGTGTTCGAGTAGCCGCTGGGTCGCGGGCGTGACGCCCCAATCGGCGGCTCTTGGGATCGCGCGCCATGCGTCCACATAGCCGCGGATCTCGTTGATCTTGGCGTTCTCCGTGTAAGTTTCGAGGTCGAGCGACGCCTGCGCGGCAGCTGCCTTCTTCCGTGATGCCGGCACGGGAACGATGAACTTCGACGGACGCCGTCCCTTAATCGGTTCACCCTCAAGGGGCTGCCCGTTATCGTCGAGCCGGTGGTACAGCGACGGCGGCGCGTAGGGTGAATTCAGAATCGGTCGTTCGTAGAAACTGTTAGCCACCAGCACCCCCAAGAGGGGTCTTCATGATCGACCTAGCGACGCTTTGTCAAAGCCGCTTGCTTGCGATCGCCTATCTATCCGGACAGACGAGCATTGCGCATGCCGCGCTTGGTCCGCCAGTGCCGTCGGTTTAGTCGGCCAAGCGATCGCGCAAACCATCATCATGGACGGGCGTCCGCTCGCGAGGGTCGAAGAAGCACGGCTGATCGCCTGCATCTGGGTCGAACCCGACAATGTACTCCATTTGGCCCCCCAACCCGGTGCTCTATCTCGCCTTTGGCTTAGGGTTCGACGAGGCTGATGAGAACCGTACCGCAGCTGCAACGAACGCTCTCCTTTGGCCCGCGCTCGGGTGAGACACGCAGTAGACCGCCGCAGTCGCCGCAGTGAAAACTTGCGACCAGCGCACGATATGCATCGACGACCGGAATAAAATCCGATTTCGATAGGTTTGCCCAAGAGTTGTAATGGACTGCCGTGTTCACCTGCCATTGATCGACATTGGCGGCGGTCCGGGCATCGACAAACGCCGATTCGAGCGCTTTGATCTCCTCAACGCGCTCCGGCTTGTTCCACTTGCCTGCCGCAACCCGCCCCCGCTTGTAGGCATCGCCGAGCGCGACCAGACCGTGGGGTAGCGTGTCGCCGAGCATGAATTGAGCATCGGCACGGAACTCGACTCTTGCGCGCAGGCGATGGCAAACCTCTTCACCGAGGTATTCAAGATAGCGTCGGAGCGCACCAGCTGCCGCTGGGACATCATCTAGCGCCAGATAACTGTCGATCTCGGCCCAAACATTCTTGGTGTCCCACTCCGCCGGTCCATGATCCACGTCCCATTTGCGGAAGCGAGCGCTCCCTTTCGGACCCACCAAGCCCTCGCTTGCCATGTGTTTGAGCCATATAGGATCGTGCGTAGTGAGGATGAACTGAGTGTGGGGGAATTCGGTCTTGAGTAGGCGTGAGAATTCGCGCCGATGCCCGGAGTCAACAGACATCAGCACGTCATCCAGAACCGCAATCGAAAACCTCTGGCCGAGCAGGTGATCCGTGAGAGCTAGGTAAAGGCACAAGCCCATCCCGTCTTGGTGGCCCTCACTGTGATAGGCGCCTGGCGGAAAAAACCCGCGGCCGTAAAAATCCACATCAAGGGCCAGCCGCCCCGGAACCTGCTTGAAGCGGGCGTCGAAGGCACTTTCATCGTCATGATTTATCGCGCGATAGAGCGCGCCAAATCGAGACCTGACTGCATCAAAAATCGCCTCAAGACCGTCTGTGATTGCGTCGCCAAAAGTCGCGCTTACGGCAGATGTCAGCTCCGCACGCGTCTTGGCATTGACCTCGGCCTTGCGGCATTTACGCCAGCTCTCAAGTTTGCTTTGCGCGATGACGAGATATTCACGCGCGGCATCCTGAGTAGATGGATCGGGAAGAAGCGCGGCGGCTGCATCAAGGTGGGCGAGCTCGTCGCGCAGACCGGAAATGTCGCCGGCGGTCGCGAGTGATTCCTTTGTCGCCTCAATCGGCAAGAGCTTTCGAAGCGCAGCCGCAGCCGCTGCCTTGCTCTGTGCCGCTGCGGCAAGTTTCGCGACCGGAATGGGAATCTTCGCGACGTTCGACCAGTTTGCAGCGGCCGTGAACGCCAACGCCGCCTGATCGAGAGCATCCGCGATCGGCTCCAGTGCGTTCTCCAATTGCTGGCGCTTTGCCGTAGCGGCAGACAAAGCGGCCAGCTTTGCGGTCACGGTCGTCTGGAACTCGGCCAGCTCGAACTCCGTGCCGCACACCGGACATTCGTCATCGTACAGCGCCAATGCTGCCCGTAGCATGTTCTCGCGATTCGCCCCTTGAAGCAGGCTGACATCGGCTTCGAGAGTGCCAACAGCAGCCCTCGTGGCACTCAGGGCATCTTCGAATTTTGCGGTCGCGAGCCCTTCCAAGCGCTCGCGTGCGGATCTAAGCTCTGTCAGCATCCGTGTCTTGTTGACCGCCGCGCCAGCCGCACTCGTCGGGGGTTGGAGTCCTTCTCGGACCGAGGTCGTGGCGGTCAACTCGTTCAACGGAGGCAACCCAAGCGTTGTCCGGCGCGTGTTGACCGCGATGAGCAAAGGAGCGGAACTGATTTTCGGAATTCCGAGAGCAAGCGCGAAATCAGACCCAGCATCGGCAGCGTGTCGGATGGCAGCCTTTTCGTCGCGAACCTCGGCATTAGCGATCTTGGTCAAATTAGCGCGAACGGTGTCGAGTTCGTCGAGGCGAAGGAGCGCTTGCACGAGTTGCGAGCGCGCGCTTGGCTCGGCCAGCACGAATTTGATTATCTCGCGGCGCGAGAGAACAAATTCTGGGTGAGCGGCGAGCTCTGCTAGCGCCGCTCTTATGCTCGGATCATCAGGCGTGACCGTCGGCGCCTTGGGTTGTTTCACCGTCCGGCGGATCGTCGCTGACTTACCTGTCGCCGCAATAACGACTTCGGCTTCGACAAAGGCATACTCGGGAGTGCTGTCGACATGGGGGCCGTGCTCTTTGACCGAAAGCCCCCCTGTACCCTTACCCGCCAAGCGCGAAATGTCGCCAGTGAGCACAAATTCGATCGCGTCCACGACTCCGCTCTTGCCGCTTCCATTGGGACCGCAAACCGCGAAGTTGTTCGAACCCAAGTCCAGGGTGATTGAGCGTATGCCCCGAAAGTCGCGGATCGTGAGAGAGCTGATCTTAATCACAGATCGCCGCCGTCGAATAAGGCGGCCCGCAGGGCTACCTCAGTCCGGGCACCGTCGGTCACCAGCGCTTTGCGCAGGCGCTCAGCGACGGCTGCACGGTCAGGCTGCGCCGCTAGCGCATCAGCGAAAGCGCCGAATATCTTATGAACGATTGGAACGGCATCATCCGACGTTGCGTGCACCGTCCCATCGAAACCGTTGGTCGTATCAGCCGCTGCGGACATTTTCTGGCTCCCCTTCTGCTAGATCTACCCTCGATTTCCCGGCGAGCCTATCCCGATCGCAACGCTACAATCATTCAGTTCGCGATCTTTTGACCACCAAAGACGGCGTGGTCGAGCGAATGTCGCCTAAGACGAAGTCACGTCCGGTATTGGGGGGGGCTACAAGGGGGTCGCGAAGGACCAAGACTTGGTCTCCCCTACGACCGTTCCTCTTCACGGCGCGAAATGGTAGACCCTGATCAATGGCCGGCAACCTCACCTTCGTCCACGCCGCGGACATTCATCTCGACAGTCCGTTGCACGGCCTCTCGCGGAGTGACGAGGCGTTCTCGCGCCTGGTGCGCGGCGCGACCCGGAAGGCCTTTTCCAACGTCGTGGATCTCGCGATCGAGGAAGGTGCTGCCTTCGTGGTGATCGCCGGCGATCTCTATGATGGCGCCTGGAAGGACCAGTCGACCGGTCAGTTCGCCATTGCGCAGCTCGCACGCCTGACGAGGGCCGGCATCCGGTCCGTGATCGCCTTTGGCAACCACGACGCTGAGAGTCGGGTCACCCGCCACCTGACCGCTCCGGAAGGGGTCTACAAGCTCAAGAGCGCGAAGTGCGAGAGCGTGCGGTTTGACGATCTCGGGGTCGTCGTTCACGGTCGCAGCTACAAGGAAGCGGCGACCACCGAGAACATCGCGTCGACCTACTGTCCGCCCGTGCCGGGCATGCTCAACGTGGCGCTGCTTCACACCGCGCTTGATGGGCATGAGGGGCATGCCAACTACGCGCCATGCAGTCTCGGTGAGCTACAGGCTGCTGGCCACGATTATTGGGCGCTAGGCCATGTCCACGATCACGCCGTTCGGTCCGATCACCCGCACGTCGTTTTCGCCGGCAACACGCAAGGGCGCCACATTCGAGAGACCGGAGCCAAAGGCGCTGTGGTCGTCCGCGTACAGGAAGGCGCCATAGTCCATGTCGAGCACCGCGCGACGGACGAGGTCCGCTGGGCACATGCCCGGGTCGATGCGATCGGTGCGGCAGACCCGATGGAGGCGCTTGCTGCGATCCAGGCACAGCTGCGTCCTGCCGTTCTGGGCGCCGACGGGCGCCCCTGGCCGCGCGGGTTTCGATCACGGTCGATGGTCCGCTCGCGCAGCGGCTCCGTGCCGATCCCGCATGGTTCGAAGCGGAGGTTCGCGGGCATGCCGCAGGTGTCTCCGACGCGTTGTGGATCGAGCGCGTGAAGATCATCACTAGCCACGCGGCGCTGCCCACCGGCCTTCCGCCCGAGTTGCTGGAGATGCTGACGCAAGCACTCGACGATCCGGACTGCCTCCGCGCGATCGAGAACGCGATCGCACCACTGACGGCAAAGCTGCCGGCGGACATCGGCGATCCGGATACCGCCCCGCTGCTCGCGTCCGCTCGGGGCCGCGACGGTGCAGCACTGGTTCTCGCTGCCAAGGCGCTCGTCGAGGCCCGCCTCGGCGAGGGCGCGCACTGATGCGGTTTCGCCGGCTGGAGCTTGTTCGCTATGGCGGCTTCGCGGATCGCGTCTTCGACTTCGGCACCGGCGGTCCGGACCTGCATCTCGTCGTTGGTCCGAATGAGGCGGGCAAGTCGACCGCGCTGCAGGCGATCGGCGACTTCCTGTTCGGCATCCCCGGGCAGAGCCGGCAAAACTGGCGCTACGAATATGGGCAGCTTCGCCTGCGGGCATTGATCGAGCACGACGGTGAGCTGCTCGACGTCACCAGACGCAAAGGCAATCGCGACACCCTGCTCGCCGCGGACGGCACGCCTTACAAGACCGATCCACTGGCATCGCTGCTCGGCGGGATCGATCGTGCCGGGTTCGAGCGCATGTTCGGGCTGGACCACACCAAGCTGCGCGAGGGTGGGGCCAGCATTATCGGCGGTCGCGACGATGTCGCCCGGATCACGCTCGAGGCGGGAACCGGAGTGTCGCACATCGGCAGCGAGCTTGCCCGGCTGACCGAGACGGCGTCGGCGTTGTTCAAACCGGGCGGACAGAACCCGCCGGTTAACCGTTTGATGCGGGAGCGGTCCGAGGCGCTGGCTCAGGTGCGACAGACGTCGATCAGCGATGCCGACTGGACGCAGGCCCGCCAGCGCCGTGCCGACGCTGAGGCGCGGCGCACCGCTCTGATCAATGAGGCTGAGGCGCTCGACCGTGAGCAGGCGCGCCTGGACCGGGTGGGGAGGGCGCGTGCGCCATTCGCGCGCTTGAGCACCGCGCGCGCCGAACTGGTCGGGCTGGAAGACCTGCCCACGCTGCCGCAGGACGTGGCTGCGCAGCTCGCGACCCTCCGCGGCGACCGCGTCACGGCCGGCGAGCTTGCGTCTCAGGCGAAGGCGGATCTGGCGCGTGTCGAAGAGGCGATGGCGGGCGTGGAACGACCCGGCATCATCCTGTCCGAACAGGAACGGATCGAGGCGCTGGAAGAGCAACGGCCAGTCATTGCCAAAGCTGCGGATGATCTGGAGCGCCGTCGCGCCGAACTTGACCGCATCGACACAAAGCTGGCTGCCGCTCTTGCCGAAGCCCAGATCACTCCGGGACAACCAATCCCCTCCGCCGGGTGGCGCAGGCGTGCGGCTACGCATCTCGATGCCGTTCGAGAGTTGAAGGCGCGTGAGGCGGCAGTCGAGAAGGAGCGGGTCAAACTCATCCGCGACCGCGCTTTGATCGAGCGTGATCTTGTGACGGTAAGCGGAACCGTCGATCCTGCCGACCTGATCGCAGCGCTCCAGCTCTTGCCGACCGACGCGGAAACCCGGCTGGCAGAGGCGACGATGGAAGCCGATCGGAAGCGGACGCTTGCGGCGGAACGCCTGTCCGATCTTGCACCTTGGCAGGGATCCACAGCCAGTCTGCGCACACTTGCCGTACCAACCGAGGCGGAAGCCGCCGCGGTGCGCGGTAGTGCGGAGGCGGCAAGGAACGACGCAGCCGCTGCGCGCAAGGAAGGCGAGATTGCCGAAACCAGCGCCATCCGGGCCGATGCAAAGCTGAAGGGCCTGATCGCAGGCGGGCTGCTTCCCACACCTGACGTGATCGCGGCCGCACGGCAGCAGCGCGACGCACTAGTTGCCCAAGTTCGCGAGCGGCTGGTAGTGCCGCTTAGCGGAAACGACGATGGAATGGGCGACGCGCTTGGCCAGTCTATTGCAGATGCCGATCAATTGGCCGACCGACGGGATGCCGAAGCGGCCCGCGTGGCCGAATATGTCCTGACGACCGCCGCGCTCGACGAAGCGAAGGCGCTGGTGGCCGCGGCGCACCAGCGAGAGGAACGATATCAGGCGGCATTGACGCTGGTCGAACAAGGCTGGGCCCAACGACTGCAGACGCTTGGCTTCGAACGTGCCATCGCACCGGCGGACTTGTCCGGGTGGCTCACGAAGCGGGCGGCAGCGCTGGAAGCCGACCGCGAGGCGGGGACCGCCGAACTGGCTCGCAGGGAGATGACGACCCGGTTCTTGGAAGCGCGAACTGCGGTCGCAACTGCCCTATCAGCATCAAAGGGGCCAGTCGCAACAGCCGACGATACGAAACTAATGTCACTCGCGAGCGGTCACGCCGCTGCGCTGACGACCGCCGCAGGCAATCGCGACCGGCTGCTGGCTGACCTGGCCACGATCGAACGTGCAGCAGATGAGCTTGCAGTGGAGGTGGCCGATCTGGCGCGCGCACATGTCGCGCTTGATCAAGAACGGACAGGACTGGCCAGCGAGGCGGCTCTTCCTGGGGGTGCAAACGAGACCGTGCTCGCCGACGCCCTCGAAGCTATCGCCCATGTCGGCGAGGAGACCGGGGCACGAGAAACGATCGCACGGCAGATCGAAAGTATCGAGCGGGATCGATCGGCGTTCAACAACGAGCTCAGAACCGTGCTTCTTGCGCTGCAGGTTGCCGGCTCAGCCGATACGGTCGAGCATGTACGCCAACTCGCGAATTCATTGCGTGCAGCGATCCGCGCGCGTGACGCGCTGGCGCGCCTTGAAGGCGATCGAGCGCGCATCGCCGGCGAGCTCGCCCATGCGGAGCGTCGGTTCGACGGCATTGCCGGGGCGATCGATGCGCTGATGCAAGCCGCTGGCACGATGGATGAAACCAATCTGGATGGGATCATAGCCAGCGTGGCGCGGCGAGACCTTCTTCGAGCGGCGGAACGCGAGGCGCTCGACGAGCTTGCCGGCACGGACAATGGCGCCGGGCTTGAGACGCTGGCCGCCGAGATTGCCGGCTTGTCTGTCGAGGACGCGTCAAGCGCGCGCGCACGGATCGAAGATCGGCGTCGTGAAGTGGCCGCCGACCGGGAAGTTGTCGGTCGAACGCTGAACGCGGCGGACGAGGAGGCCGGCCGTGCGGCGAGCGAGAGCGCTGCAGCCGACGCCCAGCAGACGGCGTTCGAGACGACCGCAGCACTGGCCCAGGCAGCAGAGGAGCACATCCAGGCAGCGAGCGCGGCCGCGCTGCTCCGTTGGATGCTCGACCGGCATCGCACGACAAATCAGGCGCCGCTGATCGCCAGGGCAGGAGTGCTGTTCGCGGAGGTGACGGGTGGTGCGTTCACGGGCCTTACGGTCGGCTATGGTACTGACGATCGTCCGATCATTCTCGCTCAGCGCTCCGACGGCGGTGAGGTCGGCGTCGAGGCGCTCAGCGAGGGTACGCGCGACCAGCTATACCTTGCCCTTCGGCTGGGCTCGATCGAAGGACGAGCTAGCGCGGGGTCGTTGCCAATCGTCTGCGACGATCTGCTGATCACAGCCGATGATGGTCGGGCGGGCGCGCTCATCCGGGTACTCGCTGCAGCTGCTGTGCATAGCCAGGTAATCGTCTTCAGCCATCACGCACATCTCATCGACGTCGCGCGGGGCGCGGTGGGATCAGATGGCTTCAGGCTTCATACGATCGAACCAATCGGCGCGATCGCTGCATAGCGGCTTCGGAAAATAGGTGGGAGGACGGTACCGGGAAAGCCTAGATTGCCTCTGCCGTCATTCGATGTTCGCCGGTTCCGCGGCAGTCTTTTTCCGAAAGCAGAAATTCGGAGCTCGATTTGCATGAATGAATGGCGGAAGATGGAAAGCGGAAAGGGGCGGTTGGAACGGTCGCTTGTGGGTCGTGTAACCTGCCCTGACGGCAGCCGTGCCGCGTCCGCCAATACTGGCAAGCCGGGATTGGCTTGGGCGTTCACCCACTCAGCAGCGGTACGCTGATTAGGTCACTACGGTTTCCGAAACGTCGACCACGACAATAGATATCGAAGAAGCCAATCCTGGTGGCAGCCGATCCACAAGAACTCTCTCTAGTTCCTTGGGGCTCGCCGGCCGGACAATGTCCGGATGGATCGGCGTGTTCAGGCGGGGCCGAACCAAAAAACTAGGTAGATGCCGTGCCCATTTGAGCCGGCGCTTCGACAGTACGGAACAAGCTGGTCCTCGACCGCGGTCCAGAGCTCGGCATTCCAGTGGCGCTTGGCCTCGATCGGCACCGCGGCGGCACCATCTCCAAGCAGGATCATGATATCGGCCCGCCGATCGTTTCCGCTCCGGTCTTCCGTCTGGACTAGCTTCACCGGGATCCCGTAGCGCGCGAGCCGGTCGGCAAGGCGGTCGGTCAGTAGGTCACGGCAATCATTCTCGATCTTGGGGCTGTTGCCGGAGGGGGCGCCCTTTGCCTTGTACGGGCGATTCCAAAACCCTTCCACGGTGACGTGTCGCCATGGCGGATGTCGTGGACGAGCTCGTCCAACGTCTCCTCGATGATGGCGCGCAGGTCGCCGGGCGTCGCGGGCGGACCGGCCATCAAGGCAGCTGCAACGGAGCGGGGCTCGGGAGGGCGGAACTCGGCCTGACGGCGGGCAACAAGCTGCTTCTCGCGCAGATGGTCGAGCGTGAGCTTCCAGGTCGACAAGCCAGACGCTCTCGTCAGGCGATCGAAGGCGTCGGTCGCGGCCGGGGTGGGGATGCGGGCGAGCTGTTCGATCGCTTGGTTGACGTGCCCGTTGGGGTTCGAGCTCGACGAGGCGATCCCGCTGATTGGCGAGTAAAGTGGGCCAAGCTGCTCGACGATTAGGGCGAGCTTCGGCACGTCCTCATCCGATCCCGTGCGTCCGACCTTGCCGAGCCAACCGCCGTCCAGCTGGACGAATTGCTGATGATCGGCCGGGTTGGCGAATTCACAGCCGAACAGGTTCGGGACCGTCGCTGGATCCAAGGACCAAGACAGATAGGTCCACAGGCGGGCCGCGAACGGCGGCAGCGGATGCGCACGGGCGCTAGCGGCAAGCTGGAGGAGGGCCACCGGCGTCAGCGCACGCGCTGCCAGCTCTAAAGCATCCTGCAAGACGCGCTCCCTGAGGACCGGGCGGCGTGCTAGCAAAGCAGAGATCGCCTGGCGTACCGCTGGATGGTCGGCCGGCAGATCATGGTCGAACGGCAAGCCGTGCGAGCGGCCGACGATCGCGCCGCGCCAATAGGCCAGGAGGATATCGGTCGCGTTCGGATCGGCCAGAAGCCGCTGCAGCGCCGCGGAGCGTGCCCCCTCGTTGCGGTCGTTGGGCAGAGCGTAGCTGTTGTGCGCGATGGTCAGCAGCGTCGAGGATCGCACATTGAGTGGCGCACCAGCGCGCAGCTGCTCGTCCGCCCAGGCTGTCAGGACTAAATCCTCGTTGTAGACCTTAGACCCAGCGGCCCGCCGTCCCGCTTCGAAAGGGGTTCGGGCCTGCCGGCGCACGAGTTGGTCCCAACCGGCGTGGATCGCGGCGACCAGCGCCGGATCGCCGATCCACCGGTCGACGCGATCGGGCCCTTGATCGCCCTCTCCGTCTCGGTAGCCGAGATAGATTTCGGCTGCGTAGCTGAGCCCGCTCGCCAAGCCCTTGGCGACGTCTGCGGCGTTCTTGCGATACCAGTCGCGGTCGTTGTCGAGCAGCTGCTGCTTCTCGGCGCCGCGCTCGCGCCTGCGAGCGGCATCGCGGACCTGCCAGGCTTGGATGCTGCATAGGGTGAGATCATGGAGAACTTCCTCGCCGCCGAGCTTGTTCTCGACCGCTGCTTGCAGCCGCCAAGCGAGATCGATGTGGCGATCAAGCGGCCGGATCAGGGAGAAGGCAATCGGAGCCAGCGCTCTCACCTCGTCGGGGTTGGTGGCATGTTCAACGCGCTCGATAGCGCACTGCCGTGTCTCGGCGGCGGCTGATCTTCCTGTCAGACGCTCATAATCGTGGACGATCCGCCAGCGATCCTCCGCCGCGGTGGTCGCGACGATCTGGTCGAACAAGGCTTGCTCACGTCTAGGTGCCGCGTCGAGCCATCGAGCGATCGCGACACGCACCTCCTTTTCTGGATCGGCCAGCTCGTCGAGGCCGACATTCGACAGCCACAGTAGGAGCCGGTCGGCGGTGAGATTGGCGGTATTCTCGATGGCGCCGGCGAGCGCGTCGTCGATCACGCTCGCGGCTTCATGCCTGCGCGACTGCCCGGTATGGCGCTCAGCCTCGATCAGCTCATCGAAGAGCCCCGGCAGGGGCTCGGCCCGAAGCTTGTTGGCAAGCGGCCGGGCATAGCCCATCACGCCGTCGGCCGTACGGCCGTAGGCGACGATCGTCTCCCGCACCTCGCTTGACGAGATGGCAGGCGCGAGGTCGGCCAGCAGCTCAAGACGGAGCTGAAGGCTGGCGGCCGAACTTTGGGCGCGGATGCTCGCGAGCATCTCCTGGCGCATGGCCCCGCCGCCTCCGCAGATGTTGGCATAGGCGGCTAGCGCATGGCGCCGGTCGAAATAATTGGGGTGGCTTTCGTTGGCGAAGATCGCGCCGACCTCAGGCGCCAGCTCCGGAACCGGCGGGCCGGCTTCCAGCGCCATTAGGACGAGGGCGCGACGGTGGTGGCTCTGGGCCGGTTCGGTGAGGATCGCGCGAAACTCGGGCGCGAGATCCGAGCCGGCCAGCCCGGCTATGCCAGTCGAGCCGCGGTTGCCGCCAAGGAACCAGGGGTCGGCACGACCGACCGCATCGAGCAAGGCGCGGCGATGCGATGTCGGAAGAAGCGCTGCGTCCCCATGGAAGAGAACGGCCTCGGGGTCTTGGCGCACGAGCTCGAGCGCGCGCTCGGCGTGCCGGGTGCTGGCCAGGGTCGTCACGAACCAAGCGAAGATGCCGGTCAAAGCGGGCGCGGGTCGATCATCGTCGCCGCTGAGGAGAGCGATCGCGCGGTTGAGCGAGAGCGCCGGGATCGTTGGATCGGTGGGGGCGGTCGCATGCGCCAGCGCGCGGCCGGCTAGATATTCCGCGACGAAGCGGTGGGCCGGGATGAAGGTCTCGCCATCCCCGCTGAACATGGCGGTGTCGAGGGCAGCACGCAGCGCCTGCGTGTCGAGCCGGGACGGAAGGAGATCGTCGCGCGTCACATAATATCGATCGGATGGTTTGGAGCCATGCATCCAGATATCGGTGCGGTCGGAAAGCAGCAGCACCATGCAGGCGGTTTCGGCAGCGGCGATGATCTTGGCGGGAGGCGGCCGGTCATCGCGACTCGGCATGAGCGGGTTGACCTCATAGGCCATCTGGCGCGTGGCTTCGGCGAGGAGCGCGCCGCGGGTTCTGATCGGCCCCTCGCTCTTGTCGAGAGTATCGCGCAGCAGCAGGAGGGTCGAGGGGTTACCGAGCAAGGCGCCGGCGCCCATCGTCTCGACCCGGTCGATGAAGCCGTCGGGATCATCATGCCCGATGATGCTGAGGATCCTGACTTGAGCGGGATGGGTCAGCGGTTCGAGCTGAACCGTGTCGAAGTCATCGAATGCGTCGGCGATCCGCTCTGCATCCGCCGGTGGCAGCGAGATCGCGCGGCAGGCGATCCGCCACTGGGCATAGCCAGCCTCTTCCAGCGCCTCGATCAGCGTCGCGAGGCGGTCGACGCCTGCCTCTCCGATGCGATATTCTTCCAGCGCATCGATGAAAACGGTGGTGCCCTGCGGGCGGCGGCGGCCACTGACGAACTGGCGGGCCGTGACCGGCTGGATGCCGGCTGCTTCTGCTTCGCGCTGGAACGCCGTGGACTTGCCGCTGCCCGGCTCCCCGAGCAGAACGTAGCGCGGCCGATCACGCAGGTTGCTCAACTGAAAGCGCTGTGGCGTGTCCGATCCTCGATCAAGAACCTGTCGATCGATGTCGGCCTTGGGTTTCGGCTTCCGGTTCACTCGTGTTCGCTCGCATTGCTGTTAGGGGTGATTTGCCTGTACGGCGATCATCGCCGTACAGCGAATATAGACAATGCATCGAATGTTCGCTAGTAAGGCGATATTCACTGGGCATCGAATATGGCGGTCGAGGCAAACGAGGAAGAGCTGCTGGAGCGCTTGATCGACGCGATCCGCGCCGTGCCCCATGCTCGTGCTCACCTCACGCACCGTCAAATGCCGCTCGACCAACGCCGGCGTATCGACGGGATCGTCGAAGCAGAGATCGGTGGACGTGCGATCGAACTGATCGTCGAGGCCAAGCGCGACGCCTTCCCGCGCGATGTGCGCGAGACAGTTTACCAGCTTCGCAACTATCTCGCCCACTATTCGTCAGGCCCGACCGAGGTGATACCCTTCTTCGTGGCCCGCGCAATCTCGCCGGGTGCCCGCGAGCTGCTGCGCCATGAGGAAATCGGCTTCTACGATCTCGGTGGCACGCTCTACATTCCCGCGAAGCACGCCTTCGTCCACATCGACCGGCCCGCTCCGCGCAAGAAGAGCAAGAGCTTCGATTCGATCTTCCAGGGTCAAAAAGCGCGGGTCATGCTCTATGTGTTCGAGAACCGCCGCGATTGGCTGAGCGTCAAGCGCATCGCCGAAGAGGTCGAGGTTTCGGCGGCGACCGCGTCCGAAACGCTGAGCGAGATGGAACGGCGCGAGTGGGTAGAGACGGAAGGTGCAGGGCCCGTCAAGACGCGCCGGCTGCGTGAGCCCGAACGCCTGCTCGATGCCTGGGCGCACTATGTGGCGAACCAGAAGGCGCGCGGAATCGAGCGCTTCTACGTCACGTCGGCCGACGTAAACGATCTCATGCACAAGCTCGATCGCGCGTGCGACGAGGCCGACGCGGCCTATGCCGTGACCGGCGAGGCTGCCGCGCAGGTCTACGCGCCCTATCTTTCGACGATCTCGCAGGTCCGGTGCCGGATCATTCCTGGCCCGCGCCGCGACGACGCGCTTGACCGCTTGCGGGCTCGCCCCGTCAGCGAGGGCTGGAACCTGGCGCTCGTTGAGACCAACGCGCGTGGCGACGTCACAGTCGGCGAGCGGATCGACGATGTCGGCTTCGCGCCGGCTCTTCAGGTCTATCTTGACCTGCTGCAGGGCTCGGGCCGTGCCAAGGAGATGGCCGCCCACCTTCGCAGCGAGAGGCTTGAGCACTGATGGCGAAGCCGCAGACGATCGACGGCTATGAAGCTGCGGTGACCGAGGCCTGCGAGCGCGTTCTCGTCACGCTGCTGCGCGGCTTCGGGCCATGGAAGGACTCTGTCTACCTCGTTGGCGGGCTGGCGCCGCGTTACCTGATCACGGCACGGCCGCCGAAGGTTCCGCCTCACGCTGGCACCGGGGATGTCGACGTCGTGGTCGACATGGCCATCCTCACCGACACCGAAGCCTATCGCACGCTCGAGGAAAATCTGAAGGCGATGCGCTTCGAGCGCGCGGAGAATGACGCGGGCAAGAAGCAATCGTGGCGCTGGAAGGCCGAGGTCGAGCGCGGCACGACCATGGTGCTTGAGTTCCTCGCTGATGCGCCCGAGCTCAGCGGTGGCCGCGTCACCGAGCTGCCGACCGAAGGCAATGTCACGGCGATCAACATTCCGCATGCCTCGATGGTGTTTGACCTGCACGGGACGACCAAGATTACGGCGGAGCTTCTGAACGAGCGCGGACGCGCGACAGAGCTGGTCCGCTATGCTGACATCGTGAGCTTCACCTGCCTCAAGGCCTTCGCTTACGATCAGCGGTCCGAGCCGAAGGACGCACATGATCTGGTCTACTGCGTGGAGCACTATGAGGGTGGCCTCGATGCGGTCCACGCGGCGTTCCGAGCGGCACTCGATGGCAAACACGCTGATGTCATCCGCTTGGCGCTGGAGCGGCTTGCCGCCCGCTTCATCGATCCTGATCCGGAGGAGAGCTATCGGCGCGATGGTCCCGTTGCTTACGCGTTATTTGAGGATGCGGTCGGCAGCGACGATGATGAGGAACTTCGCAACGCCCGCATCTTGCGCCAGCGCCGGACGGCGGACCTTATGAGCGCGTTCCTCATGCCGCTCACGGCTGAGTTGACGCCACTGAGATCAGGGACCTGATTAATTCGGGTCGAGGTTGCGTGCTTCAGCGGCGGCAGCGTCGCACCGCAAAAGCTCGAATTACGGTGTCAGCTGTTGGGCCATCGCATCGCGCGGGTGAACACATTCAACTACTTCGCACACCCCGACACCTGAGTTGCCGCTCCCCGCCGATCCAGTTCCAGCCGTCTAAAAGCACCTGCACCAACGATCGGTTTCGGGGGAACGCTCAAGTCGTCGTGAACGTCGGCTTCTGGGCCCAATCAAACGATCAGCGTTACGCCCGATCGATCTGCCAGTGCCTTGAACCGCATGGCAAGGCTTGGGTCGGCGTCAATCCGGGTGGTGCTGACGACGCTCAGGCCCGCAGCCGGTACACGATCGCCGAAGAACATCATCGCCAGCGACGACGGATAGGCGCGCGACTCCCAGACCATCCCGTGCGTGGCGGCGTCCTTGCGGTGCAGCGCCGCGGACCAGCGCCTCGTATCCGGGAACTCGCTCGCGGGTGTGTCGATCAACTGATTGCGAGCAATGCCGAGTTTCATCAGGTCCGGCGCGAGGAAGGAGCGTAGCGCCAGCGGGCTGGCGACCCTCAGCACCGAGCAGCGCACATCCGCGAGCTTGCTAAGCGGGTACGTCTTGAAGGACTGCGTTGGATCGAGATCGTGGAAGATCGTCTCGTAAACTGCGGCCTCGAACTCGTCCGCGGCATAGGCAGTCGGCACGCGTTTGCGCACGGGTCCGATCGGCGCGAACCGCGAGAAGCCGATCCCGGGGTTGAACGCGTCCCCGGCAAGGCGCTCAGCATGAATGCGCCAGAGAACCGCGCCTACGGCCAGATCGGTGACGTGGGTCGCAAAGGCGGTCGGCGGTTTGGGAACGATGCCGGTCGGCAGCAGCACCGTCACCCGCTGATCTCGTCGCTTTCATGCGCCGCAGCCTCGAGGACGGCCGCTTCATCGTCGAGGAGTTCCCTCGGAGCGGGTCCACCAAGCCACGAGTTGGACGACACGAACCAGAAAGCAGTTTGCCAGGGTGTCCGGTTCGCCGGCAGGACCTCTAGAACCCTCTTGATGAGGGGAAGCGGCTTGCCGTCGGCATCGAACTGGAACGTCGGGAAGCGATCCTGTCCCTGGTAGGGGACCGCAAAGACGCGCGCCTGCGCCTTCCAACGCGCCGCGGTCTGATGACGGTTCTTGGCTTCGTGTCCAGCACGCCCGGCAACCTCCGCGGAAGTGAGCGTTTCGACCTCGTGCATGAAGCGCTGGCGGATGGCGGTGTTGTCGGCCGCGACCGTGGTATGGAACTCGGCCATCGGATCATGCGTGTCGGCCAGGACGTCGAGGAGCTGCTCGATCTTGCGCTCGAGGTGCCTCGCTCGGACGTCGGGCAGCAGTTTGTCGACGATAGCGTAAAGCGCTTGGCGGTCCGGGTCAGCCGCGATGCTGGCCTTGGCCAGCTGCTCGATCGCGTGATCGACGGCCGTTCGATACTGTTCGGAGAAGCCCTCAACGGTAGGCGCTATACATAAAGTGTCATCGACCGTGCCGGATCGCGTGGTCCCGCGACGCTTGGCCGGCTTGGCGCGCGCGGTCTCGACCAAACTGGCGAACACCAAATCGGCGAAGTCGCCCGGGTCGACGGCGTTAGCGAGGGTCGCCATGGACAGCTCCTGCAGTGAGTCTGACTAACATATAAGCGATCTAACCGGGTTCGTCACCCCCATTGTTTATTCCAGTAATTTCTATTCCTGGAAAAAAGAATGAGACCGGGCAGGGTGGGTCCTTGTCGCAGTTCCTGAATAGGTGGACTGCGGCCTTGATTGCCGGTTCGCCCGGGCATTCTGCTCCCGAAACGCTGGACTCATGCCCTGAAAAGATAGACTTTGTCCGCAGTCCAAGCGGCAGGGTTGTGAACCGATGCGCGAGGCGGGAACGGACGGTGCGAGTGACGCAGCCTTTAGCGAGGCCCATCGCCGGGAACTCGTGATCCGGCCTCTTGCCGCCAAGGTCACGATCAATGCCCAGACCGCAGCGAACGCTGCAGCCACCTTGGGTCTTGGACGCTCCCGCCTGTTCGAACTAATCCGGGCGTACCGCGCTTCACCGGAGCTCGCCTCGCTTCTCCCGGGCAAGCGCGGTCGGGTACGGGGCGAGCGCCGGTTGCTGAGCGAACAGGAAGACCTGATCCGCCGAGCGCTCCGCGAGGTTTATCTCACCGCGGAGAAGCCGAGCGTAGCTAGCTTGCGACGTTGGCTGCGTCACGAGTGCCTGAAGGCCGGCGTCCCAATCCCGAGCGTAAAGGCACTGCGCGCTCGCATCGCGGCGCTTCCGCCGGAGGACATCATCGCCGCACGCGAGGGCACCAAGGCGGCGGCCGACCGGTTTCGGCCGGTGCGCGGCCGCCTTGAGGCAGGCTACGCACTCGAACTCGTGCAGTCCGACCACACGCTCGTCGACGTAATCGCAGTCGACGACGTGTACCGTCGGCCGATCGGCCGGCCGTGGATCACGCTCATGATCGACATTGCGAGCAGGACGGTGCCGGGCTTCCACCTCACGATGCTGCACCCGTCGGCGGTGTCGGTTGGGATGGCCATGCGCCACGCCGTGCTGCCGAAGGACCCCTAGCTCGCCGAACGCGGCATGTCTGCGCCATGGGGCAATCAGGGCCTGATGGACCGTCTTCACCTCGACAATGCGCGGGAGCACCATTCGAAGGCATTGAAGCGCGGCTGCCGTACCTACTCGATCGCGCTCGAGTACCGGCCTCGCAAGCGTCCCCATTATGGTGCGCACATCGAGCGGCTGATCGGGACGATGATGGGCGCCGTCCACCTGTTGCCCGGCACCACTTTTTCCAACGTCGCCGAGCGCGGCGACTACCAGGCCGAAGGTAAGGCGTGCATGACGCTGGCGGAGATCGAGGCCTGGCTCGCCGGGGAAATTATCGGGCCGTACCACGCAGATATTCACCGCGGGCTCGGCATCCCGCCTGCGACCGCTTGGGACGAAGCGGTTGAGCGACGGACGGAACTCATGCGGCTGCCCGCTGATCCGGCCGCGTTCCTGTTCGACTTTCTGCCCTGCGAGGTGCGGGCGGTCACGCGCGAAGGGATCGAGCTGTTCAATACCCACTATTGGGATGATGCGTTGTCCTGCCATTACACCCGACCCGGCGGCAAGCTGCCCGTCCGGTGGGACCCGCGCGACCTTTCACGGATCTGGCTCGAGCTGCCGGACGGTGACCATCTTGAGGTGCCGTACCGCGACCTTCGCCGGCCAGCGATCACCCGCTGGGAGCAGCTGGAGGCGCAGCGTACCCTGCGCGAGCGGGGCCGCGGGGCTGTCAACGAGCAGCTCATCTTTGACGCTGTCGAGACGCAGCGCTTCATCGTCGCCGAGGCTGCCCGCAAGACTAAGGCGGCCCGGCTCGCCATGCAGCGCACCGCGACGGCGCTCGCGGACGCTCAACGCGTCCGCGCGGCCAAGCACTCTGATCTGCCAAAGCGTGCCCAGCCGGCGCCTGTGTCTGGCCAATGCCCGCCACCCGCGCCTCCACTGGGCGACCTTCCGTTCTTGGTCGACGAGAAGAGAGGATGACCAAATTCGCGCATCTGGCGGAAGGCTACCGCGACCAGGCGCTCTGGCCGGACGATGAGCGTGTCGCATGGATACGCAAGGATCGCTGGGTCGGTTTTCCGAAGGCGGAGAAGGTCCGGTCGATGCTGGGCGAGTTGCTGGCGCACCCGCCTCGCACCCGCATGCCCTGCCTTCTCGTCTTCGGGCAAACAGGGATGGGCAAATCGCATATCGTCGAGCGGTTCGCGGACGAAAACCCGCGCACCTTCGATGACAGAACGGGGCTGGCGACCGTCCCGGTCGTCGCCGTGCAGCTGCCGCCGGAGCCGACCGAGGGCGAGTTCTACGACGAGATCCTGGCCGCGCTGGGTGCGGGCTTCGCTGGTGGGTCCGATCTCGGACGCGCCCGGCAGCTTACGCGCCGGTTGATGGGGCAGGTCGGCGCGCGCATGCTGTTACTTGACGAGATCAACCATATGCTGGCCTGCACACCGCGCCAGCAACGCATTTTCCTGAACACGATCCGCTACTTCGCCAACGACCTGCGAATGCCATTGGTCTGCACGGGCAACCACGAGGCGAGGGCGGCGCTCTTGACGGACGCAGCGCTCGCCGATCGCTTCGATGCGATCGAGCTCGTGCGCTGGCGAGATGACGAAGCCTTTCGGCTGCTCTTGGTGACGCTGGCCGCCATCCTGCCGCTCCGAAATCCGTCGCCGCTCGCCGAGGACTTGTTCAGGGCCAGGCTGCTGGAGCTGACCGACGGGAATACCGGCCGTATTTTCCGGCTTGTTGAGAACCTCGCCGTTCGGGCGATCCGGCGGGGCGCGGAGATGATCGGTCCCGAAGACTTGGACGCCGATGATCTTGTCCTTCCCAGCGTCACCATGAAGGAGATCGCGAAACGACGAGGGCGGCCAGGGTCGGGCGCGGTGGGCACTGCATGAGCGATGGTAGTCGACGCATCCCCGCTGCCGGTCGCCCCGCGTCCGCATCCGGACGAGCTGATCTCGTCCTGGCTGGGCAGAACTGCGGCGGTCTACGACATGGAAGTGGAGGGGTTGCGTGCCAGCCTGCTGCGGAACGGCGACGTCGCTCCTGGCGGCGTGGACGTCGAACTCGATTCCGGCGAGCGGGATCGTATCGCTGAGGCGTTCGCATTGGCTCCGGAATGCGTGGCCGCGCTGGAACTCCGACGGGCTTGGCCGAACCTTGCCGTGGATTGGCTGCGCTGCACCGATCGGGCCAGACATGCCCTGGACCCTCTGCACTCTTGCTGGTGTCCCACTTGCCTTGAAGAAGGTCGAAAGGCAGGCGGGGCTTACCTTGATCGCGACACAGCTCTGCCGCTGGTCCTCTGTCATCGTCATTTGCGGTGGCGGTATGAAGGCTGCCGCAGCTGCGTGCCCACTCGCGGGCCGACCTTTGTGCACATCAACGGCGCGACCGAACTGATCTGCCCCGACTGCCGCAAGCTCCTTCACACCATTGTCCATCGTGTCCCCGCCAGCGAGTGGGCCAGCGACGATCGGCGCGGCGCCCGACAGTTCGAGATGCTGCTGGCATTTGAGAAATGCTTGCGAGCCGCCTGGCTCGGCCATCCGTCGCACTGGTTCGGGGTAGGCGAGGTCCAGCCGTCCGAGTTCCTGGCTCTGCTCGACGATCTGACAAAGGCGCTGCTCGCGCGCAATCTGGACCAAACCAGCTTGATCAACCGATATCAAAGCGAGTTCATCGGCGCTGTTCCGCATCACCGGCCTCGCAATTGGGCGGACGCTTCCTTCCCCAAGCTTTCACCGAGAATGAGGGCCAAGGTACTGTGCGCGGTGATCGCAATCATCTCGCGCGAGGAGATTAGCGTGCTGTTCTCCCTTTGGTACTGGACTAGGTCGTCGGGTTCCGAAGTCAAGACCCAGAAGCTCGAGTGGTTATTCGAGAACGCCACGACACGCGTGCAGGCCATGCTGATCCGAGGCAGCGAGCGGTGGCCGGCAGCCCTGCGGGAACGCATGCGCGTCCTGCATGAAGCATCAGGGATCGACGTCGATGATGTACTTGCACGCTTTGAGGCGATCCGGGCGGAGCTCGGCTTCACCAGCCTGATCAGGCGCCCCGGAGATCCAGGTTGGCGCGGCAGTCTGGCGGACCTTCCTGCCTGAGGACTCACGGCTGAAGCGGGACGGCGATCCCGGTCGGCAACGGGCGGAGCGACGGTTTGCCGCGGGTGGCTTCGCCGCTATGACATCGGCTCGGCAAACAGGGGAAGCGGACAGCATGAACACCAAGGATCTCGCCAAGCAGGTCGCCGACCAGCTCGGCACGACGGAGAAGCAGGCGCGCGAACTGCTCGACGCGGCGCTGAACGCGATCGGCCAGGCAGCCGCGGCGGGTGACGAGATCAACCTGCCGGGTTTCGGCAAGTTCAAGGTGAAGAGCATGAGCGAGCGCAGCGGCCGCAATCCGGCCACGGGCGAGGCGATCACGATCGCGCCGTCGAAGAAGCTGACGTTTACGCCGGCCAAGGCGCTGAAGGATAGGCTCTGAGCGTTCGTGGCCGAGCGCAATCGAAGGCCTGCTTCGAAACCGGTCGATCTGAAGGAGGCGCTCGAGCGCGTGCCCTGGGCGTCGCGCGGGCGTGACACGCCAATCTCCCGCCTCGCACGATCAATCGTACCCGTCGGTAACAAGGCGGGCGTGCCTAAGGGCGACCTCGCGCTCCATATCGCGATCCAGGATCCCGTCCATGAGGACTGGGTCATGGACATTCAGGGCACCGCCTTTCAGGTCGGGCGCGGCAAGCTCTACACCTGCTGGCACGTCGTGGAAGCGCTCCGCTTAAAGGAGCATGAAGCGTACCTCTGGGCGAACAGCCGGCTGAACGGCGTAGAGGCGCAACGGCCGTACCCGTTCGCGGCCGTCATGCGCTACTATGACCAACGATTCGAGAATGGCGGACCGGGGATCGACGCCGGCATCCTGATCTGTCCTGCGACCGAGAGCGAGGAGGCCCCCTACAACGTGCCGCCGGTTACCTGGGGCGACTCGACCAAGGTCGGGGTAGGCGACCGGGTGCTGATCGGCGGTTTCCCACTCGGCAAGGCGATGTTTTTCTCGAACGCGACCAACCGCGGGCTGGTCCAACCCTCCTTTTTCGAAGGGATCGTCAGCGCAGTAATCCCGGCGATACAGCGCGGTGAGACGCGACTGTTCCAGATCAGCTCGGTGGCGCTTGGCGGCATCAGCGGTGGCGTGGTGTGTGACTCGAGGACGGGTGCGGTGCTCGGCATGGTAACGAGCGGGCTCACCGCGGGCGAGATCAGCCTGCCGATCACCTACGCGATTCCCAGCGAGGTGCTCCGGCCCTTTGCCGATGCAATCAGCTTCGATGTCGGCGATGGGGAACGATGGCGCTAGTCGGGCCGGCGCCATGGACGCCGCTTGCGCGGCGGGGAGGGGAGGCGCATATTACCGTCATGGCGACCAGGTCCGACACGATCACCACCAAGGGCAGCAAGCCGGGCGTGCTCGGGCGCAGCGCAGCGACGGGCCGTTACGTTCTGGCGCCGGTGGCGACCAAAAAGGCGACCGTCTCCGACCAGCGTATCGCCGCGGCAGTGAAGAGCGTTTTGGCCAAGAAGAAGTAGCTTGCCGGCCGTCCAGACGTCGACGGACGACGTCTTCATCAATTGTCCCTTCGACGACGCGTTCGCGCCGACGTTCCGGGCGCTGATCTTTGCCATCCTCGTCTGCGGCTTTCGCCCGCGCTCGGCGCGCGAGCTAGATGACGGTGGCCAGACCCGGATCGACAAGATTTTTGCGCTGATCGAACAGTGCCGCTACGGCATCCATGACCTGTCGCGCACCGAGCTGGACGCGGTTAACAACCTGCCGCGCTTCAACATGCCGCTCGAACTCGGGCTGTTCCTTGGCGCCAAGCGGTACGGCGGCAAACATCAGAAAGCCAAGCGTGTCCTGATCCTCGACGTCGAGCAGTTCCGCTACCAGCGTTTCATCTCCGATCTGGCCGGCATGGACATCCACGAGCATGGCGGCGACCCGGCTCGGGCGCTCCGCGAGGCGCGTGATTGGCTCGCCAACGTGTCGCGCCGCGAGTTGCCGAGCGCCGACCGCGTGCAGCGCGTCTATGAGGCGTTTCTGGCCGATTTGCCCGATTTGGCGGCCGTGCTAGAGTTCGACCCCGATCGGATTCCGTATGTCGACTTCGAGCGGATCGTCGGGCGATGGCTGATCGAAGCGCCCGCGGCGATCGGGGCCGCGTGAGACACCTAAAAAGCCGTTACGCTTCCGGTCCGATAACATAGATTATGTTAAATTCGCGTGTTGTGCGGTGTGAGAGGGAGGATCCGGCGAGGAAATCCGCTGGTCGTCGGCTGAACCTCAGCCGCGTTGACGGACGCACAGACCAGTTCCTGCACGAGATTTAAGAGACGCGACAGCGCAGCACTTATGAGCGCCTCCTCGTCGCGGCACACCCGTCGGCTGCGTAAGGCGGGAACCACGTTGAAACGGAACGGTTTCCTTTTGTTGCGCTTCTCCTCTATCCCGCAGGTGCGACAATGCGGCCTGATCAAGAGAATGTCAGAGAACATGAACCGGCACAATCCGGCACTCGCCGGGCGAGTGTTCCGGGAACTCTTCTCGAAAGCTATGGCCTCTGCTCGCGCGGAGAATGCCGGCAGGGAGCGAAGCAGGCGATTTGATTGAGACCTGAGCGCGGAACGAAGCTCGGGGCTACAAGCGGGGCCACAGAGCAGATCGAATGGAAGAGGATCGTCGTGGATAAAGAGGCAGCGGAGCGAACGGCGGCCGTTCTTGCTCGGAGAGCGCTGAGCTTGTTGGACGGCGTTGACGCCGGCGGCAGCCTCTTTGCTTGTCGTCTCTCCGAGGCGCTGGATGTCGCCGTACCGAATGCGACCGACATGGCACCGCGGTCCTCAATGATGGAGCTGGTCTCTCCCGGCCCGCACGCGGCTACGCCGCTCGCCACCTTTGGCTTGGCTGATGGCCAAGTCGTTGCGATCAATCCCGCTACCGTGTCGCACCTGTGCAGCGACGATTTCGCGACGACAATTCGCTTCCTTGATGGCTCGCAGGTGCAGCTCAAGGTTCCGTACGAAAAGGTCGTGATGGGGCTCGGTCTGCCCTCCAAAAGTCAGCCGCCAGCAAATGGCTTCATGCCAGTCAATGGCGCTCGCCATGTTCTTCGAAACCTGCTCACCATCGTCTCAGCGACGACCAATCAGGTGTTGGACGGCGACGAGCCTCTTCTTGAGAAGGGCCGAGAGCTGTCAGCCCGGGTGGCGATGCTCAGCAGGATCAGCGACTTGATCGTGCAACCCGAGGCCCACGTCACCGATCTTCAGACACTGGTCGAGCTGGCGCTTGCCGAAGGGGGTCGTAGTCGCGTTCGCATCGTCGGCTCACCTGTTCCGGTAGGACCGAGCACGGCGGCGGCCCTTGCGCTCGCTGTTCACGAGCTGGAGGTGCATTCGCTGCGCTACGGCGCCTTAAGTGAAAAAGACGGATACGTGTCATTACGTTGGGAGGTCAACGTCACGGACCAGCCGCACATCTGGCTTCAATGGGCAGAACGTGACGGTCCGCAAGTAAGGACGCCGCTTTGCACATGGAGTGAACGCTTGCTCGAGGTCGCCACCCCAAAGCGGCTAGGCGGTGTTGGAGGCGTCGATGACCTCCCAACCGGGCTGATCTGGTCGCTTCATGCACCCGTCGCTGCGCTTCAGGCCTGAACTGCTTTAGTGACGGTCGCCCGGTTCGCTGAGGTTCTGTTCGACAAGCGCCTCGACCGCAGCACTGCTGATCCGCTCGGCCGTACGCAACGCTGCTTTTGGCGTCATCACGACGTCGACGGCATCCGGGCCTTTAACTGCGACCAGGCCGTGGTTCGCCTCCGCTTCCGAAGGGGCGTCGTGTACCTCTTTCATAGTTCTGCTCCTCTCAAGTGGGAACGCAAGAGCTCTTGCCAAGGTTTCCACGATCACGTTGGCGACGATTGCTCAGGTGGGCGCGCGGTTCCTAACTCATTCCGACGCCGGTGCCTTCCCCAGGCGATCATCCGCGATCGACAAAGGGTATAGTCCATACTCCCGCCTCGTGTTCCGACGGAACTTCAATCGCCTTCAAGGTTAATGAACAAGCCGCTCTTCGTTCGAGCCGGCCGCAGGATGAGGATGAGGCTCCATGGAAAAAGACAATCTGCAGAAGCTCGTAGTTCAGGGACTGGCTGCGATGAAGGCCGGCAGTGATGTGGCTGCAAAGGCAACCGACGAGGTCAATAATGATGCCCGCCACCCGGCCCTGAAAGCGGCGCTCGAGGAAGGAAACCGGGCATCCCGGCAGTGGGCCGATAAGATCGAGCGTGCTGTCCAGCAGACGGGGTCGGGTGAGCAGCAGGACAACCCCGTGCTCGAAGCCCATTACGAAGTAAGTCGCAGGATCCGCCAACAGGCTGCGGACGACACCTCACGGGACCTCGGCATTATTGCAAGCGGACAGTTGGCGCTGCACTACTGGGTCGCATCCTTCGGCACGATGGCGAGCTATTGCGGACACCTTGGGATGGAGGACGTGGCGCGTGACATGAAGGCGTGCGCGGACGAGGCAAAAGAGGCGGACGCCAAGCACACCGAACTCGCCGAACAGCTGCTAAGCGGGAACTGAGCGACAAGCGTTTCGAACGGCCTCAGAACTCGTCCGGGATCGAACGGTTTCAGCAAGGCGAAGGAGCAGTGGGTGATTGTGCCCCTGCCCTTTCGCCTGGAACGCAATGATCATGGATACGGCTGGTAAGCGCCTCGAAGCCAGGACTGCGCGCTAGGTTGTACCACACGAACTGCACAGGCCGAGGGCGCGCCGCCAGTCGGCCGGCTCGTGTGGCATGTCGGTATCAGGACGGCCGAGTCCCGGTCGGAACAAGAAGTGAGCGGCGCCGCTGAGTTCGCCACAATCGCTGATTTGCACAATGGGAAGCGGGCCCAGACTTGGCACACTCGCCCGAAGACGAGAGGATCAACAATGACGGTAAAACAACGAACGCTGGGCGGTGAGTTGCGCGTGTCGGGGCTGGGACTGGGATGCATGGGTATGTCCGAGTTCTACGGACAGGCCGACGACGCCGAGGCGGTAGCAACGATTCACCGGGCAATCGAACTCGGCGTGACCTTTCTCGACACGGCCGATATGTATGGCGTCGGCCGTAACGAGGAGCTGGTCGGGCGCGCGATCCGCGATCGTCGTGACAAGGTCGTGCTTGCGACCAAGTTCGGCAATGTCCGGGACGAGGACGGGAGCTTCAGGGGCGTGTGCGGGCGACCCGATTATGTCCGAGCGGCCTGCGAAGCGAGCCTGCGCCGGCTAGGAATAGAGGTGATCGATCTCTTTTATCAGCACCGTGTGGACCCCGACACGCCGATAGAGGACACGGTGGGTGCGATGGCCGATCTGGTCCGCGAGGGCAAGGTGCGCCACCTCGGCCTTTCGGAAGCGGCGCCCGCAACAATCAGGCGCGCGCACGCCGTTCATCCGATCGCGGCGCTCCAGACCGAATATTCGCTTTGGAGCCGTGACCCGGAGGGCGAGATCCTGGAAACCATTCGGGAGCTGGGGATCGGCTTCGTGCCGTACAGCCCGCTTGGCCGAGGCTTCCTGACGGGCGCAATCCGGCGGGTGGAGGACCTCGCACCCGATGATTATCGCCGGCACAGTCCGCGATTCCAGGGCGACAATCTCCAGCGTAACCTGGAGCTTGTCGCCGCGGTCGAGGCGCTTGCGCGGGAAAAGGGCTGTACGCCGTCCCAGCTCGCGCTCGCCTGGGTGCTGGCACAAGGCGAGGACATTGTTCCGATCCCGGGCACCAAGCGCCGCCGCTATCTGGAGGAGAATGTCGCCGCGCTCGACGTCATGCTGAGCCGGGAAGAACTGGAACGTCTTGATTACGCGGCGCCAAGGGGGGCTGCCGCGGGCGAGCGTTACGCGGCACCTCAGATGCAGGCGCTAAACAGGTGAGCGCGCCCGAGGAGCACGGGCTCGCCGGCCAAGTCGCGATCGTCACGGGCGGCGGTCGCGGGCTGGGCCGCGCCATGACGCTGGGGCTAGCGCAGGCCGGCGTGCGGGTGATCGCCACCGCTGCACGCGAGCTTGCCGAAGTCGAGGCGGTCGCAAAGGAGGCAGAGCGTGAATGCGGCGACGATCGGGTGCGGCCGCTGCTCGCCGACGTGACCCGGGCGGCGGATTGTGCCGCGGCGGTGCGCGAAGCGGTCGCGCGGTTCGGCCGGCTCGACATCCTCGTCAACAACGCCGGGCGCGGCATGAAGTATGTAAGCGATACCTTCCTGACCGAACCGACCCGATTCTGGGAGGTCGCCCCCGACACCTGGCGCCTGGTGATCGACACCAACGTCAACGGACCGTTCCTGATGGCGCGCGCGGCTGTCCCGGCGATGCTGGAGAGAGGCAGCGGGAGGATCGTCAACGTCTCGATGAACCGCGAGACGATGCGGCGCAGAGGCTTCTCGCCCTATGGCCCGTCCAAAGCGGCGCTGGATTCAGAAACCGCGATCTGGGCGCAGGACCTTGCTGATAGCGGCATCACGGTGAACGCGCTGCTGCCAGGGGGCGCAACGCTGACCGGCATGATCCCCGAAGGGCTGCCGGACAGTGCCCGCGCCGGGCTGCTGTCGCCCGAGATCGTGGTCCCGCCGCTGCTCTGGCTCTGCTCCGACGCTGCCGCGACGGTGACGGGCAAACGGCTGGATGCCTGGCGGTGGACGGGGGCGCAGTCGGCGGGCGAGCCGGGGCATGACGCGATCGAGGATGCCGCCTGGCAGGACAGCCACGGGGCAGAACTCGCCTGACCAGCCGAGACCGCGTCCTTTCACGATCGCAGCGTCGTCCAGACGCGTAGTGCCCAGCGTGGCAGCGCCGAACGATCCGCAATCGTCCGATCGCCCCACCTTCCCCAAGCGACGCCCAGACGCGAACCAGCGCGTTCAGCTGCTGCTCCCGGACAGTGATGGCGTTGAGCTCGACCGCGAAGAGGTTTCTGTGGGCATCAAGCTCGTCGAGGTACGAGGCATAACTCCGCGGTAACGATCGCGAGCGAGATTCGACGGTCGCTGCAGGATCGACCGTCGAACCGAAACGTGGACGATCTGTTCCCGTAGCACCTGCTCGCTTGTAACCAGGGCGCAACGATCAGAGGTGAATGCTAACGAAAATACATGATCCAGGGAAAATCGCCTGTTTGGCAGCGATTAACGGGCAAACTCGCGAGACGACTCCATCGCGCCATCATTAACTCGTGGCGCCACGGGGGCTCATCGCGGGTCTGAAACGGAAGGGACACAAACGAGATCTGGTGGATCCTAAGAAAGTCATCCGACGGCGCAGCGAGCGGCCGCACGCTCCGCGCGCCACCTTCGCAGCAGTTCGATCTGCTTTGAGTGTTCATCATCAACGCGCGACGGCTCATACCGAGGGGACGAATCGACCGACAGGATCCGGGATGCTGTCCCCTTGGCTGGCACGACGTTCGCTTGATCCAGGAGTGCGCGCAGCATCTGCCGCCCTCTCACCACGCGGCTCTTGATCGTACCGACAGGAACCTGTTCGATCGTGGCTGTCTCTTCGTAGCTCAAACCCTCGATCCCGACAAATTGGATGCACCGCTGCTGCTCGGGTGTCAGGCGCGGCCACAGGCGGCGAACATCGCCCAATGTCACGACCGATTCTTGATTTGACGCCACCGGAACATCAATGAGTTCGGCGGTCTCGCCTGCCTGTCCCGCACCTTTACGACGAACCTGCGACAAAAAGGAGTTGCGAAGGATACGGAAGGTCCAAGCTTTCAAATTCGTGCCGGCCTCGAAGGACGCACGGCTGCGCCAGGCTTTCAGCACGGTATCCTGAACGAGATCCTGTGCAGCATCGGGATTTCTTGTTAGCGATCGCGCATAGCTCGCCAGCCTGGGCATCAAGTCGCTCAGTGCAGCACCGAAGTCAGACAACTCCTCAGCCGGTACATGCGCTTCGTGATCCGGTTGTTCCGACACGCAAAAGCCCTCGCTCGATCGAACCAGGGTGCGGTTTATACACCGCCTGGTTTACTTGTTCGGAAACGCCCCCTCTCGTGGGTTGTTCCACTTCTCAGCGAGGAGCCGGATACCCGAACAAGCGCGCGAAAGGGTAAGGGTGGAGAGTCGGGTGTGGGAAGGTCGGGCAGCAGGAAGTCAGCGCCTCTGCCTGCTCGAAAACCAAGCCCAGCCTGCAGGCAGCACCGCAGACGCCATCAACATCGCGCCGACAACATCATGGTCGCGCTGAAGGATCGCGCCCGCGACAAGCAGTCCGGTGGACAGAATGTTGGGATCGGCGCGCCGGGGCGATGCCGGAGTTGGGAAAACCGCGCCTCCCTGCAATTCGATCGGCAGCGCACCCGACCGCGCAACCCGCTCGGCGAAGGCCACCAGCTCGGGCGAGGCGGCGGCCAGACGGCCCAGGCTCGTCGCCAGCCGGCGTCCGCCACGCTTTAGGCCGGCTGGGCCGATCCGCTCCCGCAGCAGTTCGCGCGCGATCGGTGCCGCGCGCGCGGCAATGTCAAAGCCGGGATCAAGCCGTCGCACGAATCCTTCGGCGATCAGCAGGGTGCGCAGCAGCAGGGCGAGGTCGGGTGGCAGCGCCAGGCGGTAGGTGCGCAGCAGCGCGAACACGCGGCCGAAGATGTCGGCGAGCTCGATCTGCTGGAGTACCGCCCCGCGGAACTGGTCGATCAGCGCGTCGAGGTCGCGGGTCAGTGCCGGGCGATCGACGTCGGTCTCGCCCGACCATTGCAACAGTACGTCCGTCACCGATCGTGTGTCCTCACCCGCGATGGCAAGGACGAGCGTGACAACCTCGTTCCGCCGGGCGGGACTGAGCACGCCGACCGCCCCGAAGTCGATGAACGCCAACGACCCGTCGGCCAGAACAAACACGTTGCCGGGATGGGGGTCCGCGTGGAACCGGCCGTTGAAGATGATCATCCGCAGCACCGCATCGGCATATCTGCCGGCGACGTCGGCAGCGCCCTGACCCGCCCCGTCCTCACCCGCTCGGTCGAGGATCGCGCGGACCGGCACGCCGTCGAGCCGTTCCTGCACGTTGATCCGGCGACCAACCTGATCCCAGTAGAAGCCGGGCGTGCGAACGCCGAGCGGCTGCAGGAACACGCCGATGCTCTCGCAGGCTGCCGCTTCGGCGCTGAGGTCCATTTCCTGCGACAGGCTCTCAGCGAAGAACCGGAGCAGTTCGTCAGGCTTGAGGCGACGGATCTCCGGTGAGTGTCTCGCGGCGAGCCGCGCAATGCGGCGAAGCAGCCTCAGGTCGGCATCGACGCGTTCCGCGATCCCCGGTCGGCGTACCTTTACCACGACCTCGGTTCCGTCGCGCAGGATGGCGCCATGAACCTGCGCGATCGAGGCCGCGGCGATCGGTTCGCGGTCGAAGCTCGCGAACACGTCCGCGATCGGGGAGCCAAGCGCGGTCAGGATCGTCGGCTCCAGCGCCTCGAACGGCAGCGGGGTCACCCGGTCCTGCAGCGTCGACAACGCGCGCACCCATTCCGGCCCGAGCAGGTCTTCACGGGTCGCGAGCACCTGCCCCAGCTTGACCGCGACGGGTCCAAGGTCTCGCAGCAGCGCGACGACCCGCTCGGGGGTACCGACGTCCACCGGCTGCTCCGAACGACCGGGCAGCAGGCCCAGGCGCGAGGCGAGCCCGTTGAAGCCATGGCGCCCCATGATCTGGAGGAGCTCGGCCAGGCGCGCGCGCTCACCGATCTGAGGTTCGTCGTCGGTGGTGGGCATCAGGCGCTGCAACCATCCGCCTCGCGCGGACGGCAGCCATCGAGGAACAGGTCGATACCGCGAGAGATACGATCACGTGCGGCATCGTCGTACGCGGGAGGAGACAGCCCGAGCGCTGCGCGGCGCATGGGTGCGACCACTACGAGGGTGACGAACTGCTCGGCGGCAAACACCGGGTCTGCCAGCGATAGCTCACCCTTTGCATCGGCATGGGCGAGGATCGAGGCCACCCACTGCACGGCCCGCTGGTAGCCGAAGTCGTGGATGTTTGCCGCAAGCGCTGGAAAGCGCACGGCCTGCGCGATGACGACGCGTTCCATGGAGGTGATCCGCGGCGTCAGCAGCCACTCAAGCAGACGATCGGCGATTACGCGAAGCCGCGATCGGATGTCGGGTTCGTCGCTGCCGGAAGGTTCGAGCGCGCGCAGCTGCGTATCGATCTCGTCGAGGATCACCGCCTCGAACACGCGGGCCTTGCTGCCGAAGCGCGCGTACAGGGTTCGCTTGGAGATACGCGCCTGTTCGGCGATCATGTCGGCACTGGCGCCGTCAAACCCGTGTGCGAAGAACATCTCGCGGGCGCTCTTGAGGATATGCGAGGTCAGGCGAAGCGCATCCTCGGTCGTGGGTCTGCCCATCTTCCTGGGCCGACCTTTCTTTTCGTTGTCGCTCAATCTCGTTCTCCTGGATCGACGGTAGCCTGATCCGGACAGGTTGACGAGAAATCACGCCGAGAGGGTCGCTTGCTCGCCTGCCAGCTCGATCTCAGCCCAAGGCTGTGCTTTTGTATCGCCGTCGCTCAATCCTGTGACGTTGGCTTGTAGACGGGAAGAGACGCAGCACCCACGCCCAGTCCCTCCTGATCGATGCGAACGGCCGTATCCCTGACAGCACCGACCTTGTTCCTTGCTGAACGAATGGTCTCACGCAGTTGAGCCTGTTTGGCAGTCGTGCCGCGGATCGCGGGTCGAACCGCCTCAACGCGCGCCACAAATCGCTCGGCTCCGTCTCGAGCGTTCACCAACGTGCGGTTCGCTCTCGCGAGAACGGTCGCGCTGCGTTCGTCCACTGCCGCTCTCAGCTGTTGGGCGCTGTCGCGGGATCGCTGCAAGGCGTCGCCCACGGCAATCACGCGGCCGCGCGCACCGGTGAGAGCATCGGACGCTGCTCCGGCTTTGTCTGCCCAACCGGCGGAACTTTCCGCAAGCGCCGCCAGTCGATCGCTGGCCCGCTGCTGCTGAGCGGCGTCGAGGTTGCGAGAAACAGAATCCACGGTGCGGCTGATCTTTTCGACCAGTGCGACGGGGTCCCCTCCGCCGCCAAGGAGCCCGCCTTCCTTGGCGGGAATGACGGGAAGCTCGGTGTCGCTCGCCGCAACGATCGGGGGCGCACCAGATGTAGCGCCGTCGAGGCTGATGTTCGCGGTGCCGGCCAGTGCCGATCTTGCGATCGACGCTTTTACGCCTGCGACGATGGGGATCCGCGGGTCAAGGCTGACGGTGACGAGAACCGCTGACGGGTCATCCTTATCGAACCGTATCGATGTGACATGACCGGCCGGTACGCCCGAGAAGGTCACCGGCGACCCCTTCTCCAGGCCGGCAACGCTCCCGGTGAAGCGGATCATATAGGGATTGCCGTCTCCATCGCGTGCATCAAACAGCCACAGGGTGAAGATCAGGAGCGTGCCAAGCAGAAAGCCGGTCACTACGAGCACCAGGAATTTGTTCGACCGCGTTTCCATGCGAGACCATAACCATTAAGAAGCAGGACCATATATGTAAACCGTACCGTTTCCCAGGTGGCTGGAGCAAAGGCGGCCTTTTAAGCTGGCAAGGCCTGATCAGGACGAGGATGGAATCGTGGCTGGAGACTGGAGCCTGCAACCAGGCGACATACCGTGGGGCAACAGGCTTGGCCTGGAGCTGGTTTCGATCGGCGATGGCCTCAGCTCGCTACGTGTCGGTTGGCGTGAGGAGCTGGCGGACGACGACGAGACTTTAGCAACGGGCGTGTTGACGAGCCTTATCGATCAGGCCTGCGGCGTTGCTGTAATGTCCCGACTGGGAAGGCGATTGGCAATCTCGACTCTCAACCTGAAGGTGGACCATGTGCGGTCCCCCGAGGCGAGATGCTCCGCGACAGCGTGGGCGCATTGTTACGACGCCACCGAGCACCGTGCGTTCGTACGGACCGAAGTCTGGGATACCGATCCTTCTCACCTGATCGCGACTGCCCAAGGCGTCTTTTCGATCAATCGGGCTGTCGGGTCATGAGCGGCTTCCGCGCAGCTGCTAGGCTCCACGATTTCGGAGAGCGGTGACGCCTTTGTTTTGACGCCAGTGGAATACATGATCGGCAACCCCCTCCTTCCCGCCTTGCATGGCGGAGCTGTGGCATCCTTTCTCGAAGTGGCAGCGAAGCGTGCCCTTGCACGCCAACTTCCGCATGGGCACGTCCCGAAGCTCATCAGCGTGAACCTCCAGTTCCTTGCCTCTGCTCGGCCCGATGCCCTTGTCACGACGCCTAAGGTCAGGCGTGTCGGGCGTCGGATCGCAGTCGTTCACGCCGAAGCATTCCGCCGCGGAGATCCCGCGGCTGTATGCTTCGCGCAGCTTGAGTTTGCTGTGCACGAGCCCATCAGAGTGGGTGGCAATGCCGACCGACACACACTATGATACGGCTTAGTTTACATACGATAGGGTTGCTGGGTGGCTGACGAGCAGGCTGAAGATCGAGGCGGCGACGCGCCGCATGACCACTCGGACGCAAATTCCCAGCAAAAAGCCGGGTCAGAGGACGGTTCCGAGGAGAAGAATGGCGAAAAGAAGCCCTCGCTTCTCGAGCGCTTTCCGATCATCCGCTACGTCCTCATCGCCGCGCTCGTTGCGGGCATCCTCGCGGCGGTCGTCTGGTACCTGAACTACCGCGCGAGCGGCCAATACCTGCAGTCGACCAACAACGCCTATGTGCGCGCGGACTTCGTGACCGTTTCACCGAAGGTGGGCGGCTATGTCGAGCGAGTGCTCGTCGCCGACAACCAGCCTGTCGGCCGCGGCCAGCTGCTTGCCGTCCTCGATCCTCGTGACTACCGCGCCAATGTCGAACAGGCGCAAGCTCAGATCGCCGCCGCCGGCGCCAACATTACGACTGCGCGCCGGACGCTTGACGAACAACAGGCCACTGTCGCTCAGGCCGCCGCCCAGGTTGCGAGCGCCGAGGCTGCCGCCGCAGCGGCAGAGAACGAGGTAAGACGCTACGAACCCCTTACTCGGACAGGAGCGGAATCGCGTGAGCGTCTGGCAAACCTTGTCCTTCAGCGTGATCGAACCGCCGCAGAGCTGCGCGCGCAGCGAGCCGCCTACCTCGCCGCCCGTCGTAGTGTCGCGACGCAAGCGGCTCGCATCGGCCAGGCGGAGGCGCAGCGTGGCACCGCGCAGGCGCAGCTTGCGCGCGCCTCGACGGACCTCGGTGCGGTCGAGATCCGCAGCAGCATCGACGGCATTGTCGCCGACAAGGCGGTCCGGGCCGGGCAATATGTCCAGCCGGCGACCCGGCTGATGTCGGTGGTGCCAGTCGATCAACTCTACATCGAAGCCAATTTCAAGGAGACCCAGGTCGCACTGATGCGCGTCGGGCAACCCGTGACCATCAAGGTGGATGCACTGGACGGCGCCGAACTGCGCGGCCGGGTTGCGAGCTTCTCGCCAGGCACGGGCGCGCAGTTCTCGCTCATCCCGCCCGAGAATGCGACCGGGAACTTTACCAAGATCGTTCAGCGAGTGCCCGTGCGGATCAGCATTGAAGCCGGGCCGGAGGCGCGCCGGGTGCTGCGTCCCGGCCTGTCGGTCGAGGTCACGGTCGACACGATCAGCGCAAAGGGAAGTCGTGACCGGATCGAGCAGGAAACCGAGCGGCTGAAGCGCGACGAGACGCAGGGCTCGCGCTGATGGCGTCCGAACGCGCCGGCCTGCGCGACTGGCTCGCCGTTGCGGCGGGCACGATCGGGTCGTTCATGGCGCTGCTCGACATCTCGATCGTCAATGCGGCCTTGCCCACCATTCAGGGCGAGATCGGCGCGAGCGGCACCGAGGGCACCTGGGTCGCGACCTCCTATCTCGTGGCAGAGATCGTCATGATACCGCTCAGCCCCTTTCTCGTGCGCCTGTTCGGCCTGCGCAACTTCCTTCTGGGGGCAGCGGTCAGCTTCACTGGCTTTTCCATCGTGTGCGGGATCTCGACGACGCTGCCGATGATGATCGCTGGCCGCGTGGGCCAAGGCTTCACCGGCGGTGCACTGATCCCGACCGCCATGACCATCATCGCGACACGGCTGCCGCCGTCGCAGCAGCCGATCGGCACCGCCGCGTTCGGCGGCACCGCAATCCTTGGTCCGGTGCTCGGGCCGATCATCGGCGGTTGGCTCACCGACAATTACAGCTGGCATTACGCCTTCTTTCTAAATGTGCCGGTCTGTGCAGGGCTTGTCCTCCTCCTGCTGTTCGGGCTCAAGCACGAGCATCTGCGGCTCGACCAGCTACGCCATGCCGACTGGTTCGGGATCGCGGGACTCGCGATCGGCCTGGGTGCGCTCACCGTCATGCTCGAGGAGGGGCAGCGCGAGATGTGGTTCGAGTCCGCCATGATCGTGAAACTCGCGATCGCCACGGTCTTCGGCTTCGCGCTCATCACGATCGGACAGGTCCGCTCCGCGCATCCCGTGCTCAAGTTGTCGCTGATCTTCAGCCGCTCCTTCGGTAGCGTATTCGTCCTCAGCCTCATCATCGGCGTCGTGCTCTACGGCGTGACCTTTCTCATCCCCCAGTTCCTCTCGTCGATGGCGGATTATAGCGCGCTGCAATCGGGCAAGGTGGTCTTCGTCTCCGGTATCCCCGCCCTGATGCTGATGCCGTTCCTGCCGCTAGCGTTCAAATATCTTGACGTTCGCCTGGCGGTTTTCGTCGGCATGACGCTGATCGGCGTCAGCTGCGCCATGGACTGGCACCTCACCGCGCAGTCGGCTGGGGGCGACCTGACGGGTTCACAGCTCGTCCGGGGCTTCGGGCAGATCTTCGCCATGATGTTCCTCAACCAGGCAGCGATCAGCGCTGTAGCACCCGAGGATGCTGGTGATGCGTCCGCGCTGTTCAATGCGGGGCGCAATCTCGGCGGATCGATCGGCCTTGCCATGATGGCGACCCTCCAGGACCGGCAGACCTTTCTCCACTTCAATCGGCTGGGCGAAACGGTGTCGGCCAATGCAGCGACCACGCAGGAATGGTTCGCGAAGGCTATGGCCATGCCGTCCGGCGAAGCCGGCGCCTATCGGCAGCTTGCGGGTCAACTCCTGGAGCAGTCCACCGTTATGGCCTATAATGACCTGTTCTTCGCGCTCGGCGTTGCGATCGCGGTCACGACGCCGCTGGCACTGTTCCTCCGCCCGATCTCCTCCGACACGCAGATGGCGATGCACTGATGAAGCGACTCAGCTGGGCCATTCTGCCCGCCCTCCTGACCGGATGCGTCGTCGGGCCCAACTATGGAGGGCCGCCGGGCGTCGCGAGTGGGGAGCGCTCCGGATCGACATTTCGCCGCGCAGATCAGGCAGTCACGTCACCGCAGCTCCCTATCGCACGCTGGTGGGAAGGCATGGGCGACCCGCAGCTCACGACCCTGGTCAACCGCGCGCTTGCCTCCAATCCGGACGTGGCGATCGCCGAGGCGCGCATCCGCAAGGCGCGCGCCAGCTTGCGCGAACAGCGCGCGAACCAGCTTCCCACCGTGTCGGCGTCAGGCACTGCGATCGTCGCCGATCTTCCCGCAGGCTCGCTCGCGCTGCCGACGCAAGGCGAGCAATCCGATCGTATCAGGGCCGAGTTCTATAATGCCGGCCTGGACGCATCGTGGGAGATCGATCTGTTCGGCGCGCGACGCCGCGCTGCCGAAGGTGCCGAGGCCCAGGCTCAGGCGGCCGAAGCCAATAAAGCTGATGCGCAGGTTCGTCTGTCGGCGGAGGTTGCCCAGAATTATGTGACTCTGCGCGAACTTCAGCAGCGCCTGATCCTGGCTCGCCGCTCCGCGCAGCTTCAACAGCGATCACTCGCCCTGCTTCAACAGCGCGAACAACGCGGTGCATCGTCGCGCGACGAGGTGGTTCGGCTGAAGACCGAGCTGACCCGCACGGAGGCCGGGCTGTTGCCGCTCGAGGGACAGATCGCGACCACGCTCGACCAGCTTGCCCTGCTCACCGGCGACGAGCCCGGAACACACGATGCCTTGCTGTCCACTCCTGCCCCGATCCCGATGATCCCAGGAACTGTCGCGATCGGCGACCCGGCCGCGATGCTGCGACGCCGGCCTGACATTCGCGCAGCCGAGCGGCAGCTGGCGGCATCGAACGCGCAGATCGGGGTCAACGTCGCCCGGCAGTTCCCATCGGTCAGCATTATGGGGATCATCGGGCTCGGTGGTCCCAATATCGCCGATGTGGTTGATCCTGACAGCGTCGCGGGCCTGCTCCTGCCGCGGATCAGCTGGAGCTTTCTCGACTTCGGCCGTAATCGTGCCCGGGTCGAGCAGGCGCGGGCTGACCGAGACGAGGCGGAAGCACAATACCGCAAGGCGGTTCTCGGCGCGCTGTCTGATGCTGAAACCAGCCTGACCCGCTTCGGCAATCAGCGCCGTAACCTGTTTTCGTCTGTCGCGAGCCGTAACGGTGCCAGACAGTCAGCGACCTATGCCGGGCAGCGATATGCACAGGGAGCGATACCGCTGACCACGTCCATCGATGCCGAACGCGCGGCGCTGGCTGCCGACCAGTCAGTGCTGGAAGCGACCGGCGAACTTGATCGTGCCTTTATCGCCCTCCAAAAGGCGATGGGACTTGGATGGAGCCAGCAGTGACAGTCTTGCAGCGATGCGAGGGGAGGGCACCGACCGCGTGACGGCTCCGCTTCTGCCGCCTCCTGCCCAGTATCTGCGTGATGACGCGATCAGGGGAGGAATGGATCTGATGTTCTTTGCCCACAGATCCCATCTGGCGCATGCCGACGCCGAGCTGGCAACGCGTACCCTCGGACGGGCGCATCACCGCGCCCTGTACTTCCTCGGCAGGTACCCGGAAATCTCAGTCAGCGAACTACTGGACGTTCTCTGCGTCACAAAGCAATCGCTCGGCAGGGTAATGCGGGATTTGATAGACCGCGGGCTAGTCTGCGGACGTGTCGGGGAGCGCGATCGACGGCAGAAGCTGCTGTCGCTCACCGACGAGGGACGTGCGCTCGAGCACGCGCTGTTCGAGGAGCTCAGGCGTAACATGGCGAACGCGTATCAGGCGGCAGGAGAGACAGCCGTCACGGGCTACTGGATCGTAATGCAGCATCTCATGCGCGGTGAAGCACGGGACCAGTTCCGCAGGCTGCAC
This sequence comes from Sphingomonas aliaeris, assembly GCF_016743815.1. Classification (NCBI taxonomy): domain Bacteria; kingdom Pseudomonadati; phylum Pseudomonadota; class Alphaproteobacteria; order Sphingomonadales; family Sphingomonadaceae; genus Sphingomonas; species Sphingomonas aliaeris. The sequence goes on along the minus strand of NZ_CP061036.1, from coordinate 151,525 downwards.
TCCCGTCAATAATCGCCATAAACAGGTACCGGACCAGGTCTAAAGGGGGCTTCATCGACCTGGCCCGGTGGGTATCACCTATCCTGCAAGCCCGGAGGGAGTAAGCGACTTGCCGGTGGTGAGCTCGTTTTCCAGCACCGGGACCGCGGTGCCGGCGACCTGCTGCAGCGCCGGGTCGGTCCCGTCCTGCGCGTAACCCTTGTGCACGGCCCAGGCGGCCTGCTGAACCTGCGCGGACTGCGTCAGATACAGATTGTCAAAGGCGCTCTTGGGCGCCTTCTGGAGCAGCTTGAGGAGGGCAGCGCGGTCGGCGGACAGGCTCGAGGACGGCGCCTTGATCGTGCGCTGATCATTCTTCAGCGCCGCCAGCAGCGCCTTGTGGCTGCTCTGCGTTTCCGCCAGCACGCGCTTTGCATAGGCCTTGACGTCGTCTCTCTGCGCGCGCGTCGCGGCAAAGCTGCGCGGCCTTGATCTGGTAAAGGTTCGCATCGGCCGCAGCGAGCACGTAATTGGGTCCGCTCTGGCTCGCGATCGGCGAGACGCCGACGTCAGCGCTGGTCATTGTTCCCGAAGTGGCGGGCGAAACGGCCTGCGCCAGCACTGGTACCGGCGCCAGGGTGAGCAGCGCAGCGACAATCGCAATCTTCATCGAGGTTCTCCGTTGGTGTTGTCAGGCATTGACCGAAATCAACGGGTCGAACGATAAGGAAACGGAACGGTTCCCTTTCTTGCGACGCACCTCGGCGCTCTGCTGGAGAGGTGGCCGCTCGGACGTCTGGAGGTACGCGGCGATGATGAACATGGCGGCTCTTGAAGCCGTTCCAATGCCGGTTAAGTCGAAATCTGAAGCGGCAGACCGAATTGCGAGGTTTTCCTTGCGCAAAAGCGACGTCTCCCGCGCCTCGATCGTGTTCGCTCTGCTCTGCGTTGCCATCCTCACTGGCTGCGACCGAACTCCTCGCGAGGCGCCTCCGCGAGCGAAGGACACGATCAGCGTACCGCCGCAGACCTCCACCATCGACGTGCCGATCGTCGCGGACCTGGGCAAGCTGGCGGCAACTCTCGAAAAGGCGGTTCCGCGTCGCCTTTGGTCAATCGACAAGCCGGAGCAGACCTGCGTCCCGCCGAAGAAGGTCAAGATCCTCTTTGCGAGAATTAAGACGCCCGCGATCCGGTGCCGCATCACGGGCACCGTAGTCCGAGGGCCGTTGGTGCTGGAGGGCTCGGGCAAAACGATCACCGTCACCATGCCGCTTCACGCCGCGATCAGCGCCCGGGACGTGGGAGGCGTGCTCAGCCGGGAAACAGCCGAGGCGGACGCCCGCGTTCGGGCAGTAGCCAGGCTCGACATCGCCGGCGACTGGTCGCCGCGCGCAACGGTATCGATCGCCTACGACTGGACCGACGAGCCGCACGTCGACTTCCTGGGCCAGCGTATCGAGTTCACCAGCAAGGCCGACGCCAAGCTCGCCGGCGTCGTCGCGCGCCTGGAGCACACTCTGCCGCAGGAGCTCGGCAGATTGCAGCTGCGCGAGCAGATCGCGCAGGTGTGGGGCGCGGCGTTCACCTCCGTCCAGCTGAACCGGGCGAACCCGCCGGTGTGGATGCGGATCACTCCCCGACAGTTGAGCTACGGAGGCTACACTATTTCGCGCAATCGGGTGAACCTGGCGCTGGGGCTGACGGCGGGGACGGAGACCTTTGTCGGCGATCGGCCGCCTGATCCGCAGCGCCAGCCGCTCCCCGCCATGACGCGCATGCAGCCTGGACCCGGCCGCATCCTGTTCGCCATACCCGTCATCGCCGACTATCGTCAGCTGGAGCCGGTGCTCGCAAAGGCATTGGTGAAGCGTTCCCGCCGCCCCTTCGAGGTGCCCGGTGTCGGTGCGGTGCGCGCGCAGTTTTACCAGGTGACCATCTACGGCACGACGGGCGGCAAGATCGCGGTCGGGCTCCGCTTCAGTGCGGCAGCCGAAGGCGGGGAGCCTTCGCGGGGCACGATCTGGCTTACCGCCACGCCGCGCAACGCCGTCAATGATCGCCGTGTCGCGTTTGACGATCTCACCGTCGCAGGTGTGACCGACTCGGTCCGAACAAGCCTGCTTCTGAAGCTCGTCAACGCCCCCGGCATCTCCAGCACCGTGTCCGCCGCGCTGACGCAGAACTTCGAAAAGGATTTCGACGAGCTGCTCGCCAAGATCACCCGTGCGATCGACGAGAAGCGGATCGGCGACCTGATCGTGCGCGCCCACATCACGGACGTGCGCACGGGCCAGCTGAAGGCGGCGGGGCAAGGCGTGTACCTTCCCGTATGGGGGCGCGGCACGGCCACGATCCGCCTTGCTCCACGATAGAGGACGCCCGACCTCACGACGGCAACCGGCACGGACCGGCGCATTGCCCTTGCATCGGCCTGGCGGCATGTCTCCATCCCATGAGAACTCGTATAAAGATTTGCTGCATCGCCTCGCCGGATGAAGCGCGGATCGCGATCGCCGCGGGGGCGGATGCGCTGGGGCTGGTAGCACGCATGCCCTCTGGTCCCGGTCCGATCTCCGACAGGGCGATCGCAGAGGTGACGGCGCTCGTGCCACCGCCGGTGGCCACCTTCCTGCTGACATCCGAGACGACCGCCGACGCCATCTCCGCCCATGTCCGCGCGACCGCTCCGTCGGCGGTCCAGATCGTGTCGCACATCGATCCCGCGGAGTCGGGCAAGCTGGCAGCGCTGGAGCCGCACGTCCGCCGGATACAGGTCATCCACGTCGAAGGGCCGGAAGCGCTACAGCTGATCCCGGCCTATGAGCCTTGCGTTCATGCCTTCCTGCTCGACTCCGGCAGGCCCAACGCCCCGGTCGCTGAGCTGGGCGGAACCGGCCGCGCGCATGACTGGGCGGTCAGCGCCGCTTTCGTCCGTGCGACCGAGAAGCCGGTGTTTCTTGCCGGGGGCCTGACCGCCGCTAACGTGGCGGAAGCGATCGGGCAGGTTCGCCCCTATGGTGTCGACCTGTGCTCCGGCGTCCGGACGGGTGGTCAGCTCGACCCGCAGAAGCTGTTCGCCTTCGTCACCGCGGTCCAGCAGATCGACCGGGAAATGGCGCGGGCGATGTGACGGCACTGGCACCGGCGTGAACGCCTTCCTCCGCCGGAGTCCTGTGCAGTTAAGGTTAGCCCCCCGTCACAGACTTGCCGCCTCCAGTTCGCGAAGCAGGCGATGCGGATCGAACGGCTTGGGCATGAACGCGGTTCGGACCGGCAGATCCTCGCTGTCCAGGGGCACGTTGCCCGACACCACGAACAGGACGGTTGGCGGATAGCGCCCGCGCACGTGATGAGCGAGTGCAAGGCCGTCCATCGACCCAGGCATGTTGACGTCCGTCAGAACAGCGCCGATCTCCCTGTGACGATCGAGCAATTCGATGGCGCTCTCGGCATTCGTGGCCTCGAACACTTTCCAACCTGCATGTTCGAAGAAGTCGACCAGATCGAACCTGAGGATGGCTTCGTCTTCCACGATCAGGATCGTCTTGTTCGCAATCGGCTTACGCTGGCCCACTAATTGTTTCCATCATTGATCGAGACGTCTTCAAGGCGTGCATGGAGGGTGAACGTGAACCCTTCCGCATCGAATGCAGCTTCCGTCTTGCCGCTGGTGTACGCGCTCAACGATCGCTCGATGAGAACTGAGCATCGCCATCGCGCGCCGTGTAGGTCGCGCACGCATCAGAGGAAGCGCGAGCGCGGCCAGCGCCATCCAGCCTGCCAGCACGCCCAATCCGCCCGGCGACGCGCCCCACCGCTCGATAAGGCCCGCCAATGACGCCGCGCCGTAACCCAGCAGCAGGATTAGCACGGCCGCGACAGAGAGCGAGGCCATGCGGCTCGGAGGGTAAGGTGCGGCAATCGCCATCGAAATACGATAGCGTGAACCGGTTGCCTTGAAATTAAAGTTCGGCAGTAATTTCCGCAGGCTCGGGTGTCACAACCGGACGAGACCGTTGAAAAAGGCCTGCGCGAAATCGGCGTGGCGGATGGCTGGTGACGCCGGACACCGGAGGATGCGCCGCGTATCAGGCTGGCGCGGCCTGCCGGGCGAGCAGCTGAAGGTTGTATGCCGCGGCGGCCATGGTGAACTCCTCGGCGGCTCCTGACAGGCCCCGCAGCTTGAGCGTTCGTAGCCCCAGGTTGCGTTTCAGGTGGCCGAACACGCGCTCGATCCGCTGTCTTCGACGCCGTGCGTGCACATAGGCGTTGGTGCCGGCAAGGGCGCGCACGGTATCGCGGGCTTCCTCGCTGACGAGCCGGGTGACACCCCGCTTCGGACTGATGGTGCATTGCGGCTTCAGCTCGCAGGCGGCGCAATCGGCCGGCCGGCTTCGGTAGACGCGCACCTGCTTGGTCCGGTTGGTGCCGCAATAGCCGAGCAGCTTGTCCGCCGGACAGCGGTAGGTATCCGCTTCCCGGTCGTAGCGGAAGGCATCCCGGGTGAAGAAGGCGTCCCGCTGGCGGGTCCGGTCGATGACCGGGATGTATGGCGTGATGTTCCGGTCGATCAGCCAACCGAGCAGCGGACCGCTACCATACGCCTTGTCGGCCGAGAGACTGGCGGGTTCGATGCCCAGCCTGGTGCCGGCGCGTGACACCAGCGTCCGGGTCGCCCCCACCTCGGCTGCGAAGCGGGCGGGCGTCGCCTCCACATCGAGGATGCAGTCGGTATCAAGGTCGAGCAGCGGGTTGATGGCGTATGCGTACCGCGCTGGCCCATGCTTGCAGGTGAGCGCCGCCTGCGGGTCGGTCGGCGAGATGCTGGTCGGATCGACGGACGCAGGTTCGTCGGGATCTGGCGGCAACGCGGCATCCAGCGCCGCCAGATATTCGGCGACGGGTCGCGATATGTTTTCCCCGGCACGAAGCTCGTCTGCGGCGTTGGCCCCCTTCAGCTTCTTCTCGCGACTGGCGTCGGCCATGATCGTGCTGCCGTCCACCGCCAGGTCGCGCCCCGCTACCAGCCCGGCCGTGGCGCATCGCGAAACTACCTGCTCGAACAGCAGACGATGTAGGTCGCAGGCGCGGAAGCGGCCGTGCCGGTTCTTGGAGAAGGTCGAATGGTCGGGCACCCGGTCAGCCAGATCGAGCCGGCAGAACCAACGATAGGCGAGATTGAGGTGCACCTCCTCGCACAGGCGGCGTTCCGAGCGAATGCCGAACAGGTAGCCGATCAACAGCATCCTGAGCATCAGTTCCGGATCGATCGAGGGCCGCCCGCTCGTGCTGTAGCTCGCTGCCAGCGCATCGCGCACGAAGCCGAAGTCGAGCAGCCCGTCGATGCGTCTGAGCAGGTGGCCGGCCGGCACATGGTCGTCGAGCCGGAACCCGTAGAACAGTACGCCCTGTGCCACCTGCCGACCCATCATGTCCATGCCCCCCCGAAGCCTTGCAGGAGTGAATCACGCCCTCGTCACCGTCGCAAGCAGCCGTTTTTCAACAGTCTCGGACGGTTGTGACGCCGTCCCGCTGCCCCAGCCTTTCCAAGGTTTGCAGGTGTCAGAACCCCGTGTCAGATCACCGATCAGGATTATGGCGGCAGTTGGCTACCTACTGTTGTCGGCTGACGCACTTGAAGGCGGTGCTGATCTAGCGCGATGGATCGCCGTCACCCGCTTGACGTGAGCGATGCTGCACCCAGCGAGCTCAGCCGTCTTCGCAATGCTCATACCAGCCTCGCGCAAGCCTACGATGCGGCGGTGATGGGCTAGGTCAGGTTTGCGACCGGTGTACCGCCCTGCCTTCTTCGCGATCTCAATGCCCTCGCGCTGCCGCTCGCGCCGGGTTTCGTAGTCGTCGCGCGCTGTTTGGAGTGCCACGCGCAGCAGCATGTCCTGCACCGCCTCCAGCACGATGCGCGCCACGCCCGCGCTGTCCGCCACCAGATCGGACAGATCGACGATCCCGGGCACTGACAGCCGCGCCCCCCTGCCCCTTATCGCCTCCACGAGCAGTTCGGCTTCCGGCAGCGGCAGGCGGCTGATTCGGTCGATTTTCTCAGCGACCACCACTTCGCCCGGCTGCAGGTCCGCCACCATGCGCAACAGCTCCGGCCGGTCAGGTCGCGCGCCAGACGCCTTCTCCCGGTAGACCGCCGCGACGTAGAAGCCGGCAGCCCGCGCGCCAGCAACGATGCTCTCCTGCCGCGTCAGATCCTGCTCGTCCGTGCTCACCCGCAGGTACACCCGCGCCGCCCGTACCTCGCTGCCTTTCACGTGGTCGTTACTCCTGCCCGGCTTAGTTAGGTACACCCTTGTGAGCCAGTCATGCAGCAATCGGCTCAGAACGGCAACTACCGGTCCTACGTAGCCTAGCTAAGCGGACCGGGTCTAAGTAGCTGCCCCATTATCGATGAACGCTATTTCGGTGATCGGCCGTGCATTAATCCCTGCCTTCACGCTGGCGTCCGACTTTGCTCTCCGGTACAAGGTCTTGGACGGGTTGTATCAGCGGGTTTGGTGCAGATGGAAGCACAGAGGGTCAAGATCGTGGACGGTGGTAAGCTCGTGATCCCGGCGGCAATGCGCCGTGAGCTCGGGATCACCACGGGTGACACCGTCCTCGTCGATGTGGACGATGGCGAGCTGCGGGTACGTTCCGTACCTAAGGCACTTGAGCGTGCTCGCGCGATCCTGCGCAAGTATGTGCCCGAAGGCGTCGGCTTGGCTGACGAGCTGATCGCGGAGCGTCGGCGTGAGGCGGAGCGTGAGTAGCAAAGTCGTACTCGACGCCTCCGCCCTGCTCTGCCTTCTAAACGATGAACCCGGGGCGGATCGGATAATCGACGTCCTGACCCGCAGCATCATCGGAACAGCCAACCTCGCGGAGGTCGTTTCCAAGCTACGGGACCGAGGATTGCCGCTCGACGAGGTACGTGAGGCACTTGGCGGGCTGCATCTCGATGTCCGGCCGCTCACTCCTGCCCAGGCGCTCATAGTAGGCGACCTTCGGCCAGCGACGAAGGCGCTCGGTCTGTCCCTCGGCGATCGGGCATGCCTTGCCTTGGCGATCGACCTGCAAGCTGAGATGCTTACAACGGACGAGCCACTTGCGAGCGCCGATGTAGGCATCACCATCACCAACGTGCGCCCCTTGGCAGAGTAGTCGCACATTCGTGCTTTTAGGTTCGGCACTCTGCTGGCGGGGACTCCCATGACTACCGCTCCGACACCGGTGCGCGACACAATTCTGATCACGCACGCCAATCCTGAGGACAATCGCTTCGCCCGGTGGCTTGCCGGGCGCCTAACCACGGCCGGATACAAGGTCTGGGTCGACGTTCGCGCGCTTCGGGGCGGCGACGATTTCTGGGACAAGATCGAGCACGTGCTGCGGCACGAGGCGATCAAGCAGATCGTCGTCGTGTCCGAGCACATCGGCAAGCAAGGCGTAAAGAAGGAACTCGCCCTCGGCGACGTCATGCGTCGCAAGCTAAACGACCCGGAGTTTATGGTCCCAATCCGGATCGCCGCCGTGGACTTCGGCGATTTCCCCACAGAGATCCTCCGCCAGAACGCACACAATGCGTTCCCTAACTGGGCAGCCTGCCTTCAGCCCTTGTTCGAGACGCTCGACACCTCACGTGTACCGAAGGTCGAGCATCCGGACGCCGAGCAGCTTGCGATGATCGTCGCTGCCCAAGAGGACGGTCGAAAGCTGGTCACGCTAAATTCCGAGACGCTTTACAGCAACTGGTTCGAACTCCGGGCGAGGCCTGACGTCTGGATCCTGGAGGCGAAGGGAACGACTGCGCAGCTGGAAGCGTGGAGCCAGTTCACCAAGGTTCCCCACGTCCTTCACGAGGGAGGCGCTATCGCCTTCTGCGGACCCGATGCGATCGAGCGTCTCGATAATGGCGCGCCGCCGTTGAAGGCACGCGCTAGCCTGCCCTTCAACGGCGTGATCGACGGTACATATAGCCGCCACTTCGGTGAGCGTTCCAACGCGCGGCGGATCGCCGTCAACCTGATGCGTCAGCATTGGGACCTGGCCATGCATCGTCTCGGGCTACTTCCTGTCGATTTCGCCTCGGGCGCCCGAGGCCGCTTCTTCCCCGACGGACTCATCGACGGAAGGGTGAAGCTGACGCTGAGCGACGGCCATCGGGTCGACCGTGTCCTGAGCGGCAAGTTCAAGGACCGGCGCTGGCATCTGTGCCTTGTCGCTCAACCCAAGCTCTGGCCGGATGCTCTCTTCCGGGTCCATGCCAATGTTGCGGTGACGACCAATGGCCGAACCCCGCTCCCGGGTGAACAGCTGCAGCGCATCCGGTTGCGCCTCACGCGGTCTTGGTTCAACGACAAATGGCGCGACATGCTGCTTGCCGCAATGGGCTGGCTTGCCGAAGGTGATGCGACCTTAGATATTGCCGCGTCCGGTGAGCGCCTCGCGGTCGCTAGCCTACCAATGAGCTTCGACTTTCCGGTCAGCTTCGCCGCGGAAGAAGACCGCCGAGCCGAGGAAGACGAGGGAGGCCAGATAACTCTGTCAGAGGACTTCGAAACGGCCTTCGACCGGGATGGGATACCGGAGGAGGCCGACGCATGAGCATCCTCACGCACCGCATCGCCGAGCCTTTGCTCGAGTTCGGTCACGGGCAGCAGATGGAAGCGCCAAAAGATGGGCTCTTCCTCTTCGGGCCGCTCGAAGGTCCAGATGGCCGCTCCCAGGTCCGCTTGGGCGTCATCGGGACGGAGAGCGGCGTCGGCCTATCCCGCCGCTGGTTAGAGCGGATCAGCCTGCATATTCCCGGTAAGGTCGATGCAAAGGGCAAGCCCGTCCTATGGGCACCCGCATGGCCAGGCTTCGAGGCCTGCTTCGGCATCGCGCTGCCGACCCGCGGCATGGTCGAGCTAGCGGTCAAGAGCGGCGACATCGATCATTGCATCAAAAAGAACAATCGCGCCGACGCGGTTCGTTCCACGGTGCTGCTGTTCGCCGACGCGATCCGCGCGCACATCCGCGCCGAGGAGCGCCGTCCCGACGTCTGGCTCGTTGTCGTTCCGGACGTCGTCTATCGCTATGGACGCCCCCAGGTCGCACCACCGCCCAAGGACGAGCGCACCCCTCTCCGACATCACGAGCTTCAAGGACGCCAAACGCTTCTTCCAGATGGGCGGCGACCTGTTCCCCGACACGGTGCGGGATGCCGAGACCTACCTGTTCTCAAGCAATTTCCACCATCAGCTGAAAGCCGAGTTGCTGCAGGACGGCGTCGTCCTGCAGCTGATTCTCGAGAGCACGTTGGTCGACCGCAACCTCAACATTGCCAACGACCGCCGGCGCGGCCTCCAGGACGAGGCCACGGTTGCCTGGAACTTCTGCACCACGCTCTACTTCAAGATGGACGCCAAGCCGTGGGCGTTGGCTCATGTCCGTCCTGGCGTTTGCTACGTCGGACTGGTGTTTAAGAACGACGACACGCCTGCGGCAACGGGCGAGGCCTGTTGCGCCGCGCAGATGTTCCTCAACTCAGGCGACGGCCTCGTCTTTCGCGGCGCCCTCGGCCCCTGGTACTCCGACGAGCGCAAGGAATATCACCTCTCGAGGAGCGCGGCGGCGAATTTGATGACCTCCGTGGTCGAGGGCTATAAGCTCAAGCACGGCAAGCCACCGAACCAGCTGTTCATTCATGGGCGTCACCGCTTTTCCAACGATGAGTGGGACGGCTTTTGCAGCGCAGTGCCCACCGAAACACAGCTGGTAGGAGTCAGGATCAAGCAGCTCGATGATGTTCGGCTGTTCCGTCCCTCTGCGTCGACACCCGTCCTCCGCGGCACGGCCCTCACCGTGGGTGACTGGTCAGGTTACCTTTGGGCGCGGGGGTTCGTGCCTCGGCTGGCAGGGTATCAAGGGTTCGAGACCCCCAAGCCGCTCACCGTCGACGTGACGCATGGCGAAGGGGACATCGTAGAGGTGCTCGGTGACATCCTTGCGCTCACCAAGGTCAACTATAACGCCTGCGATTTCGCGAGCGCCCTGCCCGTGACGCTCAAGTTCGCCGATCGGGTAGGTGAGATCCTGATGGCGTCGCCACATACCGTTACCGCACCGCCGCTGCCGTTCCGGCACTACATCTGATCCCATGAGCGCCGACTGAGGCAGATGGGAGTTCGATCCTAAGGCGAAGACGCTGACGTCCACCAATTTAGGTACAAATCCGCTGTTTTGGGTGCGTGCCGCTGGGCAGATGCCGTCCACCATTTCAGGAAAACCTACAGTCCTGGTGTTGGTTCTCTCGGAAATATTGAAACCTCCACCCGAGCGACATCCATCGGCGATTGTCGTCCGAAGCAGTAAACGGTCGGATGGAGCAGGAAGTCGTGGGGTGTCACGCGGCACGGGTGGGAGTGACCGAAAGCTCCTTGATTTTCGAAGGCGTCTCTACCCAATTGATGATCGGTTTTGAGACAGTCTTTTGAGACGATCAGCGGCTTTCCGATACGGTCCTAGAAATCTTCAGTTTGACCGTTGCCGCATGAGAGCGGCCACCGAACTCCGTCATGAGGTGCCACCGGCGTTCATCATCTCCGCGACCTTAGCCGCGAGCCCTTGCATCGTGAAAGGCTTGGTCAGCAGCTCCATGCCGGGTTCGAGGTGGCCGTTGCCGACCGCTGCGTTCTCCGCATAGCCAGTGATGAACAGCACCTTCAGGTCGGGGCGGAGAGAGCGTGCGGCGTCAGCGACCTGTCGGCCGTTCATGCCGTTCGGCAGACCGACGTCGGTAATCAGCAATTCGATCTTCGCGCCCGATTGCAGCACCTTGATGCCCGATACGCCATCTGCCGCGCCGATCACGGTGTAGCCCTGCTCGTCGAGCACCTCGTCGATGAGATGCCGAATCGTCGCTTCGTCGTCGACCACCAGGATCGTCTGACCGCTGGCAGCAGCGGCGGAAGCGAGCGCTTCTTCCTCCTCGACCAGCAAGGCATCGCCGGCATAGCGGGGAAGATAGATACAGATCGTGGTCCCCTGGCCCAGCTCGGAGTAGATCCGTACTTGGCCACCCGACTGACGAGCGAAGCCGTAGATCATCGACAGCCCGAGCCCGGTTCCCTGGCCGATCGGCTTGGTGGTGTAGAAGGGCTCGAAGGCGCGCTCGATTGTCGCTGGCGACATGCCCGTGCCGCTATCCGTGACGCAGATCGACAGATATTGCCCTGCCGACAGGTCGCGCGCACGAGCCGCCCGGTCGTCGAGCCACTTGTTCGCGGTCTCGATCGTGATCCGACCGCCATCGGGCATGGCATCGCGCGCGTTGATGCACAGGTTGAGGATGGCGCTTTCGAGCTGGGTCGCGTCGATCATGGCAAGCCACAACCCCGCCGCTCCCACAACCTCGATATCCGTGGTCGGCCCCACCGTCCTGCGTAGAAGGTCTTCCACCCCTGCGACCAGGCGATTGACGTCGGTTGGCCTTGGATCAAGCGTCTGCCGCCGCGAGAAGGCGAGCAGGCGCTGAGTCAGGGAAGCAGCGCGCCGCCCGGCTCCTTGCGCTGCGTGAATGAAGCGCTCTGCATCGTCGAGCTTGCCTCGCTCCAGACGCATCTGGAGCAGTTCCAGATTGCCCATCATGCCTGTCAGGAGGTTGTTGAAGTCATGCGCCAGCCCTCCGGTGAGCTGGCCGACCGCCTCCATCTTCTGCGCCTGGCGTAGCTGATCTTCGAGTTGCCGCTGCCCGGTCATATCGACACCGACGCCGGTTCGCCGGACAGGCTTGCCGCTCTCGTCGAAGTAGGTGTGTCCACGCGACAGCACCCAGTGGATCGACCCGTCGGGGTGAACCAGACGATACTCAAGTTCCAGATCGCCTGATCGTTGCAGCCCGCCAGCCATCGTTTTCTGCAGCGACGAGCGGTCCTGCGAATGGACGTTGGCCAGAAACTCTTCGCGCGGCAGGCCCGCTGCGGCTCGCTCTGGGTTGAGCGCGTACAGGGCCGAGATCGCCGCGTCGCAGAAGAAGCAGTCGGACGCGACATCGTAGGTCCACACGCCGACGCCACCGACGGCTGAGAGGGCGAGGCGCGCAAAGTCCTGCTCGTCGTGCAGCCTTGCCTCCATCTCCCGCTCAGCAGTGACATCGCGACCCGTTGCATAGGCGATGCCGCCGGCCGGGGCGGCAACCCATGAGATAGTACGGGTCGAGCCATCCTTGTGACGGTAGCGGTTCTCGATCCGTGGCTGATTGCCGGCTGCAGCCGTTTCATAGGCGTCGACCGTCTTGCTGTGATCGTCCGGAACGACGAACTCGTTGACGTGATGCCCGACGAGTTCGTCAGGCGCATAGCCGAGGACCGTGGTCCAGGCTGGGTTTACACGCTGGAAGACCCCGTCGAAGTCTATGACCACGAGAAGATCGGGCGATGCTTCCCAAAGGCGGTCGCGCTCGGCCGTGCGTTCGGCGATTTGCTGCTCGAGAGTTTGGTTGAACTGGCGCAATTTCGCTTCGCTCTCGCGCAGTGCAGCCTCAGCCTCACGCCGAGCGCTGATGTCGCTTGCCGCCCCGAACCACTCGATGATCTCGCCATCTGCGCTCAGTAGCGGAACGGCACGGGACAGCGTCCAGCCGACGGTCCCATCCGCACGCACAACGCGATGTTCGAGATCAAATGTCTTCTTGAGCCGTATTGCTTCATCGATGGCGGCGGTGACCGCCGGCTGATCGCTTTCGGGAATATAGGCCAGTAACCAGGAACGGTTCGGGTTCGATGACGGGGTGCTGGGCAGGAAACCGCCCCCATCCAGTTCCTTCATCTCGCCCCAATCCGGACTCATCCGGTACAGGACGTCTGTACTCGCTTCGGTCAGGAGCCGGAGCCGGGCTTCGCTTTCGAGTAGGCGCTGCTCGACGCTAACAGCGCCAGTGGTTCGATCCGTCATATCACTCTTATCACGCTGATCTTCTTTTGGTCTCTAGCACTGCCAAGTGCGGCACCAAACGCAATCACGGCCTTCCATCAGTCAGGGCCGTGAGCTCGGCTCTGTGTGAAAGGCATGTCCAAGGTCGGACCCAAGGCTTCGATGATCCTGCAATCGGCCACAGTGTTGCGGCTACAGGAGGCGATAAGCGCGTCTAGCTCGCCCGCGAGAGCCGTCAGATCAGCAATCTTCCGTGTAATCGCATCCCGATGCCGATTGGCGATCACGTCCGCGGCCAAGCAGGATTGTTCGCGACGATCGGCGAGCCCCATCAACTCGCGTACCTGATCGATCGAGAAGCCGAGATCGCGCGCTCGACGGATGAAGGACAATCGTCGCAGATGCTCGCCCTCGTACGTCCGGTAATTACCGGCCGACCGGGCTGGTGCCGGCAGCAAGCCGATCTGTTCGTAATAGCGGATCGTCTCGACCTTGGTGCCTGTCGCCGAAGCCAGCTTCCCGATCGTCAGTTTCTCAGACACAGCGCTTGACCCTCTACCGACTAGAGGGTGCATATAGGTTGCCAGATCGATTCTACCGAGGTGGCAAAGATGGCCTGCACGAGCTGCGCGTCCGATAAGCCGGGCACCCTGAACGACCCAAAGTGGCGGCGCGCCTTATGGATCGCGCTCGCCATCAACGGCGGCATGTTTGGGGTCGAAATCGTCGCTGGGATTACGGGCGGATCGAAAGCGCTTCAAGCCGACGCGCTCGACTTTTTCGGTGACGCCGCCAATTACGCGATCAGCTTGGGCGTCGCCGGGATGGCGATAGCTTGGCGCGCGCGGGCAGCGATGCTGAAGGGCGCGACGCTTGCCGTGCTCGGGCTCTATGTCTTGCTCGCGGCAGGCTGGGGGGCGCTTTACGGCACTGTACCCCATGCCGAGGTCATGGGCATCATTGGGGTCGCGGCGCTTATTGCAAACCTGCTGGTCGCAGTCATGCTGTACCGCTTTCGCAGCGGTGACGCGAACATGCGCTCGGTTTGGATCTGCTCGCGCAACGACGCGATCGGCAATATCGCCGTGGTGCTGGCTGCAGGCGGCGTCTTTGGTCTGAACAGCGCCTGGCCTGATCTTGTGGTGGCGACATTGATGGCGGTGCTCGGTCTGTCGGGCGGCTTCCAGATCATGCGACAGGCGCGTGCCGAACTGCGATCTGGTCTCACGCCTGCCCCCTCCGCTTACAGGCAGCCGTTGGAACGGGTTGGGTAAGCTTCTCCGGTAAAAAGCCGAATAAAGGGCTACCGACTTTGCCGTGTATTTTCGCCTTACACTCGTTCAGTCTGTTGAACTTGGGCCCGTCTCAGGCGGAACCAGGGCGTGAGATGCGTCGGTTCCACCATCGCTTGCCCGCTCGCGAATAGCTCTAGAACGGTTAGTAGGGACCTGTCGCTACCGAGGCGATCCTCGCAAAAACGTTCGATAGATGAACGCTCAGGTGCGGCGCGCGGCTGTCGCTCCTGCCGAAGAAATGCCGTCGCAATCTACCTCGGCGGGGAGGGCCTCGCCGAGGTAGCATTTCAGTTCGAGCCAGAATCGCTCTTGTCACGATGGCCGTCTGGATCGACATCGCCCGGAGTATGGCCAGGGTGATCGTGGTGCTCGCCTGGCACGTCCCGCTGGCCACTAGTATCCCGGTGGCCGTGTTCGTCGAGATCGCCGGGCACGTGGCCCGGGTGATCGTGGTGCTCTCCTGGCACCTCTTGCTGCCCGCTCGTGTCGCGGTGACCGTGGGGGTCGAGATCACCAGGCGTATGTCCGGGATGGTCGTGATGCGAGCCAAGCTTCTCTTCGGGCATTTGCGCTCTCCTTTATTATGGATTGTTCTAACGCGCTCGGAGGGGGTTAGTGTCCCGCTCGCGCCGTCGGCGACATATGATCGGGAGCCATGTTTAATGAAGGGCTGCCTTGATCGTGCGGCATCTCTCCCTCATCGATACCGGTCTGGCTCTGCTTCAAACCTTTGTTGGCATGCCGATGAGCAGAAAAAGAGCCGCTGATCCTCGCTATCGACGTAGTGTCTCGTCATGTGAGGGTCGATGGTTGCGCCGCAGACCGGATCTACCACGTCGTTCATACCAACCGTCGCGCCACCTCCATGATGGTGGTGGCCGTGATAGCCGTAATGTCCCCCCGAGCCGGCAGCGGAGCTGCTCATCTTCTGATCGTCCCCATCGTCCATTGTTGCTTCCCATTTAAAGTATGCATTCGACCGCTGAACCCAATTCACGCTTCTATCGTTCCCATGTATCGGCCGCCGTTCTTCTCAGGGAAGCCGGGGGTGATTGCGGGAAAAGGGTTCTATTCAGCGCGGCTAAGATCTTTGTCGACACCAATGATTTAGCGGTCGCAGCGGTGAAGATAGAGGGCGCACGTCACGCCGGCGGCTCTGCCGCCGACGAGCGATGCATTGTGCGATCGGCGTCATGCAGCTCGTACAGCGGGATCGCGATAGGCGAGCAGGCGCAGCGCATTAAACACGACCAGCAGCGTCGAGCCTTCATGCATCGCGACGGCCGGGCCGATCCCAAGGCCGAGGATCGTCGCGGGCACGAGTAACGCGACGACCCCGAGGCTGACGAACACGTTCTGCCGGATGATGCCGCGGGTATGGCGGCTCAAGCCGACGGCGAACGGCAGATGGGCGAGATCGTCCGCCATCAGTGCAACGTCGGCGGTTTCCAGCGTGACATCTGATCCGGCAGCGCCCATCGCGATGCCGACTGTCGCACTCGCCATCGCCGGCGCATCGTTTACGCCGTCGCCGACCATCGCCACCTTGTCCTCGCCAGCGAGTGTCTTGATCGCCGCGACCTTGTCCTCCAGCATCAGATCGCCCCAGGCCTCGTCGAGCTCAACCTCCTGGCGACGACATCGGCAACCTTGTGATGATCGCCCGAAATCATAATCATCCGAGTGATACCCATGTCGCGCAGACTCCTGAGCGCAACCTTGGCTGCCTCGCGAGGCATATCAATCAGGCCGATCGCGCCGATGTCCCGGTCACCCTTGCGCACCCATTGTGGTACGTCCGCTCTCGCGAAGGGCGGCGATCGCTTCGGTCGTAGCGGTGTGTAGTGCGGGGACACCCTCAACGGCGAACATCTCGGCCTTGCCGATCCAAACCGTTTCACGGTCGACAGTTGCGGTGACGCCGCGCCCTGTCAGGATCTTAAGATCCGTAGCGCTCGTAAGGTCGCGCCCACGTAGGCGCTCGCCTCCATCCTTGACGATCGTCTGCGTCAGCGGATGATCGCTCAAGGCTTCAACCGCTACGGCGAGTGCCAACAGATCCTCCGCACTCGCGCCGTCGACGGCCATCGTGTCGGTGATGCACGATCGCCCTTCCGTCAGCGTCCCCGTCTTGTCGAACGCAAACGCCTTCAGCGAGCCGAGGTTTTCCCTCGGCGCGCCGCCTTTCAGCCTGTAGCACACCCGGCACTCGGCACTCGGCACAGCGCTTCGCCGACAGTGCGGGCGCGCCGTTCATGGCTTATACCCTCAACCTGCCAAGTCGTATGGTCATATCGCCAGCTAATCGCAGCGCCCACAGTGAGGTGGTCCCATATTTCGGGCAGCAAGCTACCCTTCTTGGCCGAGCCAGCGCGCCCGCGACACCCCCTCCGCAAATTTAGTGAAACCAATCAATTTCACCTGCTACTTTCCGGAGAATACCAATGACCAAGTTCAAGCTCATCAGCGCCACTTTCGCCCTCACGCTCTCGACCGGCGCTTTCGCGGCGTGGCGAACTGCTGCGCCGACATGGCGGGCTGCAAGGACGGCGCTGACTGCTGCGATCATGGGGACAAGGCCAAGGGCGGCGATCACGTCGGCCACGCCATGCCGAACATGAAGTAACAAGGTTGCCGGGGGCGGGGGCCGCTCCCCGGCATTTAATTCTCGCCAGTCGAGCTAGGGTCCGGCCGCTGCATTCGCGGTCCCCGTTTTACCCCCTCGCGCCACGGGCGCATAGTCGAGGGCAGAGAAAGGCGCAGCGTTGCCGCTCGCCCACGGATCGCATCCTGCGTCCGCCCCATGTCGCGCGCGATCTGGCCAACACTCTGGCGTGCGTCGATCCGCTTGCGCAGTTCGACGTCGGTCTCGTCCGACCAACGCTGGCCATAGTTATGGGTCAAATCCCGGGATTCCATTGCGGGTAAGGCTGATAATCTTCCTTCAGCTGATCTTCGTTCAGCGGGTATGGCCATCGCGCTTGCGAAGGTCATTATGCAAAGTTGTCGCGGCGATAGCTGCATGGCCCATGGCGACGCTTATCTGATCCAGCGATATGACGATGTCGCCGGCAGCGTAAACGCCCGAAACGCTGGTGCGCTGTTTGGTGTCGACCACAATACAGCGCTCGTCGCTGAGCTTGGCCCCGAGCTGCCGCGCAAGGGCGTTATTGCTATCCGAACCGAGCGCTGGGTAGATCGTGTCAAACTGCAATTGTGTCTCATCGGCCAGACGCAGCGTTACGTGTTCTTCAGCAAAATCGATTTGGTCGAGCGCACTTGGCGCTACCGCAATACCTGCCGCCTCCAGCGCCCCGCGGTCGCAAGCGTCGAGTTCGAGCGTCTTGTGCGCCACTAGCGTTATTCGATCGGAAAACGTGCGGAGAAACAGCGCCTCAGCGACGCCATGAGTGTCCGCGCCGATGACGCCGATAGCTTGGCCAGTCGCTTCATAACCGTCGCAGATCGGGCAGTAGCGTAGCAGGCCGCGCTCCAGTGCGTCGCGATGGGTCGCAGCGTCGATCGAGGGGCGACGGTTCTCGACTCCCGTTGCGATCAGGATCGATCGCGCGGACAGGGTTATTCCAACTCCGCAAGCGTCGAAGTCATCAGCGTTTTGCGCCACCGTGTCGATGCGGCCGTTCACAATCGTAGCACCGTAGCGCTCGGCCTGTTCGCGCATCCGGTGTAAAAGGTCTTCACCTGCAATCCCGTCCGGAAAACCGGCGTGGTTGTGCGAACGCGGTATCCATTTCGCCCGGCTGTTTCCCTCATCGACCACGATAATGCGCCGATGATAGCGTGCGAGGTAGATCGCGGCGGTCAATCCTGCTGGCCCCCCGCCGATGATGAGCGCATCGCATCGATATTCCGTCACGCCACCCGCCCCATCTGAGCCCGAGCGGGCATGGGGCACAGGGGTAGTGCAGCATCATCGGAATGACTGCGAGACATCATCAGGAGCCCTTTCTGGCAGCTCGACGCTCGGCAAGCCAAGCCCGCATCGTCGTGATCTCGGCCTGTTGCGTTCGGATCACCTCCTCCGCCATTTCCCGAATTTTCGGATCGGTGCCGTTGGCGATCTCGGCACGCGCCATCTCCACTGCACCTTCGTGATGCGGGATCATGCCGCGCAGGAAGTCGGTGTCCGGATCGCCGGTCGATGGCATGACCATGCTTGTCTTATCGTGCGCAGGGTTCGCCCCGTGGATCGCGTCCTTGGCATGCTGCACGTTCGATCCATGGATCGCATCGGTCGGACCGGATTCATTCGACGTGAATTGGTACGAAGGCTTCTCGGCCGAACACGCGGACAGGGCCGCAGCCACGCCCAAAATAAGCCATTGTGCCTTGATTATCGACATTTCATTCCCCTTGCTGGATCGATCGCGGCGCACGTCGGCGCCGTTTGAGGTCAGGCTCGTCACATCGCGATTTCCTCAATGAGGAGGAGCGAGAGGAAGCCGACGAAGAACATCGCACTGATGAGCGGCGTGTCCGGCTTCTCGTGTGCTTCGGCCAGCAACTCTTCGGTGACGAGGAACAGGAGTGCCATGAGGCCGAAGCACAGGAAGCCCGCGACTATCGGAGGCGACAGGCCAGCGACCGGGATCGCCAGCAGCGCACCGACCGGCAGCAGCAGCGCTAGACCCGTCACGGTAAGGATGATCCTTAGTTTCGAGGTGGTGGATTCGGCGAGTTCCGTTGTCAGCGTCACGCCGAGAAACAGCACCTCCAGCGTGAGCGCGACGGTGAGCAGGACGCCCGCCTTGGCACCAGCGACGAACGCAAGGCCCAGAACCAGACCGTCGACAACGATGTCGATACCGACCGCTGATATCAGCGCGACAGGTCCAGCCGCACGAGCTTCGTACGCCTTCAGTCCTAGCATTACCGCGACCCCCACCGATCCACCGATGAACGTGGCCAGCGGTGAGCCGGCGTGCAGCACCTGCGGTAGGATTTCGGTTGCCGCAGCGGCGAACACGACACCGGCGGCGAGGTGCTGCATCGCGGATATGAAGGCATCGCCGGGCCGACGCCATGTCGCAAAGATGCCGCCCAGGATCACGGCAAGCACCGGAATGATCGTATAGGTCAGCGCCAGCATGATTTTCCCCTAAACGACAGATGCTCGTCGATGCCCTGCTTGCCGATCCGCTCGAGGTGGAGCCGATCCTGGCCGATCATGACCGTCAGCCGTCCACCGGCAGTGCGGACCTGGGCGCGTGGTACAGTCAGTTGCTCACCATCCTCCCGCGTCGCACCGATGAGGTCGACGACGAAGGTATCGGCACTCAGATCAGTGACGATCGACGTTCCATCTTCACAGGTGAAGACACGCATTCGCATTTCGGAACTGGACGGCAACGTGTTGTATGCATCGGCGTCGTCGTCCTGCCGGACGGGCGAGCAGGCGCCAGCCAGCACGGCGATCAAAGCTATGTGCGTACGCGTACGCCACATGCTCTTCGGCATGGTCGTATGCACTGGCGCACAGAGGTGCGTCATCCAAGGGGCATGCTCATAATGTCCTTGTAGGCCGACAGGAGCTTGTTCCTGACCTGAAGCGTCGCCTCGAAGGATATCGAAGCGCGGTTCTGCATCAGCGCCACGGTGGCGATATCGGTAGTCTCGCCACGCTCGTAGCGTTCGGTGGCGACGTCCTCGGCTTCCTGTGCCGCGTTCACCTTGCCGACGATGCTCTTCAGGGTGTCTCCAAATGTCGCCGGCGCTTCGGTCCGCGGCACGGTCGAAACCGCCCCAGGCGTCACTTCTGGTGGCGTCAGGCGGTTGAGCGTCTGACTGCGCGCAAGGATCTGCGCACGGACGGCAAGGACACCGGACACGGTGGGATCGGACATCACGAACACTCCTTTCTAACCTGCGGAGACCGCATCTAATGGATGCGGTCTCCAAGGCATCAGCCGGTCCGCGCCACGACGAACCGGTCGCGATACGCGAGCAGGCGCAACGCATTCACGACCACGAGCAACGTTGACCCTTCGTGCATGGCGACGGCAGCCCCGATCCCGAGACCAAAGATCGTCGCAGGGACCAGGATCGCCACCACGCCCAAGCTGACAAAGACATTCTGCCGAATTATCGATCGGGTCTGTCGCGACAGGCCGACCGCGAACGGCAGATGGGCCAGATCGTCCGCCATCAGCGCGACATCGGCGGTCTCCAGCGCGACGTCTGACCCCGCCGCGCCCATCGCGATCCCAACGGTCGCATTGGCCATCGCGGGTGCGTCGTTTACGCCGTCGCCCACCATCGCGACCTTGCCGTCACCGCGCAGCTTCTTGATCGCCTCGACCTTGTCTTCCGGCATCAGGTCGCCCCACGCTTCGTCGATGCCGACCTCGCGCGCAATCGCATCCGCGACCGCTTGATTATCGCCCGAGATCATAATCATACGGGTGATGCCGAGGGTGCGCAGCGTCGCCAGTGTCGCCTTGGCGGCAGTCCGCGGCGTGTCCATCAGCCCGATGACCCCCAGATCCACCTCGCCGCGTCGCACGACCATCGTCGTCCGCCCGCCCGCACGGAGCCGTTCGACTGCGGCCATCGTTTCATCGGTCAATGCGGCGATGCCGTCGTTGCCGAACATCTCGGCCTTGCCGATCGTGACCGGATCGCCCTCCAGCATTGCTCGGACACCCCGGCCAGTCAGACTTTCGAGGTCGCTTGCCTGCGGAAGTGCTACGTCGTTGAGGCGCGTCCTACCGTCCTTCACGATCGCCGCAGCTAGAGGATGATCGCTCAGGGTCTCCACGGCGACGGCCGTCGTGAGCAGCCGATCTTCGGCGATGTCCGTCATTGCGACGACATCGGTGATCTTGGGCTGGCCTTCCGTTAGCGTGCCGGTCTTATCAAAGGCGATGGCGGTCAGCGAACCAAGGTTCTCCAGCGGGCCACCGCCCTTTACCAGCACACCACCGCGCGCAGCGCGGGCGACACCCGACAGGACTGCGCTTGGTGTCGCAATCGCGAGCGCGCAGGGGCTGGCTGCGACGAGGACCGCCATCGAGCGGTAGAAGCTGTCGCGGAAGGGTTCGTCGATGACGACCCACGCGAACAGTAGCAGAACGGCGAGGCCCAGCACCACGGGCACGAACACCCGTTCGAACCGATCGGTCATTCGCTGCGTCGGCGACTTCTGCGTCTCGGCCTCGCTGACCATCTTCACGACCTTGGCGAGCGCGCTGTCGGTCGACAGACGCGTGACCTCGATCTCGATCGCGCCGCTGCCGTTGATCGTGCCGGCGAACACGCGGCTGGCGGCGTCGACGCGGTCGGGATCGGCTCGTGCCTGATCCGCATCAGTGACTGCGGTCTTGTCGACCGGGATACTTTCGCCCGTCACCGGCGCCTGGTTGATGCTGCTCGAACCCAGCGTCAGGAAGCCGTCGGCAGGCAACCGTGCATTGGGTTTGACCACGACGATGTCGCCGACCACCAGCGTGTCGACGGAAAGCTCGCTGATCCTGCCTTCCCGGCGGACGAAGGCGGTTTTGGGCGCCAGCTCAGCCAGGGCCTCGATCGCCCGCTTGGCGCGACCCATTGCATAATGTTCGAGCGCGTGGCCAAAGCTGAACAGGAATAGCAGCAGCGCGCCTTCCGCCCAAGCGCCAAGCGCGGCTGCACCCGCTGCGGCGACCAGCATCAGCGTGTCGATCTCGAACCGGCGCATCCGCAGATTGTCGATCGCCTCGCGGACGGTGAAGAAACCGCCCAACACATAGGCGATCAGGTAGCAGGCGAGCGGCAACCACGACGGCGCCCCGGCGACCAGCTTCTCGATCGCGAAGCCGATGCCGAGGACGGCACCGCAGCCCAATGCGAAGAACAGCTCGGTGTTCGGCCCCAGGATGCCGCCATGATTGTGGTTATGCCCCTCCTTGCCGTGATCGTGCTCGCCGGGGCCATGGTCATGGCCGGCGTGATCGTCGCTAGCGGCCTGCGGGACGGCTGCTTCGCGCTCGACGACGGTGCCGCGGATCGTAGATTCGTCGGTCTGTTCCCGGTCGAACTCGACCCGCACCCGGCCACTTGCAGCAACCTCGGCCTCCAGAACGCCGGACACAGCCTTCAATCGATCGCTAAGGGTGCGGGCGCGCCGCTGATGCATCGTGCCGATGTCGAATACGGCATGGCCGTAGCGCTCACCTATCTGCGCGCCCGCGCCGGTCGCGACCTCGCGAATACGGGATAGCGGGAGCTGGTCCGGATCGTAATGGATGCACAGTTGCGCCGGCGCCTCGCCACTGGCGGGGACGACGTGCGCTTCGCTGACGCCCTCGCGGTCCGCCAGCCGTTGAACAAGCCGCGCGACGCAGGCGTCAGCCGCATCCGGGACGTCGGGCAGGACGACGGCGAGGTCGAGCCTGGTCTTCTCAGCCATTCTGATTGTCCTTGTTTTTGCGCGCGTCCTGTTTCGCGTCACGCAGGATCTTGATGCCGCCCCACAACTGGATTGCGGCTGTCGCCAGCCCGACCACGAGGTCCGGCCAGTTCACGCCCAACCACATGACAAGGACGCCAGCGACGACGATCCCGCCGTTCGAGATGAAGTCGTTGAGGCTGAAGGTCGTCGCCGCGCGCAGGTTGACGTCCTTGTTCTCCAGCTTTTGCAGGAGGCGCAGACACAGATAATTGATGATGCCAGCGACAATCGACATGCCGATCATAGTCGGGCCGATCGGATCGCTGCCCTGGGTAAAACGCCGCGCGACATCGATGAGGACCGCGACCGCGAACAGGAGCAGCATGATGCCGGACACCCTGGCCGCAGCTTGCTTCCAGCGTGCGCCGCGGCTCAACGCAACAAGGCTGAGCCCATATACCGCGGCATCGGAGCCGTTATCGAGGCCATTGGCGATCAGCGCACTGGAATCACCGAACAGTCCTGTGGCGACGAACGCCAGTGCAAGCCCGGCATTGAGGATCAGGACGATCCAGAGCGTACGTCGCTGGCGATCCGTCCCGCTGGTTTTAGATACAAGATTGCTCATAGGCTTGTCGCTTTCTCACAAAGCACGGGGCGTTTGCCGGGTGCCTCGATCTTGATCTGGTTGCCCGAGAATGTCGCGCTTTCCGCATCGCCGACATACTGGAGACCTTGCAACGGCGCGGTTAGAACGACCGCAGGTGCATTCGCATCGCGCCGTAACTCGACTGTGAGCCCTTGATCCTTGAAGTCGACCAGAAGCGTCTGGTTATCGTCGCATCGATAGGGGTGACGGCCGGGTGTCCTGCTGGTCACCGCAGTGTCCGCAGCGTGGATCTCCTGCTCGGTCGGTGGACCCTTCCGGGGCTCCTCGGAACAGCCTGCCAACACCAGCACGATGCCCATGCCAAAACCCAAGCCAAGATGATGCATCGTCATCGCTGCCTCCGTGCCCCAGTGCGCGCAGGTCCAGTCCGTCTATTGGAAACCGGCACCGCCGACAGGCGCCGAAGCTGGCGATCGAGGCACCTGTCCGACTGCACGAGGCTTGCTTGAAGCCTGCGGCGCATCAGTGCCCAGAGCGGACGACCCAAGATGCCTGAGAAGCGCAGGCTATGGCGCAGGCGGGTTCCAGCGGGATCGCTTTCCAGCGCGTAAGATTCCTCGAACAGCAAGAACCTGGCGACGCCCGCCGTCCATGCGAACGCCAGCGGCTTATCGACGCGGATGATATCCGCCTTGGCCGTCACCGGCTTGTCGAGTCCGCCGATGCGGAACGTGTAGTTGGCATCACCGCCGCAGACCGCGGCACCGGAAAGCTGGATGAACGGCTTCCACTGCGGGTGGCCGGCGAAGTCCGTGAGGACCGTCCAGACACGCAGCGGGGATACGGAGAGTGTCGTTACATTGTCGATCGTCGTCATGAGCGAGCCCCCTTTCTTGAGGCGTGGGGGAGGGCACGACCGCCCTCCCCCACGATCATGCGGGTTGCGGGAGCGGTGAGGTATCGTCCGTGTCGTCGACCTTGACCGCCTGCTGCCCGAAGCGGGCGTAGAGCGTCGGCAGCACGAACAGCGTCAGCAGGGTCGCCGAGATCAGCCCGCCGATGACGACGGTTGCGAGCGGCTTTTGCACTTCCGCGCCGGCCCCGCTCGCGAACGCCATCGGCACGAAGCCGAGACTTGCGACGAGCGCGGTCATGACGACGGGGCGTAATCGCTGAAGGGCACCCGTATGCGCCGCTTCGGCGCGGTCCATGCCGGAACGGATCAGGTCCTGCACCGAACTGACCATGACAAGTCCGTTGAGGACCGCGATGCCCGACAGCGCGATGAACCCCACCGCGGCCGAGATCGAGAAGTCCATGCCGCGCAGGAAGAGCAACAGGACGCCGCCCACCAGCGCGAACGGCACCCCTGTAAACACGATCGCCGCATCGCGTACCGACCCCAATGCCCCGTAGAGCAGGAACAGGATCAGTACGAAGCAGGCCGGCACCACGAGCTGGAGCCGCTGGCTGGCAGACTCCAGATTCTCGAACTGCCCGCCCCATTCGAGGTAGCTGCCCGCTGGCAGGCGTACCCCGCTCGACACAGCAGCCTGTGCATCTGCGACCACGCTGCCGACATCGCGCCCACGCACATTCGCCTGGACGACGACGCGCCGCTTGCCGTTCTCGCGGCTGATCTGGTTCGGCCCGTCGACGACGCCAATGTCGGCAACGCTGGACAGTGGCACATAGCCACCGCCGGCTACCGGCACCTGCACCTGTTTCAGCAGCCCCAGATCGGCGCGTTCGGCGTCCGACAGGCGGATGACGACCGGAAAGCGCCGGTCGCCTTCGAAGATCATGCCGGAGGTCCGTCCGCCGAGTGTGGCGGTAATGGTGTCCTGCACGTCCTGCGCGGTGACGCCGACCCGCGCCATCGCGTCACGATTCACTCGAATGTCGAGCATCGGAAGCCCCGTCGTCTGTTCGACCTTCACGTCCGCCGCGCCTTGCGTCTTGCGCAGGACGCTGGCGATCTGTTCGGCAGTGCGGTTCATGCTGGCGAAGTCGTCGCCAAATACCTTGACCGCGATATCGCCACGCACGCCGGCAATCAGCTCGTTGAATCGCATCTGGATCGGTTGCGTGATCTCATAGGCGTTGCCGGGGAACTGCGCGAGCTTTGTTTCCAGGCGTTCGACAAGTGCGGCCTTCTCCAGCTTGGGATTGGGCCATTCGGCATGCGGCTTCAGGATGACGAACATGTCAGTCGCGTTGGGCGGCATCGGGTCCGAGGCCAGCTCGGCGGTGCCCGTCTTGGAAAAGACGAACCGCACCTCGGGCTGTTTCGACACCATCCGCTCGATCGGCACCTGCATCGCCTGGCTTTGCTGGACCGACGTCGCCGGGATGCGTAGCGACTGGATGAGTAGATCGCCTTCGTCGAGTTGAGGGAGGAACACCTGCCCCAGGGTCGTGAAAGCGAATGCCGCCAGCACGAGGCTGACTACGCTGGCGCCGATAGTTATCATCGGCCGCTTCATCGCCTTTTCCAGGCCCGGCTCGTAGCGCTTCTTCAGCCACGAGATGATCCGGCCGTCCTCCTCGTTGACCTTCCGCGACAGCCAGATGGCAATCGCCGCAGGTACGAAGGTCAGCGACAGAACAAAGGCAAAGAGCAGCGCGATGATGACGGTCAGCGCCATCGGCACGAACGTCTTGCCTTCCACGCCGGTCAGCGTGAGCAAAGGCACGTACACGAGGATGATGATCGCCTGCCCATATACGGACGGCCGGATCATCTCTCGCGCTGCGGTCGCGACCGCATCCAGCCGCTCCTTGACGCTTAGCAGCCGGCCTTCGTGATGCTGTTTTTCGGCAAGACGCCGCAGGGCATTCTCGACGATGATGACCGCGCCGTCGACGATCAGCCCGAAGTCGAGCGCACCCAGACTCATGAGGTTTGCTGACACCCCGAGCCGAAGCATACCGAACCCGGTGAGCATCATCGTGACCGGGATGACCGCGGCAGCTATTAGCGCCGCACGGAAGTTGCCGAGCAGCAGGAACAGCACGACGATGACGAGCAGCGCGCCTTCGGAGAGGTTCTTGGCGACCGTTTTGATCGTCGAATTGACCAGCGCGGTACGATCCAGCACCGGCTGCACCACCACATCAGGTGGCAGCGAGGCGTTGATAGTTTTCAACCGGTCGGCGACCGCGGTCGCCACGTTGCGGCTGTTCTGGCCGATCCGCATGATCGCGGTGCCGACGACGACTTCGGTGCCGTTCTCCGACGCCGAGCCCATCCGGATCGCCTGCCCCGTGCGGACGTTGGCGACCTGGTCAAGAGTAATGGGGATACCGTCACGGGTGGCAACGACGGTGCGCGCCAATTGGTTCGCATTGCGCACCAGCGCGTCCGACCGGACCGCCAATCCTTCACCGTTGCGATTGACGAACCCCCCTCCGACGCTGGTGTTGTTCTTTTCAAGCGCGGTGCCAAGATCTGTCAGTGTAATCTTGAGCGACGCCAGTTTCTGCACGTCGGGGACGACAAGATATTGCTTGGCGTAGCCACCGATCGAATCGATGCCCGCCACGCCGGGTACGTTCTTGAGCAGAGGCGTGACGATCCAGTCCTGCGCGGTCCGCAGATAGGTCGCCTTATCTTCAGGCGTAGTCAGCCGCTCGCCTTCCGGTGTGATATAGCTGCCGTCAGGTTGCTGCCCCGGCTCGCCAGCGCGGTGCTTGTCGTCCTTTCGGTGTTCCAGCCGGACAGTCCACATATAGACCTCGCCCAACCCGGTCGCGATCGGCCCCATCTCTGGGTTCACGCCATCGGGCAGGCTTTCCGCGACGCCCTGCAACCGTTCGCCGACCTGTTGGCGGGCGAAATAGATGTCGGTGGATTCGTCGAAGACCGCGGTGATCTGCGCGAAGCCGTTGCGGCTGAGTGAGCGGGTATTGTCGAGGCCGGGGATGCCGGCGAGCGCGGTTTCGATCGGGAACGACACCTGCTTCTCGACCAGCTCGGGCGAGAGCGCGGGCGCGCGAACGTTGATTTGCACCTGATTGTTGGTGATGTCCGGCACCGCGTCGATCGGTAGCCGGGAGAGCGAAAAGGCGCCGATGACGGCGACGATGGCGGTGAGGAGCAGGACGAGCCAGCGCTTCTCAACCGCCCAATTGACGATGCGAGCGATCATGACATCAATCCTCGTGCGCCGCTTCGCCCTTGCCGAGTTCGGCTTTGAGCGTGAAGCTGCCGGTGGTGGCGATCTGCTCCTGGCCGGTCAGGCCCGAGCGGATGATGACGGTATCGCCGGCCGCGTCGCCGAGCGTGACCGGGGTCGACTGGAACCCCTTGGCCGTACGGACGAAAACGACTGATTTGCCTTCGACCGTCTGCACTGCCGTCGTCGGCACGCGGACCGCATTGCTGCCTCCGCTACCGCTGAGTTGGACCGCAGCGGTGACGGGCTCGCCGACGCGCCACTGACCGCCACCATTGTCGAGCGTCGCGATGACCGGCACCTGCCGTGTCTGCGGATCGAGGGCTGGCGACACGAAACTGATTCGAGCGCTCGCCTGCCGCCCCGGCGCCGTCACGGTAACAATATTACCTGGCTTCACCCGGCCGGCATCTTCTGGCCTGAGGTTGAGCGCCAGCGACACCCGGCTGAGATTGGCGATGCGATAGAGTTCGCTGTCTGCTGCGACCGTCTGCCCTAGCACGACCGGTCGGGCGATGACCTGACCGCCGATCGGCGCGACGATGCCGAGCCGGTTGAGCCCGCCCCCGCCCCCGCCCGCTGCCGACACCTGGCTCTGCGCCTGCCGGTAGGCGATACGTGCTTCGATTGCCGCGGTGCGCGCGGCGATCAAATCCTGCTCGGGCGACACGCGCTGCGCGAACAGCCGCTGCTCGCGGCTGAGATTGGAGTTGGCAAGCGCGAGCCGGGCACGCGATGCCTCGACCTCACCCTTGAGCTGTGCGGCCTCGCGGCTTTCGATGACGGCGATCGTCTGCCCGCGCCCGACCGATTGGCCGAGGTTGCGCGTGAGTGCCACGACACGCCCGCCGATTGCGGCCGAAACGACCTGCGTCCCCTGCGGGTCGCCCTCAATCGTCGCCGGCAGTTCGATCGTCCCCGCACCGCCCGTGAGCGGGCGACCGATCTGGACGCCCGCCGCGGTGATCTGGTCCGCCGAGAGCGTTACCGCACCCTCATCGGCATGGGCGGCTTCGTTACCGCCGGCTTCGGCACCTGCGCTGGTTTCGTTTCCGGCAGTCTCGTTGCCGCCTTCGGAGCTGCTGCCACAGGCCGCGAGCAACAGGGCAAGGCCGAACGGCAGAACGCCGCCCGTCAGGATGGTCTTCATCGGTCGGTTCCCCCGGTGTTGGTGGTCGGCGCAGGCGCGGTCAGCCGCTCCAATCGCGCACGGGCATTCTGATAGTTGGCGAGCGCGTCGATCGCGGCGACGCGCGTCTCGGCGAGCGTGCGTTCGGCATCGAGGAGATCCAGCTGGCCGAACTTGCCCTCGCGGTAGCCGATCCGCGCGATCCGCGCGGCCTCTGCTGCTGCTGCCAGCGCCGGCCCGACCGCAGCGCGCGCGGTCGTTGCCGCATTGGCGGCTTCGGCTTGCGCGTCGGTGATCGCCTGCTCGACGTCGAGCGCGGTTACGCGCCGCACCGCTTCGGCGCGCGTCCGCTCCGCGGTCGCCTGCGCGATGGCGGCGCGGCCGTTGTTGAAGAGCGGGATCGGGATCGAGATCGCGAACACCGCGGCGGTATCGTTCGTCGCTTCCAGCCGTCGGAGCGCCGGTCCGACGTTGATGTCGGGTACGCGGTTGGCGCGCGCGAGCCTGATGCCGGCATCGGCGATGGCAAGATCGGCATCCGCCGCCGCCAGCGCCAGCGTGCCGGCAGTCTGTAGCGGTGCTGCAGGGCCGAAGGTCGCCGGCGGCAACCGGTCGAGCAAGCCTGCGTCGAGCGTGCCGTCGATCGGACGGCCGAGCCGCCGCGCGAGATTGGTCCGTGCCGCCTCGGCGAGCCGGGTCAGCCGCTCGACATTGGCATCGGCATTGATACGCGCGACATCGGCGCGCTGTTGCTCCAGCGGCGACGCTCGCCCCGCCTGGACGCGCACCGCAGCCCCCCGCAGCACTTCGGCCGCGATCCGTGCCTGGTCGCGCGCCGTCACCAGCCGGCGTTCGGCCGCGATTGCCTCGACATAGAGCTGTGTGACCTGGACGCGGATATCGGCCGCGACGATCGCGCTCTGGAGTTGCGCACGTGATATTTGCGCGTCGGCAACAGCAACGCGGGCACCGCGCTTGCCGCCAAGCTCGATCGGGATCGCGACCCCCACCGTCGTCTCCGCGCTCCGCACGCCCCGATAAGGACCGGAGCCGACGACGTTCTCGACCTGCCCTTGGAAGACGGGGTTCGGCCGGAGCCCGGCCACCGTGCGGGCCGCCTGCGCCGCCTCGACCGATGCAGTAGCAGCGGCACCCGATGGCGCTGCTCCGCCCGCGGCAGACACCGCCTGATCAAGCGAGAAGCCGGGGAGCGGTTGCGCCGCGGTCGGCGTTTCAGACGGGGTGGCCGCCTGCGGCGCCGCCTCCTGTTGCGCCTGCGCTATCGATGCGCAGGACGCCGCGGCCAGCATGGCCGCTAGCATTGTTTTCATGAAATATCGATCCTGACAGAACACGTCGGGCCGGCAGATGCCGGCGAGCGGGTGTCGTCAGGCGGCCGGGGGCCTCAGCGCGGGATCGACGAGATGCGACGCGATGGCACTGGCGGGTGCGGGGAACGGATGCAGACCGTCAGCGCATGCCATCAACGGCAGCGCGTTGCTCGCTGGCAGGTTCAGTAACTGTCCGTGGCAGGTGGCATGGTGGTGCGGCACCGCCTTGTCGGCATCGCCTTGCGATTGATCGGCGTCGCCGTCGCTATGCACTGTGCCGCTGCACTCGATAGTCACCGGCCCTGCAACCTCGCGCGCGTGCACGGTCGCCGTCATCACCAGGGACGACGCAATCATGACGAGCAAAAGGGACCAGAGCCTGCGCAGCATTTCAGGCCGTCTAGTCGAAATACGTCCGAGTGTCATCGCAAGACTTCCGGTGCTACCGGCCGGGTCTCTCGCCATGCCGGGATCGCTTCGGCGAGAACACGCCACGCTGACCGCAGGAAGATGAGCGCGATGACGCCGCCCACCGCGATATCAGGCCATGCCGCGCCGGTCATGGCGATAAACCCGGCCGCAATAAGTACGCCGACGTTTGACGCCACGTCGTTGCGCGAGCACTCGAACGTGCTGGACATATTCACGTTCTCCGACCGGAAGCGCCACAGCATCGCGAGGCAGGTCAGGTTGGCGACGAGCGCGGCACCGCCGAACGCCAGCATTAGTGAAGACGAGGGCGAAACGCCGTTGACCACCTTGTCGACGATCTCGAATACGACCGCGATGCCAAACATGAGGATGATGCCGCCCTTGGCCAGTGCCGCCCCGGCTTCCCAGCGGGGGCCGCGGCTCAACGCATAGAGGCTGAGTGCATAGACCACGGCATCGCCGAGCATGTCGACTGAGTCCGCCATCAGTGCGGACGACCGCGCGAACACCCCCCCGCCGAACTCGGCAACGAACATAACGAAGTTGATAACCATGACGGCGATCAGCACGCGTCGTTGATCGGTCTTGCGGCCGAGCTGCGCGATCGTGTCGCCTTTTCTGGAACAGCAGTCGTCCGCCATGATGCACTCGATTCGTGTGTCGGACCCCCCATATGCACCTTCATGTCACTAGAGGGTCAAGGGCTCATCCATGAAGATCGGCGATATTGCGAAGCGCACCGGGCTGAAGGTCGAGACCGTCCGCTTTTACGAGGGTGAGGGTTTGATCGCTGCACCGCGTCGGAGCGGGGGCAATTACCGCCTTTACGATCAGTCGCACCTTGATCGCCTGACGTTCATCAAGCGCTCGCGCGACTTGGGCTTTACGCTCGATCAGGTGCGTGACCTGCTCCGCCTGGCGGACGATCCGCGCGGATCGTGCGATGCAGTTGACGAGATGGCGGTGCTGCACATCGCAGAGATCGACCACAAACTCGCCGGCCTACAGACGCTGCGTGAAGAGATCGTCAAATGGGGGCGCTGCGACGCCACAACGATCGCCGAATGCCGGTTGATCGACGCGTTATCTTCACGGCTACCTTGAGCATTGGCTCGACAATGTCATCCAAAGTAAATTCGTTCGCCCCGCTCGAGTCGGTTCAACGAGAAGCCGGAAATGATCGGAAGAACCATAAGGATAAATTGAGGTGACCACCCGGCGCGGCGCGCCTTGGACGAGGAGGACGACGCCGAACTTCGGCGGCGTGTGGCTGGGAAGCAGACCATTAGCCAGATTGTCCGCGAGTTGGGTCGCACGATGGACACAATCCGCGGTCGTGTGGCGACTTTGCGGATCACGCTTCGCTTTTCGCAACGCCCGTGGCGGGACGGCGTTGCTCGTCGCGCCAGCGAGTAGGCGCGACCCTATGCTTCCATACGGCGAAGGATCGGGCAGTCCGGTCGATCATCTCCGTGGCAGCGGTTCACCAGGTCCAGCAGCGTCGATCGCATAGCTTCGAGCGTAGCCGCCTTACGCCCAAGTTCATCGGCGCGCGCCTGGGCGAGCATCTTTACTTCGCTGCTCGAACGGCTGCGATCCGACCAGAGGCCGAGGAGTGTGCGGATCTCCTCGATCGGGAACCCCAGATCGCGCGCATTGGCAATGAAGCGCAGCCGGTGAACATCGGCCTCTGAATAATCCCGGTAGCTCCCGCGCCGAGGCGGCGCAGGCACGAGGCCGATTTTCTCATAGTGGCGGATCATGCGCTGAGAGACGCCGCTGGCGTCCGACGCCGTTCCGATGTTCACAACTTCACCGCGTTGAGCCGCAGCGCGTTCAGAACGACAGTGAAAGACGAGAGCGCCATCGCCGCACCGGCTAGCATCGGCGAGAGCAGAATGCCGGCGACGGGATAAAGCACCCCCGCCGCGACCGGCACGCCGATGCCGTTGAACAGGAACGAGAAGAACAGGTTCTGGCGGATATTGCGCATCGTTGCGTGGGCGAGCTTGCGCGCCCGCACGATCGCCGACAGATCGCCGCGCGTGAGCGTCATGCCGGCGCTTTCGATCGCCACGTCCGTTCCCGTGCCCATCGCCAGGCCCACGTCCGCAGCGGCAAGCGCCGGGGCGTCATTGATGCCGTCGCCGGCCATCGCGACCTTGGCGCCGCTTGCCTTCAGCTCGCCTATGATGCGCGCTTTGTCTTCCGGCCGCAGATCGGCGCGCACGTCATCGAGACCGCCTACCGCGCGCGCGACCGCATCCGCGGTCCCACGATTGTCGCCGGTGAGCATGACGACGCGCAAGCCCTCTTTGCGAAGTGCGGCAATGGCGTCGCGTGCCGATGCCCGCACCGGGTCGGCGACCGCCAGCAAGCCAGCGAGCGCCCCATCGATCGCGACAAGGATGACACCCGCGCCTTCGCTACGATGACGATCAGCCGCGGCATCGACCGGCTTGGGATCAGCGCCGATCCGGCTCATTTGCGCGGCGTTGCCGATGACGACCGAGCGGCCGTCGACCGTGGCGCTGACACCCAGGCCGGTTTGCGAGGCGAAGTCCGCTACCGTGCCGAGCTGCAATGCCCGCTCTTTGGCGGCAACGATGATCGCGTGAGCGAGCGGGTGTTCGGATTGCCCTTCGACGGCCGCGGCAAGCGCGAGCATGTCGTTTTCCGCGACTGCGCCGACCGTCTCGACCGCGACCAGCTTAGGCTTGCCTTCCGTGAGCGTGCCCGTCTTGTCGATGACGAGCGTATCGACCTTCTCGAGCCCCTGTAAGGCTTCCGCATTCTTGACCAGCACCCCGGCTGTCGCGCCGCGCCCAGTGCCGACCATGATCGACATAGGCGTGGCGAGCCCGAGCGCGCACGGACAGGCGATGACCAGCACGGCGATGGCGTTGAGCAGGGCATGGCCCATGCGCGGCTCAGGGCCGACCAGCGACCATACCACGAACGTCACCACCGAGATCAGCACGACCAGCGGCACGAACCATCCCGACACCCGATCGGCGACCGCCTGAATCGGGGCGCGGCTGCGCTGCGCTTCGGCGACCATACGGACGATCCGCGCCAGCATCGTATCCGGGCCGATGGCGCGGGCTTCCAAAACCAGGCTACCCGTGCCGTTGACGGTCCCCCCCGTGACGGCCGCCTCGACTTCCTTGAGGACCGGCGCAGGTTCGCCGGTGAGCATGGATTCATCGACCGACGAGCGGCCTTCGACCACCACGCCATCGACCGGGATCGCTTCGCCGGGACGGACCCGCAATCGATCACCGGCGGCGACGTCGGCAAGGCCGACTTCTTCCTCGGAGCCGTCAGTCCGCAACCGCCGAGCTGTCTTGGGAGCGAGATCCAGGAGGGCTCGGATCGCGCGCCCGGTTGCCGCCCTGGCGCGCAGCTCGAGCACTTGCCCGAGCAGCACCAACGTCACCACGACACCGGCAGCCTCGTAATAGACCGGGACCATGCCCCCGTGCATTCGGAACGTCGCGGGGAAGATGCCCGGCGTGAGCGTCGCGACCACGCTGTAGAGGAAGGCGGCACCGACCCCGATCGCAATCAGCGTGAACATATTGAGATGGCGGGTGCGGATCGAGGTCCACCCCCGCTTGAAAAACGGCCAGCCCGCCCACAGCACGATCGGTGCGGTTAGCGCGAGTTGGACCCACGGCGAGACCGTGGGGCTGACGACATTGATGCCGAGCATCTCGGCAAACATCGAAACGACGAGGAGCGGGATCGTCAGTGCGCCGGCCACCCAAAGCCGGCGTGTGAAATCGACCAGCTCGGGGTTGGGTGTGTCGTCGAGCGACGGTTCTTCGGGCTCGAGCGCCATGCCGCAGATAGGGCACGTCCCCGGCCCTTCCTGGCGGACTTGCGGGTGCATGGGGCACGTCCACATCGCCCCTGGCGTCGCTGTTGGCTCAGGTTTTGGCTTATCGCCGAGATAGGCGTTCGGATCAGCCAAGAACTTGTTCCGGCACCCGGCGCTGCAAAAATGATATTCATGGCCGGCGTGCTCGGCATGGTGCGCCGTTTTCGCTGGATCGACCGTCATGCCGCACACCGGGTCCGTTACCTTGGTCACGTCGCCGGGCACCTTGGGTCCCGAACAGCAGCCACCCATTTTGCCGGCCTGTTCGACTGGCACTGACGCGGTAGAGCCCCCAGAGCAGCATGAAGCGGGCTCGGCAGCCGGCTCGGCTGACTTTGCTGAGCAGCCGCAACCCCCAGTATGGGCATGAGAATGAGGATCGTTCATGGCGTAACTCCTTCGACCCGAAGGCATGTAGGGTCTGACACCGTGTCAAGGTCAAGGCCAGGTCGAGCTTAACCCGCGACCGTGCGGCCAAGCCGCCTAATATGAGCTACGCGGCCGAAGGCTTTGCCCCTCGAAAAGGGCCAAGAAGGCGAGGGAAAGTGCGATCTGGCGCGTATCTCCTTTAGGGCGGGGATAAGACGGAGAATGACCGATGCATCAGATGGACCCGGCGATGAAGGCGTGCATGGACGCCTGCCACGAATGCCATATCACCTGTCTTTATATGGCGATGAACCACTGCCTTGAGGCAGGTGGGAAGCACGCCGAGCCGCAGCACATGAAAATTATGGCCGATTGCGCGCAGATTTGCGCAGTCGCGATCGACTTCATGGCCCGCAAATCCGAACACCATCGTCATATCTGCCACGAGTGCGCCGAGATTTGCCGGGCGTGCGCGGCGAGTTGCGAAGGGCTCGCCGGCATGGAGGATTGCGTCGCGGCCTGTAACCGTTGCGCCGAGGAATGCGAGAAGATGGCCGCCTGAACGGCGAGGCGGGCGGCATTCGGCCGCCCGCCCCTCACATCGCCGAAGCAGGCGGTTCGAGTGTTCCCAGCCATGCGACGAGCGCCAGGATCGCCACTGCGCAGCTTGCCTCGACCGCGAGGCTGCGCCGCAGGGCGCGAAGCGCACCGTGATGATCGGCCACGGCGATCGATCGCTCGAACGCCGGCGTGAGGCGAAAGCGGTTGAGCGATGCGAGCGCGAGCATCGCGCCGAAGAGCGCGAGCTTGGCGATCAAGAGCTGGCCGTAGCGCGTAGTCAGGAGGTCCGGCAGATTGGCGAGGCCGACCAGCAGCCACGCGTTGACGACACCCGTGACGACGATCGTGCCGACCAGGATCGTGCCGACCAGGCCGAATCCATGCAGTGCGCGGTGCGTCAGGGTCAGATGGGCGGCGTCGACGCGGCCAACCGGCCGGGCGACGAGAAGCACGAGCCCGAGCAGGGCTCCGGCCCAGGCTCCGCCGGCAAGCAGGTGGAGAATGTCGGCGCCCAAATGCACCCAGCCGACAGCGCCCTCGTCCATCGCGCCGTGCCCTGTCCAAGCAAGCGTGGCGAGCGCCACGGCCGCAGCGAACGCCACCAGGCCGAGCAAAGCCGCGCGACCGGCTGCCACGAGGGCCGCGATCGACGCCACCACGAGCGCCGCCATGCGCGCTTCCCACGCCGTGCCCGTCGCGGACCCGGAGAGGAGCATTCCGATCGCCTCCTGATCGATCGGCCAGGGCGGTGCCCCGGCCATCGCCGCCGCGAGCAGCGCGAGGGCGATCCCGGAGAACAGGAGGCCGAGCAGGCCGCTTCCGACGAGCCAAGGGCGCAAGGCGAGCGCGTCGGCGCGCTCGCCGGCTTTGAGGCCGTAGAGACTGAAGGCCGACAGGCCGAACAATCCGCTCAGCGTTGCATAGAGCGCGAAGCGAACCGCGATCAGCGGCCAGTCGGTCTCCACCCTTACTTGACCGCGAAGGCGAAGTTTCCGGCTACCCGGTGGGTGTCGACCGAGACCACGTGCCACGCGACGCTGTAGCGCCCCGCGGCGAGCGGCGCCTTGGGCGTGACGACGAGCGTGCGGCCATCATCGGCGACCCCGGCCGCAGCCGCGACCTTCATGGGCGGGTGCGCGGTGCCGCCATGCGCGGTCATCATCAGGTCCGCGCCCGAGAACTTCGGCATCAGCTTTTCGCTGAACCGAAGCGCGAGACGCGCTGGCTTGGCGACAGTCGCGTTCGGCGCCGGTGAGGCGGACAGCAACTTAGGGTGAGCCTGGGCGGCGCTGGCGAGCCCGAGGATGGCAAGGGCGGCAGGGACTAGGGCGCTACGCATGAGGCTACTCCGTGATGTTCTGTCCATTCTACGCGGCACAGTCGCGCACCCCTCACGCGACCGATGAGGGATGATGGGCAGCGCTGCGTAACCAGTGTTAGAGGGGCGGAGTGGAAAACATGGATGATCTGGACAGAGCGTTGGCGAGGTTGGCGGGAGCACCTGTTCCGGCTGCGCTCGACGACGTCGAAGCACGTGTTCTCGCGCGCATCGGCACACGGCCGGTCGTGCGACAGGCCGGGCTCGGCATCGGTGCGGTGACGGTCGCGGCATTGGCGATCGGCATGATCGGCGCCGAGCTGCCCGCGACCGCGAGCCCTGCGGTGTCGCTCGCACCGCTCGGCGGGGCCTCGCCGCTCGCACCCTCGACTTTGCTGATCGGCGAGCCGTGACCTCGACCAAGCGCGTCCTGCTGTGTGTCGTCCTCGCCTTTCTCGCGGCGATCGGGGGCGTGTTCGTTGGACGGGCGCTGTTGCCCCAGCCCAAGCAGCCGGGCGCCGCGCTGCACGAGGTCCTGCACCACAAGCTCGCGCTTGATGCCGATCAGCAGTCGAAGCTGAAGGTCCTAGAAGATCGGTTCGCGGTGCAACGGCGCGCTCTCGAGCTGGAGTTGCGCGCGACCAATGCCCGGCTTGCCGAGGCGATCGAGGCCGAGCACGGCAACGGACCGCGGGTCACGGCCGCGGTCGATCAGAGCCATGCCGCGATGGGCGAGCTGCAGAAGGCCACGTTGGCGCATATCTTTGCCATGCGGCAGCTTCTGCGGGCCGATCAAACCTCCCAATTCGATGCTGCGGTGGTGAAGGCGCTCACCGACGGCCAGGGGTGAGCCTCGATTGGACCACGCTGTCCGATGGCGAGCTGGCGACGCTCAGCATTGCCGGTCGGCAGGCCGCTTTTGCCGAAATCGTGCGACGCTACCAACAGCCGGTGTTCCGGCTCGCGCGGGCATGCGTCGGCGAACCCGACGAAGCGCTTGATCTGGTGCAGGAGACGTTCGTCGCCGCACACCAGGCCCTCCCGCGCTACGACGGGCAGCGCGCCATGAGAGCGTGGCTTTCGACGATCGCGATCAATAAATGTCGTGACTGGGCGCGAAAGCGCACGGTGCGCCGGTTCTTCTCCTTCGCGGCCCCCATCGATCATCGGGCTGAAGCTGTGGTGGACGATCAGGTGGCAATCGACGACGGCGCAGCCGACCGCCAGGAGTTGGACCGGGTAACAGATGCCATTTCCGCTCTGCCCATGAATTTAAAAGAGGCTCTTGTGCTGCGCACCATCGAGGGTTTGAGCCAAGCCGAAACCGCCGACGTGCTGGGGATCAGCCAGAAGGCTGTCGAAACCCGCCTCTACCGTGCCCGCTCGCGCCTCCTCGAAAAGTTGAACACCGAACAAGGGATCGGCGTGCGGGACGCGTAGAAGGAGTGAAACGGGCCGGTAGCGGCCCACCTTCTAGGAGCTTTCATGTCGCGCGTTCTCGACCGCCGCCAAGTGCTGCGCGGTGCCACCCTAGCCGGAAGCGGCCTTGCTCTGTCGGCCTATATGCCGGCGTGGGCGCAGCCGGTGTCCGCGGGCATCGCCAAGCCGTTGCCGACAGTTTCGGGCGACGACATTACGCTAAAGATCGCTCACCAGATGATGATGATCGACGGGCGGCAGAGCCACGCGATCGGCATCAACGGCACCGTGCCCGCTCCGCTCATCCGCTTGCGCGAGGGGCAGAACGTGCGCCTCCACGTCGTTAACGAATTGGATGAGGAAACCTCTATTCATTGGCACGGGCTGCTGGTGCCCTTTCAGATGGACGGCGTGCCCGGCATTGCCTTTCCAGGCATCCCGGCACGATCGACCTTCACCTACGAGTTCCCGATCATCCAGAGCGGCACCTACTGGTATCACAGCCACTCGGGGCTTCAGGAGCAGGAGGGGCACTACGGGCCGATTCTGATCGACCCCAAGGACCCCGACCCGGTGCAGTTCGATCGCGAGCACGTCATCGTGCTGTCCGATCACAGCTTCCAGCATCCGCACTACCTGTTCGACCGCCTCAAGAAGGAGTCGGGCTACTTCAACCGCCAGCGCCAGACCCTAAGCGGGCTGCTGGCGGGCAAGGATCAGCCGCTCAAAGAGCGGCTGATGTGGGGCAAGATGCGGATGGACCCCGCCGACGTCGCCGACGTGACCGCCTCGACCTACACCTATCTGGTCAACGGCCATGGTCCCAAGGACAATTGGACCGCGCTGTTCCGGCCGGGCGAGCGGGTGCGGCTTCGCTTCATCAACGCATCGTCCATGACGACCTTCAACGTCCGCATCCCCGGCCTGCCGATGACGATCGTCGCGGCCGATGGCTTGAACGTCCGCCCCGTTCAGATCGACGAGTTCCAGTTCGGTCCGGCCGAGACCTATGACGCGATCGTCACGCCGCCCGACATGCGCGCCTACACGCTGGTGGGCGAGAGCGTCGATCGCTCCGGCATGGCGCGCGCGACGCTCGCACCCCGCGAGGGCATGGCTGCCGAAGTCCCGCCGCTTCGCAAGCGGCCG
This sequence comes from Sphingomonas aliaeris, assembly GCF_016743815.1. Classification (NCBI taxonomy): domain Bacteria; kingdom Pseudomonadati; phylum Pseudomonadota; class Alphaproteobacteria; order Sphingomonadales; family Sphingomonadaceae; genus Sphingomonas; species Sphingomonas aliaeris. The sequence continues at coordinate 112,559 of NZ_CP061036.1, read as the reverse complement.
CTCGCGACCATGAAGGACATGGGCATGGGCGGCCATGACATGAGCACGATGGATCACGGCTCCATGCAGGGCATGGGAAGCGCTGCGACGGGCGCACAGGCTGGATCGATGGCGGGCATGGACCATAGCGGTATGGACCATGGCGCAGGTGGCGGTTCGATGCAGGGCATGGACCATTCCCAGATGAACCATGGTGCCGCCGGCGCCGCTGCCGGCGCCATGGCCGGGATGACCGCGCCGCAGGGTCAGAGTGGCGCAATGGTCGGGATGGATCACGGGTCGGGTGCGATGCCGGGCATGGCAGATGGGCAGTCGATGGCCGGCATGGACATGGGCAGCATGAACATGCGCGATTTTTCGAAGGCCCCGGGCGTAAAGAAGGGTCCGGGTGTCCAGACCATTTCGGCCATGCCAGTCGATCGCACCGGCGAGCCAGGTCAGGGACTGGAGAATGTCGGGCACCGCGTGCTGACCTATCGCGATCTTGTTGCCCTAGACCGCAATCCCGACACGCGGGCACCCGAGCGCGAGATCAAGCTCCACCTCACCGGCAATATGGAACGGTACATGTGGGGCTTCGATGGCGAGAAGCTGTCGGAGAGCCCCGATCCGATCACCCTGCTGCACGGTGAGCGGGTGCGCGTCACCCTCATCAACGATACGATGATGGGGCACCCCATTCACATCCACGGTCACTTCTTCGACCTAGTGACAGGAAAAGGCGCATACGCGCCCCGGAAGCACACCGTGCTCGTCCAGCCAGGCGGCACGGTGAGCTGGGACGTGACCGGCGAGGAAGGCGATTGGGCGTTCCACTGCCACATGCTCTACCACATGCACGCAGGGATGATGCGCGTCGTCCAGGTCCGCAAGCCCGGGGAGGCAGCAGCGTGAGCCGGTCGCTCCTTCTCGCCGGCCTCGCCTCGGCAGTCGTCGCCAGCCCCGTGTTCGGGCAGAGCATGGATCATTCCATGCACAACATGCCGGGGATGACCATGCCGGCGAAACCCGCAGCCAAAGCGGCCCCCAAGCCGGCGCGCAAAGCAGCGGCGAAGCCCGCGGCCAAGCGGAAGGCGCCCGTTCGCAGCGCGGCCCTCGTCGTGCGTCGACCGCGCCGGCTCAGGCGGCCGATCCGCACGCCGGTCACGACATGAGCGGGATGCAGGGCATGAACATGGGCGGGCAGCAGGCCGCGCCCGCCCAGGACCCGCACGCCGGCCACGACATGTCCGCTATGCCCGATATGGGCTCCCCGGCAGCAGCGGGGCAGGATCCGCATGCCGGGCATGACATGAGCGCGATGCCCGGTATGGCGATGGAGGGTAGCCAGGCAGGCGCCAAGGTCGGGACCGACCTTCTTCCCGGCAACAAGCCCGCTCCCGCGCCGTCCGGCGATCATCTCGCCGATCGCTTCTGGGGGGCGGATGCCATGGCCAGCTCGCGCGAGAACGATCTGCGGCGCGAGCATGGCGGGATGACCTACTACCAGGTGCTCTTCAATCTCGCGGAGTATCAGGCCCGCAAGGGAAGCGATGGCTACCGCTGGGATGGCGAGGCTTGGATCGGAGGCGACATCAACCGACTGTGGTTGAAGTCGGAGGGTGAAGGCAGCTTCGGCAAGTCGCTGGAAAGCGCCGAGGTGCAGGCGCTCTACAGCCACGCCCTCGATCCCTATTGGAACCTTCAGGCCGGCGTCCGCTACGACTTCAAGCCAAACCCGTCGCGCACCTATGCGACGATCGGGATCGAGGGCTTGGCCCCCTATCAGTTCGAGATCGAGGGCGCGCTGTTCCTCTCCGACAAGGGGGACGTGCTCGCCCGCGCCGAGGGCTATTACGACCAGCGCATCACCAACTACTTCGTTCTCCAGCCCAGGGTGGAGGCCAACTTCGCGGCCCAGGACGTGCGGGAGACCGGGATCGGCTCCGGGCTGACGGATTTGGAGGCCGGTTTGCGGCTTCGCTACGAGGGCCGCCGTGAGTTCGCGCCCTATATCGGCGTATCGTGGGAACGGCAGTTCGGCGACACCGCGCGCTTCTCGCGGGCACGGGGCGACGATACGGGCGGCTTCAGTTTCGTCGCCGGCGTGAGGACCTGGTTCTGAGCCCGCGGCTCCGCCTCCACCTTGGCGCGAGCAAGATTCACCGCTGGCTTGCTCTCCTGATCGGCGCGCAGGCGATCGTCTGGTTCACCAGCGGGCTTGTGATGAGCCTGCTCCCGATCGACACGGTTCATGGCGATCACCGGATCGAACGGAACGCCGAGCCGGCGCTGTCGAGCACCCAAGGCTTCGCACCGTTACCTGCCTTGCTTGCGTCGGCAGGAGCGCCGGTCCGCCAGCTTCAGCACCGCATGCTGCTCGGGCGGCCGATCGTTGAGGCACAGCTTGTGGATGGTCGCATCCGTCTGCTGGACGCTCGTACGGCTGCGCCGATCCCACCATTGGATGCCACGGTGGCCGGGACGATCGCTCAGAAAGCGTATCGAGGGAGTGGTGTACCCGCGCCCACCATCGAACGGGTCGAACGAGCCAGCACCGAGTATCGCGGGGCGTTGCCGGCCTGGCGGGCCACGTTCGCCGACGATGACGCCACCCGCATCTATGTAGCAGCCGACACGGGACGTCTCACGTCGGTCAGGACAGGAACGTGGCGGCTGTACGACTTCTTCTGGGGCCTTCACATCATGGATTGGACCGAGCACGAGCGGTTCAACACGCCGTGGCTCAACGCCTTTGCCGCAGGCGGTCTCGTCTTCGCGGTGTCGGGCGCGATCCTTCTTTTCATGCGCTGGCCGAGACGGCCGCGCCGCAAAGCCGGGGGCGTAATTCCAGACAGGGAGTCGCATGATGGACGAGCACCAAGACAAGATGAACATGGGAATGGGCTACGGTCGCTTCGCGGCGATGGTGGCGACGTCGACCGTTGTCATGTTCGGGCTGATGTACGTGAACGTCTATGCCCTCGGGCATATCGAGTTCAGCCAGACGCGGTTCTGGATGGCGTTTGTGATGGGCGCCACCATGGCGATCATCATGCTCCTTTTCATGTGGTCGATGTACAAGAACAAGCGGACGAATGCCGCGATCATCGGCGGTAGCATCGTGGTGTTCGCGCTCGCGCTGTGGCTCGTCCGCAGCCAGGAGACGGTGGACGACGTGAGCTGGATGAAAGCCATGATCCCGCACCACTCGATCGCGATCCTGACGAGCGAGCGCGCAAACATCAAAGACCCCGAGGTGCGCAAGCTGGCGGACGGGATCATCGATGCTCAGGTCCGCGAAATCACGCAGATGAAGCGAGCCATTGCCAGGCTCGAGGCAAACCCCACGCCTGCGAATGCGCCCGACCTGCCCTCCTATCGTGACAAGCAGGTTCCCCCTCCCCCGCCCGAGACCGACGAGAGCGTCGGGGTGAATACGCTTCAGCCGGTACGCTGAATTCGATCACGGGCGTGAGGGATACGGTCCGCGCGCCCGTATCTCTCCTGTGGGCGGGGGCGTTTACCCAGGAGAGACACGATGAAGAAGATGACTGTTCTGGCCCTTGCGGCCGCGCTCGGCGCCGCCCCGGCCGTCGCCCAGATGCAGGGCATGGATCATTCGGGCATGAACCACGGTCAGATGATGAAGCCGACGCCGGCGAACCCCTATCCGCCGTCTGAAATGCAGATGCATGAAAAGATGATGTCGGCCATGGGCGCCGATGCGACCGAGACCTGGGTCCGCAAAATGGTCGAGCATCATCGCGGCGGTATTGCCATGTCGCAGATAGTGTTGCGCGAAACCAAGGACGCAAAGGTCCGCCAGATGGCGACCAAGACGATCGCCGAGCAGAACAAGGAAGTCGGCGAGCTGAACGCCTGGCTGCGGGCGCACGGCAAGTCTGCACAGTGATCGGCCACCGCTCTACCGCAGGGCTGGCCTGCGGTGGAGCGGCAATTTAGGAATAGACATGACCCGCATCCGCCTTCTCGCCGCTGTTGTAGCGTTTGCCATGCCGGTCGCAGCCGTGGCTGCCGGGCCGGTGCTGATGCACCGTGATCCGGGCTGCCCATGTTGCGAGAAGTGGGCGCAGCAGGTGAAGGCTCAGTTCGGTCGCGCGGTCCGCGTCGTCGACGACGCGAACCGGCCCGCATTCATGAAGGCCCGGGGCGTACCCGCGGACTTGGCCTCGTGCCACACGGCCATCATCGACGACATGACTTTCGAGGGTCATGTGCCGATCGCCGACATGAAGCGGGCTCTGGCAACGCACCCGAAGGGTGTGACGGGTCTTGCGGTTGCCGGGATGCCAATGGGCTCGCCGGGCATGGAAATGCCGGGCATGAAGGCCCAGCCCTACGACGTCGTTGCGTTCGGACCCGGTGGACGCAAGGTGTTCGCCCACCACTGAAAAGAAGGGAGGCGCGAACGCCTCCCTTCCCCAGCTTACTTCTTGGGCATTCCGGACATGTCGTGACCGGCATGATCGCCGGCCTTCTTCATGTCCTTGCAGCAATCGCCCTTGCCGTCCTTGCAGCAATCCGAGCCTTCCTTGCAGCACGGCATGTCGGCGCAGCAGGAGCCGGCAGCGAACGCCGCGGTGGGCAGGGCGAGCGCCAAAGCGGCGCCGATCAGCTTGAACTTGGTCATCGGTATCTCCGTGAATCGTGTGTAGGTCTGTTGGAGGGTCACACGGCTCGCGGAGGCGGAGTGGCGGGCGGTATCGGCCACCCGTCCATGGCGGAGGGCGACGACGGCCAAGGCGCGATCGGGAATGAGGGTAATGGCTCTACCCTCGCCAGAGCCTCCACCGGAACGGCGATGCAGGGCGTCGCGCAGGCCGATGGCGGCGCTTTTCTGTCCGGCGCCGAAGGGTTCTTCTCCTCGCACCCGGCCATTGCCGACGCGATCGGAGCGGCTTGGGCACTGGTTTCGCAGATCGGCCCCAACCGGACGAGCAGCATCATAGCAAGCACGGCCAAGACGGCCGCGCGCAAGATGCTGACAAGAGGGCGAGACCCTGACTTCACCCCGGCTACCGGCAGCCTTTTGGACCTGAAGTCAACGGGTCAGTGCGGCATCGAGAGCGCAGCCGGGGCGATCAGCATCCATAGCGCCATGGCGACCATCATCACGTTCTCGGTCAGCGAAAGAAAGCCGAGGGGTACGTTGCTGTCCCCGCCAACGCAGGCGCACTTGAGTTCGCGCTTGTCGACATAGACCGCCTTGATAACGGATACCGCACCGATCGTCCCGATGACGAGCGCGATCGGCACCGACAGCCAGGTGAGCACACCAGCGGCCATCAGCACGCCCGCGACACCTTCCGCGTAGGGATAGACGTAGGAATAGGGCACCCAGCGCTTGGCGAGCAGATCGTAGTTGAGGAACATGCTCGAGAAGCTCTCGACGTTCTGGAGCTTCAGCATGGCGAGCACGCACATCGAGAAGGCGATGAACCATTCCCCGGCGCGGACCGTGAGCGGGGAGCCGAAGGCAGCGAAGCTGGCCGCGAGCGCCATCAGCGCGGTCATGGCGAACACCGCGACTACGGGCCTGTATGTGACGGCCTTGGGATCGCGCACCGCCTTGCCGAAGAAGCGGCGCAGATCGTCAAAGCCTCCTACGCGCTCACCCCCGATGAAGGTCTGCGGCGTGGTCTTCACGTCATGCTCGGCCTTGAACGCGTCCGTCTCCTCGCGCGTGCGCAGCCAGTGATCCTCGACCTCGTAACCCTGCCGGCGCAGCAGATCCTTGGCCTTCAAACCATAAGGGCAGGTGTGCGTCGGGATCACCATCCGGTAGATCGTCGCTTTCTTGGGCGCCGCGGTCGCCATCTCACTTCTCCGTCCTGTTCGCGGACCTATATAGGATCCGTACTATAGTACGGAGTCAAGGCGTGGTGACACTGACGATTGCGGGCCTCGCGCGCGACGGCGACGTCGGCGTCGAAACCGTGCGCTACTACCAGCGCCGGGGTTTGCTCGATACGCCAGATCGGCCTGAGGGATCAGGGTCCGGGGGCGGTATCCGGCGTTACGGGATCGAAGACGTGCGTCGCCTTCGCTTTATACGATCGGCGCAAGCGGCCGGGTTTACGTTGGATCAGATCGGCGAGCTGCTGGCGCTCGACGCAACGGACGATCGTGCCCGCGCGCGCCAACTCGCCGATGCGCGGATCGCCGCCCTGGATGCGCAGATCAAAAGTCTAAGTCGGGTGCGTGCGTCACTTCACCGGCTCGCAAGTGAATGCGGATCGGGCTCTGAGGGCCCCTGCCCCATCCTGTCGGCGTTTGAGCCTGATTGAATGCCAATAAGGATGGACTCGCACTCCTCACCAGTATTTTGAGATCGCCCGAAACTGCTCGATCGCGTGTTGCGGCCCCTCGCCTTCCTCGGCGTGCACCAGGCAATGATCGATATGATCGTTGATGAGCGCCCGTTTGGCGCTGGCGATGGCGCTTTCCACTGCCTGCAGCTGCTGAGCAATGTCGACGCAGGGCCGCTCCTCCTCGATCATTCCCACAATGCTGCGCAGGTGACCGGCAGCACGGTTCAGACGCTTGATGATAGCCGGGTGACTGGTGTGAGCGTTGTGCGACATACCGCCATGTAGTGCCGCCAGAAGGTCGCTGTCGAGTATCCCCCACGGGGGATAGACTTGATCCCCCGGGGGATAGTTGAATACGCCATGGCTTCCCGTTCCGACCTCGACGCTTACGCCCATGACCACGTGTTTCTTGGCGCGTCACATGATGAAAATGCCCGCCGAACTCGGTGGGTAGTCGCGCTGACGGCCGTGATGATGATCGGCGAGATCATCGCAGGTTATGTGACCGGTTCGATGGCATTGCTTGCCGATGGCTTTCACATGGCAACGCACGCCGGCGCATTGTCGGTCGCCGCCGGCGCCTACGCCTACGCCAAGAGGCACGCACGAAGCCCTGCCTACAGCTTCGGCACCGGGAAGGTCGGTGACCTGGCAGGCTTCGCCTCAGCGATGGTTCTGGGCCTGATCGCCTTCGCGATCGGGGCTGAGTCCGTCATGCGGCTGTTCCAACCGATCAACGTAGCCTTCGGCGAAGCGACCATCATCGCGGTGGTCGGATTACTCGTGAACATCGCCAGCGCCTTCCTGCTCTCCGGCAGCCACCATCACGGACATGACGATCACGGGCACGGCCACGAGCATCATACCCATGCCGGCGACAACAACCTTCGCTCGGCCTACGTTCACGTTCTCGCCGATGCCCTGACGTCGGTCCTTGCTATCGCGGCGTTGCTCGCCGGCCGTTATCTCGGGTGGACATGGATGGACCCGGCAATGGGCATTGTCGGTGCCGTGGTCATCGCCCGTTGGTCGTGGACTTTGATGCGTGACACCGCTGCCGTACTGCTCGACAGGACTGACGATCACGTCGCCGGTGAGGTCCGCGAGCTGGTAGAGGCGTCAGGTGATGCCCGGATCGCGGACTTGCATGTCTGGCGCGTCGGCCCCGAAGCCCATGCCGCGATCGTCAGCGTCGTCGCCGATCAAGGCGTCACCGGCGATACGATCCGTGCCCGGCTCGCGCCGGTTCACGAGCTGGCTCATCTCACCGTTGAGACACGCTGATGTTCTATCTCGCCGCAAAGGCGCTGATCTCGGGCGCTCTCATCGCGCTGGCGTCGGAGACCGCGAAGCGGTTTCCCGGCGTCGGCGCGCTGATCGCATCGCTGCCGCTTGTGTCGGTGCTGGGGATGATCTGGCTGTGGCACGACAAGCCCGACGCCAGACTTATGGCTGCCCATTCCAGCGCCACATTCTGGTACGTCCTGCCGTCCCTGCCGATGTTTCTCCTGATACCCACCTTGCTTCAGAGAGGACTGCCCTTCTGGGCGGCGCTCGGGCTTGGGTGTATGCTGACGATCGCCTTATACGTGGCGATGACCTGGATGGCGCCGAGACTTGGATTGCAACTGTAAATGAGGATCGCGCGGCGGCCCCGATCAGCGTTTCTGGCTGCCGTGCTGGCCCTCGTCGCCATGCTCGGCTTCGCTGCGCTGTCGGGGTGGCACAGCGCGACCATCCACGACGATGATCCTGGCCACGTAACGTCGATCGAGCATGGCCACGAACAGGCGGATCACGACCGGCATGAGGGTCACGATGATCCGGATGGGCCGATCCACCTTGCAGCACATGCAAGCGGCCAAGGACTTGCGTTACCCGCGCAAGCCGGCGCGCCGTTCTCGCCGGTTCCGATCGAGAATGCATGGCTTTCATTCGATTCCCCGCTGCAGCAAGGGATCAATCCATCCGAGCTGCTCCGCCCTCCGCGAGGCTGACCTGGCCGGCGCACGCCGCCGACAAGATCATCTCCGGAAAGGACAATGGCTATGAACGGCAATAATTGCCGACGACGCGCGTTCGCGCTCGCCGGTACGCTCGCGGTGCTATCGCCCGCCAGCGCGGCGTGGTCGCAGACCGCGCCACCTTTCGCGCAGCTCTTGAATCAGACGCGCGACAGCCCCCGGGTGACTGTGCTCGACGCCGAGGTTGCGCGCGCGCGCGGCCTTGCCGAGCAGGCACGCGCGCGCCCCAACCCCTCGATCAACATCTATGCCGAAAACTTTGCCGGCGATCTGACCCGAAACGCCCGCAACCAGGAGCAGACGACATTCCAGATCGACCAGCCCATCGAGCTGGGCGGCAAGCGATCAGCGCGGATCGCTGCCGGCGAAGCCGGCGTCGCCGCTGCCCAGGCGCGCAACCGCGAAGGCCGCCTCGCTTATGCAACAGATCTTGCCCGCGCCTATGCCGGCGCGGAGATCGCCGACCGCCGGATCGCGCTAGCCGAGGACGAAGTGGAGGAAGCAACCGCCGACCTGAAGGTTGCACGGGCGCTCGTCGGTGCAGGCAAGGAGGCACGGCTACGCCAAGTGCAGGCAGAAACCGAGCTGAACACGCTTCAAGCAGAGCTTGAGACCGCCCGCGCGCAGAAGACCGTCGCGCTCGCGCGCTTGTCGGCTCTGGCAGGCGTGGCGACGCCCTTCACCGGCGTCTCGGAATCGCTGCTCGACCGCTTGAATGCGCGCCCTGTCACCGGGCCGCTCGATCCGATGCAAGCGACGACCGTGCGCGTGGCAGAAGCCGAGCGCGAGGCGGCGGCAAGGGCAGTGACAGTGCAGCAGCGCCTCGCCCTACCCAACATCACCGCCCAGCTTGGCGTCCGCCAGCTCCGCGTGGCGAGCGGACCCGCCGTCGTTGCTGGCGTCTCTGTGCCGCTGCCGATCTTCGATCGTAACCGTGGCAACATCGCCGCAGCACGTGCCGATCTGCAAGGGGCAGAGGCGCGGGCCGCAGTGGCTCGGCTCGATGCCGAGACCGGCACGCGTGCCGCGCTTGCGCTTGTCGCAGCAGCCGACAACCGAGCCATTGCGGCCGAACGCTCGATGGCGACCGCCGAGGAGGGCTACCGCCTTGCGCGGATCGCCTACGAGGCCGGTAAGTCGCCGCTGATCGAGCTGCTTGCCGCCCGCCACAATCTCGGGACAGCCCGCGGCGTCATCCTCGATGCGGCAATCGCTCGCCTTGACGCCCGCGCCAACCTCGCCCGCCTGTCGGGTCTCACCATCACCGGAGAAGCGGTCCAATGACCGATAGAAATCGTCTCTATGCCGGGGCTGCCATCGGGCTGGTCGCCGCTGCCGCGCTCGGCTTTGGCGCTGCGCGCCTCACCCAATCACCCGCGCCCCCTTCCGCGCCCGTGCAGGCCGCAGAGCCTGCAAAGCCCGGAAACGCGGTCGCTATGACGCCGCAGGCGGTCGCAACGTCGCAGATCACCGTCGCACCCGCCGCGTCCGGCGAGCTGGATGCCGCGATCCTCGCTTCGGCCACAGTGGACTCCACGCCTGATGCCGAGGCGGTCCTGACTGCCCGGGCGCCCGGCACCGTCACGCGCATCTTTTCGAGGATCGGCGATCCCGTTCGTGCCGGGCAGACGCTCGCCTTGGTCGAGAGCCGCGATGCCTCGCAGATCGCTGCCGATCGCTCGGCCGCATCGGCGCGGGTGACGCTCGCTCAGCGCCAGCTCGCGCGCGAGCGCACGCTGCTTGCGCAGGGCGTCAGCCCTCGCGCCGACTTCGAGACCGCGCAGGCGACCCTTGCTGTCGCACAGGCCGACGCCCGTCGCGCCAGCGCTGCGGCCGGCGCGACGCGGGTATCCGGTGACGGTCGCTCCGTTGCGGTCGTCAGCCCCGTGTCAGGGCGCGTGACAAGCGCCGGTGCTAATCTCGGCCAGTTCGTCGCGGCCGAAACCGAGCTGTTCCGCGTCGCAGATCCCAGGCGACTTCAAATCACCGCGAGCGTCCCCCCGCCGACGCTCCACGCATTCGCACGGGCGACCGGGTTGAGCTGACCACCAGCGACGGCCGGACAATCACGGGCCGCGTTCGCGCCAGCACCGGCGTGGTCGATCCACAGTCGCGGACCGCGACCGTGATCGTGACACCAACCGCAGGGACCAGCACGCTGTCCCCAGGTCAGCTCGTTCAGGCGCGCATCCTCGCCAGTGGTGGCGCGACCAAGGGCGGCGTGATGGTGCCCCAGGACGCGGTACAGACGCTCGGGAGTCAAACCGTCGTGTTCGTTCGCACGCGCACCGGCTTCAAGGCGCAGCCGATCCGGATCGGCAGCCGGTCAGGCGGCATGGTCGCCATTGCCGACGGCCTCGCCGCCGGCACGCCCATCGCCACGATCAACGCCTTCCTGCTCAAGGCCGAGCTTGAGAAGAACGAGGGGGCCGAGGGATGATCGAGCGCATCCTATCGACGTCGGTGCATCTGCGCTGGCTTGTCGCCTTCCTCACCCTCGCCGTCGTCGGCTTCGGCGCGTGGCAGATCACCAAGCTGCCGATCGACGCCGTGCCCGACGTTACCAATCGACAGGTGCAGATCAGCACGTTCGCGCCGACGCTCGGCCCGGTCGACATCGAAAAGCAGGTGACGTTTCCGATCGAGACCGCGCTTGCCGGCATCCCCGGCCTGGAAATGACGCGCTCCTTCTCGCGAAACGGCTTCGCCCAAGTGACGGCGGTGTTCACCGACGCGACCGACGTGTATTTCGCACGCCAGCAGGTCACTGAACGGCTCGCCCAGGCCAAGGACAGCCTGCCCGCGGGCGTACAGCCCAACCTTGCCCCCCTCAGCACCGGCCTTGGCGAGATCTTCTTCTACTCGATCGCCTTCCGCCATCCCGACGGCAAGGGCGTGAAGGCCGTCGACGGGAAACCCGGCTGGCAATCGGACGGTTCCTATCTGACCCCCGAGGGCGAGCGGCTGACCACCGAACTTGCCAAGGCAGCCTATCTGCGCACCGTGCAGGACTGGATCATCCGCCCGCAGATGCGCACCGTGAAGGGCGTAGCCGGCGTCGATTCCAATGGCGGATACGTCAAACAATATCTGATCGAACCGAACCTCAACGCGCTCGCCTCCTACGGCCTCTCCATCACTGAGCTGGCGGACGCAATGGAGCGGGCGAACCTGTCCGCCGGGTCGAACTATGTCCGTCGCGCTGGCGAGAGCTTCCTCGTCCGTGCCGATGCGCGCCTGAAATCGATCGAAGACATACAGGAGGCGGTCGTCGCCACCCGCAACGGCGTCCCCGTGCGCGTGAAGGACGTGGGCCAGGTCGTGATCGGAGGCGCGGTACGCACTGGCTCCGGCAGCCGGATGGGATCGGAGGCGGTCATCTCGACCGTGCTGATGCTCGTTGGAGAGAATAGCCGGATCGTTGCGACGAGTGTCGGCGAGAAGCTGGACCAGATCAACAAGGCCTTGCCGCCGGATGTTTTCGCCGAGCCGGTCTACAACCGCTCCAAGCTCGTCAACGCGACCATTGCGACTGTCGAGAAGAACCTCATCGAAGGCGCGCTCCTCGTTATCGTCGTGCTGTTTCTGCTGCTCGGCAATGTGAGGGCGGCACTCATCACCGCAGCGGTCATCCCGATCACGATGCTCATGACGGCGTCCGGCATGAACGCGCTGGGGGTGTCGGGCAACTTGATGAGTCTCGGCGCACTCGACTTCGGGCTGATCGTCGACGGTGCCGTCATCATCGTCGAGAACGCACTACGGCATCTCGCCGAACGGCAGCAGGAGAAAGGCCGGCTCCTTACCCTCGAGGAGCGCTTGGAGACGACGACGGCCTCTGCCAGGGAAATGATCCGGCCCACCGTGTTCGGCCAGCTCATCATCTTCCTCGTCTTCGTGCCGCTGCTCACCTTCCAGGGTGTCGAAGGCAAGACCTTCGCGCCGATGGCGACCACGCTGATGCTGGCGCTCGCTGCCGCGTTCGTCCTGTCGCTGACCTTCGTGCCGGCCATGATCGCGATCATCATCAAGGGACGTGTGAGCGAGACGGAGGTGCGGCCAATCCGCTGGTTCAAGGAAAGGTACGCGCCGCTGCTGGCCAAGGCGATCCGCCGGCCCATGCCCTTCATTTTGGGTGGCCTCGGCGTGTTCGTTGCCGCGGTGCTGTGCTTCGGGCTGCTCGGCGAGGAGTTCATGCCGCAGCTCGACGAGAAGGACATCACCGTGACCAACTTCCGCGTGCCCTCCGCCTCGATCGATCAATCCACGCAGATGCAGCTCCAGATCGAGAATGCGCTGAAGACGTTGCCAGAGGTGGCGCTGGTGTTCTCCAAGAACGGCAATGCCGACCTCGGCACCGATCCGATGCCACCGAATGCCTCCGACACCTACGTCATCCCCAAACCCGAGAACGAGTGGCCGGCCGACGTTCACAGCAAGGAAGATATCCTGCGCCGCATCGAAGAGCGGATGAAGCCGCTGATCGGCAACCGCACGGAGATCCAGCAGCCGATCCAGATGCGCTTCAACGAGCTGATCGCCGGCGTCCGCTCGGACGTCGCGATCAAGCTCTACGGTGACGACCTGGACCAGATGACGGCGCAGGCGCGGCAGATCGCTTCGGCGGTTCGGGCGATTCCCGGTGCGGCCGACGTGAGCGCCGAACAGACCGATGGCGCGCCGACGTTCGACGTGAAGATCGATCGGCAGGCGGTTGCTCGCTACGGCCTAAGCGTCGAGGAGGTGGCGAACACCGTCTCGGCCGCGCTCGGTGGGCGCGAGGCCGGATTATTGTTCGAGGGCGATCGGCGGTTCTCGGTCGTGGTGCGTCTCCCCGACGCGCAGCGCGACGACGTCGATGCGTTGGGCGCGATCCCGGTCATGCTGCCCGCAGCGGATGGTCAGGTCGCACGCTCGATCCCGCTGCGCGAAGTTGCGCGGTTCAGCTATACTGAGGGGCTGAACCAGATCAGCCGCGAGAACGGCAAGCGCATGGTCATCGTCCAGGTCAACGTGCGCGGCCGGGATCTCGGCGGGTTCGTCAAGGAGGCCGAAGCGAATATCGGGCAGATGCAGCTCCCAGCCGGCATGTACACCGAATGGGGCGGCACCTTCGAGAGCCTGCAATCGGCACGCCTCCGACTGATGATCGTGGTGCCGATCTGCTTCGTCGCGATCTACGCCCTGCTCTACATGGCGCTTGGCGGCTTCATTCCGGCAGCGATCGTGTTCTCGGCGGTGCCGATGGCATTGGCAGGCGGAGTGTTCGCGCTGCTGCTGCGCGGCATACCCTTCTCGATCACCGCGGCTGTCGGCTTTATCGCCTTGTCTGGCGTGGCCGTCCTCAACGGACTCGTGATGATGGGCGCAATCCGTAAGCACCGCGAGGACGGAGAGGACGACGATCAGGCCATCGCCGACGGTGCGATGGAGCGGGTGCGGCCGGTGCTGATGACCGCACTGGTGGCGTCGCTCGGTTTCGTGCCGATGGCGCTTGCTACCGGCACCGGCGCCGAGGTCCAGCGGCCCTTGGCTACTGTCGTCATCGGCGGGCTCATTACCTCGACCGCGCTCACCCTTTTGGTGCTGCCGGCGATCACCGCCTGGGTGTCGCGCTGGTCGGGCAGGCACCGCATCCCGGCTCGCGAGCCCATGCTGGCGTGAGTGAAGGCCACCAGTCGCCCGACCATGCGACTGGTGGCCGCCCCATTCGGGCGATTACGGCTTCTGGATGTTCATCCCGTCGAGTGCGGCGCGGAGCCCGCGTGCCAGCTTCCCGGCGTCCTCGTTGGCCCAGAAGTGCATGAAGAAGAGCCGGGGCTCATCGTCGAGCATGTGGTTGTGAAGCGCCGTCACCTCGATGCCGTTGCTCCGCAAAGCGCGCATGACCGGATCGACCTCCTGCGCGATCATCACGAAATCGCCCGTGATCGCCGCCTTGCCGCCCCCTGTCGGCTGGAAATTGATCGCGGTCGCGGTTCCCATGGTCGCCGGGGCCGGCATCCCGCCCGCCATGAGCTTCTCGGCGCGGGGATAGCTGAATTGATAGACGCCGCCGTTCACTTTGCCTTTGGCCCCCATCGCTCGATCCAGCGCGGCGGTATCGAGATCGAGGGGCGGACTCGATCCTGCGCCGGCCGAAGGCGGTTGCGAGTCTCGCGACGGCGAGGCGAGCGGCGTCCGGCTTACCGCCAGCGCCTCGTGTAGCGCCTTGGCGAGCTTCACCGGATCGCCGTGCGCCCCGATATGCAGATACATCGTCGCCGGTGCCGAACGCAGCAGGTGATTGTGAAGCGCAGTGATGGTGAAGCCGCTGGCGAGCAGGCGGCTCATCACCGGATTGACCTCCTCCTGGGTCAACACGAGGTCGCCCATGACCATCACTTCTTCGCCCATCGGCTGGAACGCTGCCCATGACCCGAGTGCGAGCGCAGGCTTGATTGCAACTCCGTCCAGGGTGACATTCAAGTCCGACCGCGGAAAACCATACCGATGCACGTCTCCGGCCTGTGCGGTGCCGGGGCGCCCTAGCGCAGCGTCGACCTTGGCCCAATCGGGCGCCGCCAAGGCGGGTGCCGCCAAGCCGATCGAGAGAAGGCCTGCCATCATCGCGCGTTTCAGCATGTCAAATTCGCTCCTATTCAATGCTAGCGCCGGCATGGGTATTGCTCACGAAGCGCAATCATCACTCCTGCCAGACGAGGCAGGCCCCAAACTTGCCGGTTTCCGGGCACCCACGCCATGAATATGCGGCTGAGCTCGCCCTCGTTGTAGCCCCGGCCGCATATCCCGTTCGCGGCGCCGCCTTTGCCGAATGCGGCCAACGTGTCGGCTGCGCCTTCGATGTAGGAGTCACACCGGCCGTCGACGCGACCATTCTCCGCTTGGCAGCTCTTGTAGAACTGGGCGACAGTCTCGCCGACCTGAGCGTCCGCTTCTACGGGCAGAGCTGCCATGATGGTTGCCAGTCCCGCCATTAAAGCCGTTCGCAGATTCAATTCCGCCACAGCAGACCTCCCCGAGTTGCGCTGTTGCATCCACCAACGGGCGCGCATCAGCCGACCAGGCCCAGGAAATGCAGCGCGACGCCGGCGGCCGACGTGGCCAGCAGCGTGACAATGACGTTGGCCCGGAGCAGAAACACCGCCACCGCCGCGCCTACAGCCAGCAGCGTGGCCCAGGGATCGATGCTCGCAAGGACCGGTGCATCGAAGCGCACTGGGCCGAGGGCGACCGGTGCGGTCTGGCGGAACAAGGTGTGTAGCGCGAACCATACCGCCAAATTCAGCACCACGCCGACAACGGCCGCCGTGATCGCGGACAGCGCGCCCGCGACTGCGGCATTGCCGCGAAGTCGCTCGATAAAGGGCGCCCCGAGGAAAATCCACAGGAAGCAGGGCACGAACGTCACCCAGGTCGCGAGCAGCCCGCCAAGTGTGCCGGCAAGTAGCGGCGACAGAGTGCCGGGATCGCGATAGGCGCCAAGGAAGCCCACGAATTGTAAGACCATGATGAGCGGCCCGGGCGTCGTCTCCGCCATACCGAGCCCGTCGAGCATCTCCTTCGGTCCGAGCCAACTGTAATTCTCCACAGCCTGCTGCGCGACATAGGCAAGGACGGCATAGGCGCCTCCGAAAGTCACGGCCGCCATTGTCGAGAAGAAGGTGGCGATCCCGCTGAACACATCGTCGGGACCGAGTGCGATCAGCAGCGCCGCGACCGGCACCAGCCACAGCGCCAGCCAGATCAGCGCGGTGCGAACCGTTTCGCGCCACGTCGGTCGTGCGTGTGCCGGAAGATCCTCACCGAGCAACGTGTCGGCGTCGGCGACCACCGCGCCCTTCGTTGCACCGTGGCCACCGCCGCGGAACGCGGCGGAGCCCTGTCGTCCTGCCCCCCAGCCGATCAGGCCCGCACCGAGCACAATCAGAGGGAATGGTGCACCGAGAAAGAAGATGAGGACGAAGGCGGTCACTGCGAGCAGCCGTGACTCAGTGCTTTTCAGAGCCCGTCCGCCGATCCGCACCACGGCCTGCAGGACGACGGCGAGCACCGCTGCTTTCAGGCCAAAGAACAGCGCCGAAACGATGCCGACGCGGCCGTAAAGGACATACACCCAGCTCAGCGCCATGATCGCGATTGCGCCGGGGATGATGAAGAGAACGCCGGCAACGATGCCGCCCTTCGTGCGGTGCATTAGCCAACCGATGTAGGTGGCGAGCTGCTGCGCCTCAGGTCCCGGCAGCAACATGCAATAATTGAGCGCATGGAGGAAACGCTGTTCCCCGATCCAGCGCTTCTCGTCGACCAGGATGCGGTGCATCACCGCGATCTGCCCCGCCGGGCCTCCGAACGATAGCAACGCGATCCGCAGCCAGACCCAGAAGGCCTGGCCGAGCGTGACCGGCTCCGGGCGAGCAGGCGCAATGACGCCGACCGTCGCCGCGGTCATGCCGATACCTCCTTGTGCGCCGGGACTCGTCCGGGCTGGTGCGAGGTCCAGTTGTGCTTCTCACCGCGCGCGTCGCGGCTCCAGCGGTAGAGCGCGTCGTAGACGATCATGCCCGCCTCGAGCTGTGCATGATCGTCGTCGTATATGCGGGACAGGCCTAGCGACATGGCGAGGAGACCGGCCGCTTCCGGTGCGACATCGAGCCGATCGGTGTCGGCGCCCCGGACGATCGCAGCGAGCCGCGTCAGTGCCTCATCGCCACTCAGCCCAAAGGCATCGACCATCACGTCGAACGTGCAGAATTCGCCGCGGTGACTCCACATCACGCGGTCGTCGGAAACGTCGAACGGCTCTGCCTGCTGTTGAGCAGCAACGGTCAGCACCTCGGACGGGGCAACGAACAGGAAGCGCGCTTCCGAATCAATGAAACGCCGGATCAGCCAGGGACAGGCAATCCGATCTACCTTCGGCCGTGCCCGTGTCACCCACCAGGTCCGTCCGTCTGTATGACGCGGCGGCAAGTGCGTGAGCGATACGGTTGGCAGGCCCCCGGCGAGCCATGCAGCGAAGCCACCCTCCAGCGCCTCGGCCGAAACGCCTTCGCTGCGCAGGATTGCGGCTGCGGCGACTGCCCCGCCCGTCCCTTCGGCGTCGATCGTGACAACACTGTTCCCACCAACGGGGCGCCAGCTACTCGGATCAGATTGTGCACGGAATACCGATCCGGGGATCGCTATGCTTGTGTCGCTACGCAAGTCGACGAGCGACGGCGATCCAGGAAGGGCAACCAAACGGGCAAGCTTATCGGGACTTATTGTGTTCAGCGCAGGCATGACGCGTCCTTAGCAAAATCGAGCTGGACGCGATTCTTTGGCTGACGCCTCATGGGGAGATCGCAGTCCCCATGCTTCCTATTCAGCCACCGCTACGCCGATTGTCAACTCCCAGCGTTATCCTCCCCTAGCGGTAAGTAGCCTTCAGGCGCCCCTTCCCTGAGGCGCGATGGCGATGCTCGACAGATCTGTTTCAATGTCGGTGGGAATGCCCGCCTGCTTCCGTTCCGAATAACGATCGACGAGCTGTACCGCGTGGGGGCGCAGGAGGACGGTGAAGCGCACCAGCTCTTCCATCACGTCGACGATCCGATCATAATAGCTCGACGGCTTCATGCGGCCTGCCTCGTCGAATTCCTTGTAAGCCATGGCGACAGACGACTGGTTCGGGATCGTGAACATGCGCATCCAGCGGCCGAGCAGGCGCAGCGTGTTGACCGCATTGAACGACTGCGATCCGCCCGACACCTGCATGACCGCGAGCGCGCGCCCCTGTGTCGGACGCATCCCTTTCATTTCGAGCGGCAGATGGTCGATTTGCGCCTTCATAATTCCGGTGATCTGGCCGTGCCGCTCCGGACTGCACCAGACCTGACCCTCCGACCACATCGACAGCTCGCGCAGCTCGTGAACGGCCGGATGATCGTCCCCGGCCACCTGGTCGGGTAGCGGCAGCGTAGATGGATCGAAGATGCGTGTTTCGGCGCCGAACAGGTGCAGTAGGCGAGCGGCTTCTTCCACCGCAAGGCGGGAGAACGACCGGTCGCGCAGCGAGCCATAGAGCAGCAGGATGCGAGGGGCTGGCTGAATCGGTCCGAGCCCTTCGCCAAGGCGGGAGCGGATATAGGCGGGATTCAGCGCCGGCAGCACGTCCGGATTTGTAAGGGTGCGAAGCGGCATCAGAAGGCCTTCACGAGGTAATCCGCCGAGGCGGGGCAGAGCGAGGTGAACTCTCGCGAGCTGGCGATCGCCGAAGGCGCCGTGTCCCGATCGGCAGCGGCATACCCCATCGCGGAGAAGAACGGCGCCGCGGTCGTGGTCAGCAGGTGAAGACGCTGCACGCCGAGTTCGCGCGCTTCTTGTTCGAACGCCGCGACCATGGCGCGGCCAACGCCCAGACCCCGGCGATCGGGGAGGACGACGACGGAGCGAAGCAGGCGGTCGGTGCCCTCACCTTCCAGGCCGCCATAGCCGACGATGTGGTCGACGCCGAACCGGAAGAACATGCGATCGGACTCCGCAAGATCGGCGCTGGGCAGGCAAGCGGCGTCGAGGAGCCGCGCAAGTTCCCCCAACTCGTCCGGTCGGAGACGCGTGGCGATCAGCACCGTCATGCGCCGCGTGGCCCGAGCAGGATCACACAGGTCCCGACGAGGCAAAGGGCGGCGCCCCCTACGTCCCAACGATCGGGCCGGACCCCCTCAACGCTCCACAGCCAGAGCAAAGATGCGCAGATGTAGATGCCGCCGTAAGCGGCATAGGCCCGCCCCGCTGCATCGCTGTCGACTCGGGTCAGAAGCCACGCGAACAGGATCAGGGAAGCAATGCCAGGGATCAGCCAGAGGGGCGCCTTGCCCATCCGGAGCCAGGCCCAGAATGCGAAGCAACCCGCAATTTCGGCTAGTGCCGCGCCGATATAGATCAGAGCTGTCATTCAATAGCGATCCTCAATGCCAAGGCGCCGAGCGTGACCAGCAGCACCGGAACGGTCAGTGTGACGCCTACGCGAAAGTAATAGCCCCATCCGATCCGAATGCCCTTTTGGCCCAGGACGTGAAGCCACAGGAGCGTCGCGAGCGATCCGATCGGAGTGAGCTTGGGGCCGAGGTCGCACCCGATCACGTTGGCGTAGATCATCGCCTCCTTGACCGCGCCCGTGGCATGGGTCGCGTCGATCGACAGCGCCCCTACCAGCACGGTCGGCATGTTGTTCATCACCGAGGACAACACGGCCGCGATCACACCCGTACCAAAGGCTGCACCCCAGACGCCCCCTTGTGCCGTGCGATCGAGCAGCGCGGCCAGGTGGTCGGTCAGGCCGGCGTTCCGCAGACCATAAACGACGAGGTACATGCCGAGCGAGAAGATCACGACCTGCCACGGTGCGCCGCGCAGCACCTTCCGTGTTTCGATCACGTGTCCGCGCCCGGCGATCACCAGCAGCAGGATCGCGCCGGCAGCGGCGACGGCGCTGACGGGCACGCCGAGCGGTTCGAGCAGGAAGAAGCCGGCGAGCAGCAGCGCCAGGACGATCCAACCGGCGCGAAAAGTCGCGGCGTCGCGGATCGCCTCACGCGGAAGCCGGAGCGCCCCCACGTCATAGGCCTGCGGGATGTCGCGCCGAAAGAACAACAGGAGTGCGCCGAGCGTCGCCGCGATCGATACCAGATCGACCGGCACCATCACGCCCGCATATTCACCGAAGCCGATCTCGAAAAAGTCGGCCGACACGATGTTGACGAGGTTCGAGACGACCAGCGGCAGGCTCGCGGTGTCGGCGATGAAGCCGGCCGCCATGACGAATGCCAGCGTCGCCTTGTCCTTGAAGCCCAGCGCCCGCAGCATGGCGATGACGATCGGAGTCAAAATCAGCGCCGCTCCGTCATTGGCGAACAACGCGGATACTGCCGCGCCTAGCAGGACGATGAGGACGAACAGCCGCCGGCCATGCCCCCTGCCCCAGCGTGCGACATGCAGTGCTGCCCATTCGAAGAACCCGGCTTCATCGAGCAGCAGGCTGATGACGATGATCGCGACGAAAGCAGCGGTCGCGTTCCAGACGATGCTCCACACCACCGGGACGTCCGAGAGGGTGACGACGCCAGCGAGCAAGGCGACGACGGCACCGCCCATCGCGCTCCATCCGATGCCCAGCCCTTTCGGTTGCCAGATGACGAGCGCGATCGTGGCGACGAAGATCAGGACGGCAAGGAGCATCAGGCGACGCGCTGACCCGAGGCGTCCACAACTTGCTCGCCATCCTCTTTCGAGAAGGCGCCCAGCTGGTCTGTCGGCAGCAGATCGAGAACCGCTTCTGACGGTCGGCATAGCTTAACGCCGAGAGGCGAGACGACCAGCGGCCGATTGATGAGGATCGGGTGCATTATCATCGCCTCCACGAGCGCGTCGTCAGACAGCGCCGTGTCACTCAGTCCCAGCTCCGCATAGGGCGTGCCCTTCTCGCGCAGGAGCTCGCGGGGCGTCATTCCCGCGCGATCGATCAGTTCGACGAGCAGTGCACGCGAGGGAGGTGTCTTCAAATACTCGACCACATGCGGTTCGATGCCGGCATTGCGGATCATGGCGAGGGCATTGCGGGACGTGCCGCACTCGGGATTGTGATAGATGACGATATCGACGGCCATCAGGGTGTCCTTTCAGCAGCAGGGGTGAGTTCGGCAACGAGCGGCGGGCACAGCGCGGCATTGCCGGCGCAGCAGTCTTTGACGAGGAACAGCGTGAGCGCGCGCAGGCCGTCGAGGTCGGCGCGGTAAATGATAGAGCGGCTGCGTCGTTCGGATCGCACGAGACCCGCGCGCGCGAGAATGCCGAGGTGTGCGGACATGGTGTTCTGCGGCACATCGAGCTGACGAGCGATGTCGCCCGCTGCCATGCCGACCGGTTCATGCCGCACCAACAGGCGAAAGACGTCGAGGCGCGTCGCTTGCGCGAGCGCGCTCAAAGCGGAGATGGCCGAATCGATTTCCATATATCCAGCATAGCGGATATATTGAGGTGGGCTAGTCGGGTCCGGTGACACGACAGTCGAACCCTACGCTAAGCTTGACGCGTCGCGAATGGATCTGGTGCCATGACCCGCTCCAGAACATGAGCGGGTTCTTCGGTAAAGTAGGGCTTGTGGAGCAACGGAAACCCTGTGGACCGCGCTCATTGAAACGACCGTTCTCTGGACGGCGGCTAGCGACCCAAAGGCGGTCGTAGCCGAGGCAAGTTGCTGATCTTGGAAGCGGACGTTTTAAACCGGGGTTCTGACACACGCAAATCTCTGGAAAACCGTGTTCGGGTCTGCAGCGTCGAAACCGACCGGTTATGACACCAGCAGTGTTACGGACTAGAATGACGAAACAGGAAACGTGTTGGCGTGGTCAGTCAGGGATCAGTGCCCAACCACGCAGCTGCAACGTCGCCATAGTCGTCAGCGCAGACACGTCAGTTTCGACATTCTTTCCTACCGTAGCGGGGTCGATCCCGTTTCCGATAAGAGCCTGGCTGCATACCCGAACGGACACGCCCGCCTTTTTCAAAGCCTCAATCAAGACAAGGTTAGGGTTCGCAGCTACTCCGGTTTTTGTCGCATAGGCGCGATCTTCGGTGACGATGGGCGTCGCCGCGCCGTGGACAATCACGACGACATCGCCTTGTTCTGGACGAACGCCGTCGTTGCCTAGCAGGTTCAGGAAGCGGGCGACCTTCTCCAGAGATGGATTGATCTTATCCGGCGTTGCCGCCGCCTTGGTCACATTGAACAGCACGCGATAGCGCAACTTGCGATCAGGCCGTTCCGCAGCGCCTTCGATGGGTGTGATCGCGCCATATCCCACTATCACCGCCTGCTTAGGCACGCCGGCTGAAGCATTGACGCTGCTCATAAGTGACAAGCATCCTGCAAGAGCAATGATTGGCATACGCATCCGCTTTTTCCTTCTTTAGCCAAAATGATCAGCCAACTTTCGCAAAAACGGCCGCACCAATGTTATGCGGTCGAACTACGGACGGCGTCTCGCGCGGTCGCACTGGGCGGGGACGGGGGCTGTTTGGGGAGGCGACAGATCGTCGGCTCCGAACATTGCCTCGAGGGTTCTCACGCACAGCGCGGCTGCATCGTCGGCGAGACGGTAGTGAACCTGCTTCGCCTCCCGCCTGGTCTTCACCAGATCGGCGCGCCGCAGTTCGGCAAGCTGCTGGCTGAGCGCCGGTTGAGTCACGCCCGTGGCGGCCTCAATGTCCGCTACCTGCCGTTCGCCGCCTAATAGATAGGACAAAATCATAAGCCGCTGAGGCTGCGCGAACACGCGCAGCTTCTCGACTGCAACGTCGGCGAGCGCGCGGGACTGGTGTATCGCCGTCACCGGTCGGCCTTTGTCTGGTGAAACCAGTCGGCTCCCGCGCTCCCCGGCAAGGCAGGAGGCAGCAGCACGTCGTCGCCCGGCTGCCAGTCAGCGGGCGTATAAGCCTCGCCATCAGCTGAACGCTGCAATGCCCTTACGGTGCGCAGCATCTCGTCGACAGACCGACCAACATTCATCGGATACCAGCTAAGCGCGCGGATGATGCCTTCAGGATCGATGAAATAGGTCGCGCGCACAGTTGAAGCATCGCCGGCCTGATCGTCGAGCATCCCGTAGGCATAACCCACCGCCATCGAGGGATCCTCGATCACCGGAAATGGCACCTCTACGCCGAAGACATCCTTGATCGCCCGCATCCACGCGACGTGCGAATAGAGGCTGTCGACCGACAACCCGAGCAGCACGCAATCCAGCTCCTCGAATTGAGGGGCCGCTTCAGCCAAGGACACGAACTCGCTCGTGCAAACCGGCGTGAAGTCGGCAGGGTGCGAGAAGAATACAACCCAGCGCCCACGATACTGATCGAGCGCAATTTCGCCCTGCGTGGTGCGGGCGGTGAAGTTCGGGGCTGCATCCCCGATGCGCAGCGAGCGCGGCATGTTCGCATCCATCATTTCCATTTCTCCCAAATGGCACGAACACCCCATTGACGCAACATGCTTACACAACTACATAAAGCATGAGATTGATTAAACGGAGATGGTCATGGACCCGGTTTTGAGCGAAGCCAACGCCCAGATCAGACGCGCAAAAACGGCCGGATCACCGGTCGTTCAGTCCTTCTTTGATGAGCCTACCAACACAGCGACCTACGTCGTTTGGGACGCGGTGACGAAAAAGGCTGCGATCGTCGACAGCGTCCTTGATTTTGACGCCGCGGCGGGCCGGACCAAAACCGCGTCGGCGGACGCAGTGATCGCTTACGTGCGGGATCAGGGACTGACGGTCGATTGGCTGTTGGAAACCCATGCACATGCCGATCACCTGTCCGCGGCACCCTATCTTCAGCAGGCGCTTGGCGGGCAGCTCGCGATCGGTCGTGAGATCATCCGGGTCCAGAACGTGTTTGGCAAAATCTTCAACGCTGGCACCGACTTCGAGCGCGATGGCTCGGAGTTCGACCGGCTGTTCGAGGACGGCGACCGCTTTGCCATCGGCAACATCGACGCCATTGCGCTGCACGTGCCCGGCCATACGCCGGCGGACATGGCCTATGCCATCGGTGACGCGGTCTTCACCGGCGATACGCTCTTCATGCCCGATTACGGCACCGCGCGGGCAGACTTTCCTGGTGGCGACGCACGCCAGCTATTCCGCTCGATCCGCCGGCTCATGCAGCTGCCGGACGAGACGCGCCTATTCCTCTGCCACGACTACAAGGCGGTGGGCCGCGACGAATATGTCTGGGAAACAACTGTAGGCGCTCAGCGTGTCGGCAACGTCCATGTCCACGAAGGGGTCAGCGAAGACGACTTCGTCGCGATGCGGACCAGTCGCGACGCCACCTTGTCGATGCCCAAGCTCATCCTGCCCTCGATCCAGGTGAACATGCGCGGTGGTCATCTGCCGGAGCCGGAAGCCAACGGCACCCGCTACCTCAAGATTCCGCTGGATGCGCTGTGATGCCGGGCTTTCCCCATGCCATGCCAT
Organism: Sphingomonas aliaeris; assembly: GCF_016743815.1. Taxonomy (NCBI): domain Bacteria; kingdom Pseudomonadati; phylum Pseudomonadota; class Alphaproteobacteria; order Sphingomonadales; family Sphingomonadaceae; genus Sphingomonas; species Sphingomonas aliaeris. Next base: position 88,196 of record NZ_CP061036.1, on the reverse strand, counting down.
TCGAAGGCTTCATCGGCGGGTTGATGATCGGTGTCGCCGCGGCGATCATGCTGCTCGGAAACGGCCGCATCGCCGGAGTCAGCGGCATGTTCGCGAGGATTTTGGGTCTTTCCACTGGAGGCCCACCATGGGCAATCGCGCTGTTTTTCACCGCGGGTCTGCCTTTGGGCGCGGGTATTGTTGCAGCCAGCGTAGGCGTGAAGGCCAGCTTTCCGACGTCGCTTTCGCTGATCGCCGTCGCTGGTCTGATCGTCGGTATCGGAACACGGCTCGGGTCCGGGTGCACCAGTGGTCACGGCGTATGCGGCCTGTCTCGCCTGTCGCCCCGGTCCATCGCCGCGACCGCTACGTTCATGGCAACCGGCGTCGTCACGGTCACGATCATGCGTCTGTCCGGGGTACTACTGTGATGCGCCAGAACCTCATTTCACTCGCCAGCGGGACGCTGTTCGGCGCCGGCCTTGCCGTCTCGGGAATGATCGATCCGGCGCGCGTGCGGGCGTTCCTCGATGTCACCGACGCGTGGGACCCGACCTTGGCGTTCGTCATGGCGGGCGCAATTCTGCCGATGGCGATAGCGTGGTTCGTCGTGCGGCGTCGCTCGACCCCGATTGCGGCCGAACAATTTCACACGCCCGCCACCTCGCCGATCGACCGGCGCCTCATCGGCGGTGCGGCCTTGTTCGGTATAGGCTGGGGCATCGTCGGATTGTGCCCAGGTCCCGCCATTGCCGCACTGGCGATCCAGCCTCTGCCGGCACTGATCTTCATCGCTGCAATGGCCCTCGGCGCTGCCGTCCACCGCTTTGCATTCACTTCCCGCCGTTCGGCCTGATCAGACAGGAGACATCACATGGCTTTCAAGCAGATCACCTCGTCCTTCTCTGCCGCCCCCCAGCTGACGCAAGCCGACCTCGCCGCTGCCGCGCAGGCAGGATATCGCTCGATCATCTCAAGCCGCCCGGACGGCGAGGAGGCGGGCCAGCCAAGCGCGGAAGTAATTGCTCGATTGGCCAGCGAACACGGGCTCGCGTTTGCGCATGTTCCAATCGTACCGGGCAAAGCGACTGACGCCGATGCGGATCGCATGAAGGAGGCGCTGGCCACGCTACCACAGCCGACGCTCGGCTTCTGCCGCAGCGGGACGCGCGCGGCGACATTGTGGGCACTGGCCGAGGCCGATCGCGCCGACCCGACGACGATCATCGGCCAGGCAAAGGCAGCCGGGTACGACCTTGCCGATCTCACGCCTGCGCTGAAGCGCCGTTCCGAAAGGGCTGATCAATGACCTACGACATCGTCATCATTGGGGGCGGTGCCGCCGGCATCGCGACCGCCTCCAGCATTCTGAAGCGCAACGCCAAGGTGACGATCGCGGTCGTCGATCCCGCGACGGACCACTATTACCAGCCTGGTTGGACGATGGTCGGAGCCGGCGTCTTCACGCTCGAGCAAACCCGGAAGGCCGAAGCCGATGTGATGCCTAAGGGCGTCCGGTGGATACGGTTGCCTGCGATCACCATCGACCCCGACCGCCACGCGATCCAGCTCGGAGACGGAAGCTCCATTGATTATCACGTCCTGATTGTAGCGCCCGGGCTGCGCTTGGCGTGGGAGAAGATCGAGGGGCTACCAGAAGCCCTTGGCCGCAACGGTGTCACCTCCAACTATCGCTATGACCTGGCGCCCTACACCTATCGGCTCGTTAAGGAATTGCAGCAGGGGCGTGCGCTGTTTTCGCAGCCACCAATGCCGATCAAGTGCGCCGGCGCACCGCAAAAGGCCATGTATCTCTCATGTGATATCTGGCGAGGCTGCGGCCTCCTCCCCGCGATCGATGTTGAGTTCCACAACGCCGGCGCCGCCCTGTTCGGGATTCCGATCTACGTCCCGGCGCTGATGGAATATGTTGAGAAGTACGGCATCGATCTCAGGCTTGAATCCAACCTTGTCGCAGTCGACGCCGATCGTCGTGTCGCCACGTTCGAGCGCAAGCAGGACGGCGTCTCCGAGAGGATCGAACGCCCGTTTGACATGCTCCACGTCGTTCCGCCCCAAGTGTCGCATGCCGTCGTCGCCAATAGCCCGCTCGCTGCCGCGAACGGCTTTGTCGAGGTCGACGAGACTACGCTGCGGCACAAGAGATTCGAAAACGTTTTTGGCCTTGGCGATGCCGCTGGGACCAGCAACGCCAAGACGGCCGCTGCTGCTCGCGTCCAGGCGCCGGTAGTCGCGGTCAACGCGCTGGCCGCGCTTGACGGCAGCCCGCCCGTTGCCGACTATAATGGTTACGGCTCATGCCCTCTCACGGTCGAACGCGGTAAGATCGTCCTCGCCGAGTTTGGCTATGGCGGAAAGCTGCTGCCCAGCTTCCCATCCTGGCTGCTGGACGGAACGCGACCCACGCGCGCCGCCTGGTTCCTGAAGGAGCGCATGCTTCCCCCGATCTATTGGCAGGGCATGCTGAAGGGTCGCGAGTGGATGGCCGCCCCGCATAAAATCGGCAAGGCAGCATGACTCTCGAACCGATCCAGTATCTGCTTGGCACCCTTTCGGGCAGCCTGGTCGGATTTACCCTTGGCCTTGTAGGCGGCGGGGGCTCGATCCTTGCCGTACCGCTGATGGTGTATCTGGTGCGCGTGCCCGATGCGCACCTTGCCATCGGCACGAGTGCGTTTGCCGTGGCAGCCAATGCCGCAACCGGTCTGATCGGTCATGCCAAGGCTCATACCGTAAAATGGCGGTGCGGGGGCATGTACGCCACAGCGGGCGTCATCGGTGCGCTGTTGGGGTCCACCGTCGGCAAGGCCGTCGATGGCGGCAAGCTGCTCTTTCTGTTCGCGCTCGTCATGGTCGTCGTCGGCGTCCTGATGCTTCGCGGGCGGGGTGATGCAGGTAATCCCGGCGCGGAATGTAACCGGGAGAAGGCACCCAAGGTGCTGGGCTACGGCCTTGGGACGGGCTTGTTTTCAGGCTTTTTCGGCATCGGAGGTGGCTTTCTGATCGTTCCGGGCCTGATCGGATCAACGGGTATGCCGATCCTCAACGCGGTCGGCACGTCGTTGATTGCTGTCACCGCCTTCGGCCTGACGACCGCCGCTAATTATGCATTCTCCGGGCTGGTCGACTGGCCGCTTGCCTTCGTTTTCATTGGCGGCGGGGTCGTCGGCGGGTTGATCGGCACACGCATCGCCAAGCGCCTTGGCTCGGGCGGAACGCTTACCACCGTCTTCGCGGTGCTGATCTTCGTCGTGGCAGCTTACATGCTCTGGAAGAGCGCAGGCGCGTTTCTCTGATGGGAAGCGCGATTGCCATCGGACCGCTCATGATGGCGGTCGACCGCGGACTGGCGGTGCTATGCATCGTCGTGTTCCTGGGGCTGACAACCTTGGCAGGGCGGTTCCGCTTCCCGCGAGTGTCCACGGTCGCAACCAGTGCCATCGTCGCTGGACTGGTGGCGGCGCGGATCAGCTATGTCGCGGCGCATTGGGCGAGCTACGTCGAAGCTCCCCTATCCATTTTCGCAGTCTGGCAGGGGGCTTCTCCCCCATCGCCGGCATCATTGGTGCTGCCGCGATGCTAGCCTTCCAGCTTGGCCGAACACGCGCCTTGGCGGTGGGCTGGGGGCATTGGCGATAGCGGGTGGCCTGTGGTTCACGCTCCAGGTGCTTGTCCCGCCCGTGACATATGGCCCCTTCCCCTATCATTTAACGTTGACGACGCCGTCCGGCGCTCTTCTCCCGCTTGCACGTTTCCGAGGCCGCCCCTTCGTGGTCAATCTATGGGCGACATGGTGCGGGCCGTGCCAGCGCGAGCTGCCGATGCTCGACGCCGCGGCAACGCGCAATCGGGATGTGCCGATCCTGCTCGCAGATCAGGGTGAAGCTCCAGCAATCGTGACCGGGTTTCTTACCCGTGAAGGCGTCGGCGTGAGCAATGTCGCGCTCGATCCTGCCCGTGGGCTTTCCCAAGCCTTCGAGGTGGCTGGTTATCCCGCAACCGCCTTCGTCGCTGCGGACGGCACGATCGTGCAGCTTCAGCTCGGCGAGCTGTCACGCGCGGCCCTCGCTGATGGGATCGATATGGCAAGGAAACACCGATGAACCGACGCAACCTTCTCTCTCGCAGCTTTCTGGCGTTGCTCGCCGTCGCCGTGCCGACAATGCCATCAGTCGCACAGCAACCCGATCTGTCGCGCAAGGCGGTCGTAGACGATCTCGTTGCTCCGAAACGTGTCGGCCAAGCCTATGACGTCACCGTCGTTGAATTTTCCGACTATAATTGCCCCTATTGCCGGCGAATGGAGCCGGTGCTGAACGCGCTTGTCGCGGCCGATCCGAAGGTACGGATCGTTTATCGTGACTGGCCGATCTTTGGCCCTGCATCCCGGGAAGCCGCACGGGCTGCAGTCGCAAGCCAGTGGCAGGGCAAACATGCCGCTTTTAATGAGGCGTTGCTGACCTCGCCGGCACGGCTCGACAGTGCCGGGATCAGGGCCGCTGCCGCGAAAGCCAGGGTGGACTGGCCACGTCTGCAACGCGATCTGAAGACGCGCGGCGCAGAAATTGATGCGCTTCTCGCACGCACCAACGCCATCGCTCAAGCGATCGGGTTCAACGGAACACCGGCGCTGATCGTCGGCTCGCAAGTGGTGGCCGGCGCGGTCGACCTGCCGGCGCTACGCCGGCTTGTCGCAACGGCGCGCAGCAAGCCTCAGGCGCGCTGAAGATGCCAGGGCCACTCAATCGCAGGCAGGCGGTCGGGCTTGGAGCTGTCGTCGTGACTGGCTGGGCAGTCGGACAGGTGCTGCGACGCACAGCGCCAATCGGTCGCGATGTTGGTCCGACCGCTGACCTGTTTCTGGCGGGCAGCGGTTCGCCTGAATACGGCCCTGTCAATGCCACGCTGCGACTTGCCGTGTTCACCGATTATCGTTGCCCGGCCTGTCGTCACGCCTTCCCCGCATTGGAAAAGGCGGTGCGACGCGATGGCAAGGTTCGGGTCATCTACAAGGACTGGCCGATCTTCGGTCCGCCGTCCGAACGCGCCGCGAGCGTTGCGCTCGCCTGTGCCGAACAGGGCATCTACCCGGCCGTTCATCGCCAGCTGATGACCGACAGTCGTATGATCGACGACGACATGCTCAGGGACATTGTCACCGGCGCTGGCGGGGACTGGCTGCGCGCGACGACCTGGCTTGCTGCGCATGGACAGGCTGTCGCCGCGCGTCTGCGCGCGAACGGCCAAGAAGCCTATTCGATTGGCTTGGCCGGCACCCCAGGCTTTCTTGCCGGACGTATGCTGGTGATGGGCGCGATCGAAGAGCGTGATTTTGAACGGTTGTTCGCGCGGGCGCGGACGGAAAGCTAACAGAGCAAGAGGATGCAAACATGATCGAGTATAACCACGATGGCATGACCGTTGCGTCGCTCCATGACGAACACACAGGCAGCTTCCAATATGTTGTTGTCGACGACACTACGAAGATGGCCGCGATCATCGACCCGGTTCTAGATTTTGATCCGCGAGCTGGTGCGATCGCAACCCGTAACGCCGATCTGATCCTCGACTATGTGCGCGAGAAAGGACTGAACGTCGAATGGGTGCTCGACACCCACCCACACGCCGATCATTTTTCAGCCGTTCCGTACCTTGCCGGCAAGACCGGTGGCAAAACCGCGATCGGCAACAAGGTCGTGGAAGTGCAGAAGCTGTGGCGGGACATTTACTGCCTGCCCGATCTCGCCGTGGACGGCACCCAGTGGGACCGGTTGTTTGCGGATGGCGAGTGTTTCCGGATCGGCACCCTCGATGCTCATGTCATGCTGTCGCCGGGCCATACGCTCGCTTCGATCACTTATGTCGTCGGTGACGCCGCGTTCGTTCACGACACGCTGATGGTTCCCGATAGCGGCACAAGCCGGGCAGACTTCCCGGGTGGTGATGCTCATGCGCTGTGGCGCTCGATCCGCGCCATCCTCGATCTGCCACCCGAAACCGCAACTTATGTCGGGCATGATTATGGCAAGGATAGTCGGGACGTACTTGGTCGCTCGACCGTCGCCGATCAGCGTCGCGACAACATCCATGTTCACGATGGCATCGACGAAGCCGAGTTCGTCGCGACCCGCGAGAAACGCGACGCATCGCTCCCACTACCCGACCTGATGCTTGCCGCGCTTCAGGTGAACATACGTGGCGGCCGACTGCCAGATGCCGACGAATGTGGGACGGCGTTTCTCAAGGTGCCACTGAACCGGTTTGGACCTGTTGCTTCATAGCTCAGTCCTCGCTGTTTCAAGTGTCACAACCGAACGGTTGGGACACCGTCTGCGGTGGCCGCTTCGACCATTCCGATCCCGAAAGCGGACAGGCAGGAAAGTCCCCAATTCAGGACGTTGCGGGTCATGTGAACGAAGGGCGAGTTCTAGACCCACGACGGAGACCGCTATCCTTTCTCTGAATCCCGTTACTGCCCTTCCGCGCTGATGCTTTCTTGCTCCGGCGCTGGAAGGTGGCGGTAGAGTGTTGGAACTGAGACCCCGATCGCGGGGGCGATCTCACGCATCGGCATCCCGGACGCCAAGAGTTTGCGAGCAGCCGCGAGCCGGTTGGGCGTCATCACCGTCTTCCGGCCGCCCACCCTCCCCTCGCGCCGCGCCACCGCCAGGGCGGCTGTCGTGCGTTCGCGGTTAAGGTCGCGCTCCATTTCAGCCATGGCAGCCATAATGTGGAAGACGAGCTTGCCGGCAGTGCCGGCCGTGTCGATGCCATCGGTCAGCGATCGGAACCCGATGCCGCGCTCCGCCAGATCAGCGGCCAGGTCGACCAACCCCTTCATCGTTCGGCCCAAGCGGTCGAGCTTCCACACGACCAACACGTCGCCGGGTCGGGCATGGGAGAGCGCGTCTGCCAAGCCGACGCGGTTCGCCTTCGCGCCGCTCGCCTTGTCGCTGAAGGTCCGTTCGCAACCTGCCTCGCGCAAAGCATGGAGCTGCGGTCTCAGATCTTGTTCGGCTGTCGAGACCCGGGCGTAGCCGATCAGCATAAAGCGTTCTCAAAACTCATCTCTTGTGCCTATCACGGGTCCCAGCAATCGAGAATGTGTTTTGATACGCCCGTGACCGCTGCTAGACGTTCTCACATGATGGCGCGTCAAAATCGATCGTTTGTGAACAGCAGAGATGAAACGCCTGCGCGCCGTGATGAAGAAAGCGGAACCTCGAGCGTGCCGCTAAATGCTGATACCATGCTCGACCCGGTGCCGGGCGACGATCGTCCGGCTAGTCTCGATGCGATCATCAATGGAGCACTCACCGTGCTTGATCGCGTCGAACCGCAGGAGCTCTACCTTCCCGATCTTGCGCCTGACGATCAGGAGCGCGTTGATCACTTCCTGCGTCGTGGCCGCGCCGAGGCGACGCTGCAATCCTACCGATCGGATTGGGACCTGTTCCTCGCGTGGTGCTCGGAGCGACGTTACCGTCCGTTGCCGGCGACTCCGGCAACGGTCGCGGCGTTCCTGACCGAACTGGCTACCACAGGCTTCACTCCCGCGGCCGATCAGTTCACGAAGACGGGCAAGCTGCGTATACGGCGCGAACCGAAGCCGCTGACGCGCGCAACGATTGACCGCCGACTTGCCGCGATTGTGTTCGCGCATCGGATGGGCAAGGTCGAGCCGCCGACGTCGCAGCCAGGCGCTGGTGATCTGGGACTTGTTGTCGGCGGAATTCGACGCACCAAGAAAGATGACGAAGTCGGTAAGAAGCGCGCGGCTGACGGCGACATTCTGCGCGACATGCTCCGTAGCATTACCGGAGACGACCTCCGCGCCCACCGCGACCGCGCGTTGCTCGCGATCGGGATGGGTGGCGCATTTCGGCGCTCCGAGCTGGTGGCGATCACGGTGGCGAGAGTGAGGCGGGATCCAGAGGGGCTCACCATCAACGTGAAGTCGTCAAAGACGGACCAGTTTGGCGCTGGCCAAGGTGTCGCCGTGCTCGACGGACCCCGGCTGGAGCCGGTACGCCATTATAACGCCTGGATCGAGAAGGCCGGGATCACCGCAGGGCCGGTGTTTCGCAAGCTCACACCGCAGGGCCGCCTCACCGAGCAGGCGATGAGCACCAAGGGCGTGGCGCTGGTGGTGAAGGCTGCCGCGGCCGCAGCCGGCTATCCGCCCGAACTGTTCGCGGGCCATTCCTTGCGCGCGGGATTCCTCACCGAGGCCGGACGCCAGAACGCCAATCTGTTCAAGATGCGGCAGCACAGCCGCCATGCTTCGATCGATATGGTGGCCGAGTATGTCCGGGATACCGAGCGCTACCGCGATCACGCTGGGAAGGGGTTCATGTAGCAGAGATCGTTCGCCCAGCTGCGCTCGCACGCCCCTTTCAGACATAGGGTAACTGAAAGCACGAGGCGCTGCCACTACGGCGGAAAAGGATGATCGAGGCTCAGACGGACACGTGCTATCAGTTACCGTATCCCCTAGCGCCACTCCGTGTGACCCCGAACGACGCATAGGGAAACTGAAAGCACGAGGATTTCCAGGACACGGTAACAGATAGCACGAGCCACGAGACGCGACTCTCGAAGCAACTGCCGTTTACCTTGTGAAAGTCGCAAGCCTCGGGTGTCCGAGGCGCGACCTCGTCGCCGAGCGACGGCGAGAAACCAGAACAAGGGAATGCCGTGCAGAAAGAAAAACCCGGCACTAGGCCGGGCTTTTCGGAACCTCGGAGAGGCCGTGTGACAACGATCCCCTAATCGAGCTCCGAACACGCAGCAAGAAGAAAGCGCTCTGAGCGCCACGGACTTCTGCGTCCGCACGGGAATCCAAAGGGGATTTTCCGAATGAGCACCTATGTCTATGCTCCAGGCGCCGGTCACCGGCGGATAGATGCGCGCACCGCCGCCACCAACCAGCTTGCTCAGGCTTTCAATGGTCTTCCCGAGGACGTCAGCCACCGCCAAGTCCTCACCATGTTCAAGCGCGCGGCGCCCTATCTTGGTATCCCCCCTCGCCTCGTCCATGCCATCGATACGCTCATGAGCTGGTCCCGGCCGATCGACTGGTCCGATGGACAGCGTCCAATTGTCTTCCCCTCTAACGAAAAGCTGACCCAGAAGCTCGGCATCGGAGTCCGGCAGCTGCAGAAGATGCTGACCAGTGCAGCCCGCTACGGCCTACTGACGCACCGTGACAGTGCGAACGGCAACCGGATCGGCGCCCGTGGTAAAGACGGCCGCCTGATCTACGCCTACGGGATCGATCTCAGCCCGCTTGGAGCCCGGTACCTGGAGTTTGTCGAGACTGCGAACGAAGGAAGCGCCTCCGATTTGCGGATCGAGGTCCTGCGTAAACGGCTGACGGCCGCTCGTCGTCGGATCCGCAGCTTGGCCCAGTTGGTGGAGGATGAGGCGATCGAGGGGATCGATGCATGGACTGCGGTCGAGATCGCGCAGCTCGCAACTCGGCAGATGCGTCAGGTTCGCGATGAAACCCTCCTTTCTGCCTGCGTTGAGCAGATGGAGAGTCGTGCTGATGAGCTTGGCAAGAGCGCCACGGCAGCATTTGAGATGTTGAAACCTTCTCAGATTCACGAAAAAAGTTCGCCCTCGGGCGTCCTCGACGACACCGTCATTACAACTACAAAACAACCCGATACTGCTAAAGCAGAATACAGTAGTGGCTATCCGGAAAGAAGTAGCAAGGCCGGGTACGACGTCCGTGACGAACAACCGCAAACGGAGGTCGAGGCAGACCTGGCCAAGCACGGCGTCGATCCCGAGTTCATCGCGTCTGTGGTGCCCGAGTTTATCTTGACCAACACGCAACGGCCAACATGGGGCGCGCTAATCGGTACGGCCGAGCGGCTCGTCGACCAGACGGCAATTCACCGTAATGTCTGGCACGAAGCATGTCGGCTTATGGGGCAAAAGGGCGCGGCAGCTTCCGTGTTGGCGACGGCCCACAAGCACCTTCGTGGAGACGTTGAGCGTCCGGGCGCTTACCTCCGTGGCATGAACAAGCACGCTGCGTCGGGTCTTTTGAACCTTGGTCGGACGTTCCATGGCCTGAAGGACAATGCGCGGACCGAGGCCATGCGTTCACTCTCCACCGGTTCAGAGCCACGTTCGATTGGTCAGCTTGCGTCCGCTGCGCTCAAACTGGCCCGTACCGGCAGGTCGCCGCAGTTCCTGTGAGGGAGGATAGGGTAACTGAAAGCACGAGCCCCCTGCCCTGCTCACACGTTTTGCGATGGTAAACGCCCATTTGCTCACGCTAACAGGCGCGAATCCTCGTGCTTTCAGTTACCGTATGTCGGGACGGGGGTGATCCAGCGCTCGATGATGCTATCCTCAGGCGGGTTTTCGGAATGGAGCGCTGATGGCTAAGTCCCCCGCCCTACCGCGGCAAATTTCGCTGTTCGACATGGACAGCCCTCTCCATGGCAAGGTCCGTGGTGAGCGGAGCATCATGGATTTTCCTTTCTTCGTCTTATCGAAGAATGCCCACCTTGAGCCGATCGAGTACCGGCATGATCAGGTCACGATCCAGATCCGCCCGAGTGCGACCGGTGTCGCGACGATGTGGGACAAGGAAATCCTGCTCTACGTCGCCTCGCTGGTGGCGCAGGCAATCGCCGATGGGCAGGTCGCCGACGAGGACGTCACGTTTGCGGCACATGACTTCTTTCGTATTACGGGCGTGGAGCGTCCGTCGATCCGGGATTATCGGCGGTTTGCCGAGGCATTAGAGCGTCTCCAGGGTACGCAGATCAAAACGAATATCGAGACCGGATCGAAGATCGATCGGGGCTGGTTCTCTTGGCTTTCTGAAGCTCAAGTCGAATACGAGAAGATGGCCAACGGGGACGAACTGCTCCGGTACGTCCGGGTTCGCCCGTGCAATTGGCTGTATCGTGCGATCAAGCGAGATCAGCGTATCTACCATTATCATCACGACTACTTTCGACTCGGCGCTATTGAGCGACGGATGTACGAAATCGCTCACTGTTATTGTGAGAACGGGCCAATCGAGATCACGCTGGAGGATCTGCACCGAAAGATCGGCTCGATGGGACCGATGAAACGGCTGAAACAACTTGTGAAGACCATCGAGGGCGAGAACCGACTCCCGGAGTATGACGTCGATCTGGTCGAGACGGTAACCGGAGAATATACCGACTCGATCGGACGCCGGCGAAAGTCGGTGACCACCAGCGTGAGGATGCGACCGAAGCAAAAGTCTGTTGCAGCCCCAATGCACGCTGCAGCTTAGCCCCTCCCCTGCCCTCTTAGCTGCCCTGGCAACTAATCTCCAAAGCGCTCCGTTAAGGCGTCGGAAGTCTCTTCGCTGTAAGAAGCCTTTATGCCGCAAGCGAAACTCGACGCGTGGATCTCGCTTTACGCCGCAGTTGGACTGCTTGTCGCGTTGTGCGCGATCATCGCGGTGATCAAGACGGTCCACGACTATCGCTCGGGAAGCAGGACGCTGTCCACGACCACGGTGATGGACAAGGTTCTCGCGGCTCCGCGCGTTTGGGTTCGTTGGCAACTCAACTACCTGCTCGGCGTGCCGGCGATACTCGCGATCGCCATGCTCTACGCCAATTACCTTGGGTTCGCGACGCTCGTCGACGTGTAGTTGAATAGCTGGGCACCGCGGAATGTCGGCAGGTTGGTCGACAGCGCGGCGGTCTGAATCGTCGCGGTTTTAAACGCGCTTGCACTCCAGCCCCGCGTGATCGCCGAGACGTAGCCGATCGTCTCGCGGAACGGTGGGATACGGCCGTTGAGACGAACCCGGCCCGGTCCTGCGTTGTAGGCCGCGAGCGCCAAGTCCACCCTCTTGAACTCGTCCAAATGCTCGCGAAGGTAGCGGGCCCCTCCCCTCAGGTTCTGCAGCGGATCGCGCGAGTTGAACACGCCCAGGTAAGCCGCGGTGCCCGGCATCAGCTGCGTAAGACCCACCGCACCCTTAGGCGAGACGATCTGCGGATTGTACTGGCTCTCCTGCGCAACGAGCGCATCGAACAGCCCGACGGGAACGCCAGCCTCGCAGGCGACGGCCGAGATCAGCGGGTAATAGCGTGCGCGCCGCTGCTCAAGGTACATGGGCAGGTCCCCCCGAGGACGGTACGGTGAAATCGAACATGGGGCTGGGCTGTAGAGATACGGTGCAACCGCAGCCGCGGCCGCGAGACCCGATGTCGTCACCTTCCCGGTCTGCATCCACAGGGGCACTGGGATGGACGACCGCTCGACCGGTGCCATGGCGATCGCCGGCGCGAACGACGGAGGCGGCGCCATGCCCGCGAAGTCCTGCGCAAGGATCTCCGCCGAGAGCGCCGTCGCCTCGCTCGGAAGAGCAGCCGGGATTTCGTTCGCAGCGGGCTTCTTGCCCACCTCGATCACGACACCGTCACCGACGCTTCTGAACGGCACTAGCTCGACCTGCTGAGCGGCAGCGCTGGTGATCGCCGCTGCGCCGGCAGCGACGCCGATCAGCGTCTTCGCACCCAGGATCATCCTCTTCGCCATAGCGAGCAAAGGACCACACGCCTTCAGGCCTGGCAACGTGGAATATTTTTACACCGTTGCAGTGCAGAGCGCATTACACAGCGCGGCGCAAGTCAATGTGTAGTGCGATTGTGCTTGCAAGGTGTAGCTCGCTTCGCCAATCACATGCAAAGACGCATGTAACGCGCATTGCACTGTAATGCTGGTTAGCAGTACAAAGGGACCGTCATGGCTGTCATTCTCGTGGGATCCATCAAAGGCGGAGTTGGCAAGTCCACTACCGCCCTCGCGCTAGCCTCGGAAATCAGGTCCGCGGGGCAGACGGTCTACGTCATCGACACGGATCCCCAGCTCTCCCTCTATCGCTGGTTCGAGGACTGGAAGCTGAAGGATGGGATCGTGGTCGAAGACGGCCACAAGATGACGCAGAAGCAGCTGGAGACAGCCGTTTACGACGCCTCGCAGGAATACCCCTTCGTGATCCTTGACGTGAAAGGGGCAATCAATGAGCAGGTGATGTACGCCACGCTGCAAGCGAACATGCTCATCATCCCTCAGCGTGCGTCGGCCGCGGACCTCGAGCGATCGATCGAGTTCCTTGACCGGCTCGAGTTCATCGAGCGTGCTCGGCAGAGGCCCCTCCCCCACCGCATCCTGTTCACCCAGCGCACGACCGCCATCACCTCGCGAGCCGAGCGCGAGATCATGGAGCAGACGCGCCAGGCGGCACCGGTCTTCTCATCAGAGTTGTTCCTGGGCGACGCTTATCGCGCGATGTTTCTCTACCGAATGACGTTGGAGGAACTGGACGCCCATAACCTCGCGCGGACCGAGCGCGCTCGCCAGAATGTCCAAAGCCTCCTTCGGGAGATCGTTGCCATCATCACATCCGAGGTCAAAGCATGAGCGAAGCACCAGAACCCAAGAAGTTCGGCCGCGCCGCTCGTGAGCCCGCTGCTAGCGGTCTCGATCTTTCAGCAATGCGCCCTACTCCCGCCCCTCGCCCCAGCGCTGCCCCGATGGAGTTGCCCGACGAATACCAGTCCGCGCCAACGGCGCGTCGTCGCAGGGTGCGCGAGACAAAGAGCAAGTCGGTGACCATGAGGATCACCCCCACCACCTACACCCGCTTCAACGACTATTGCGACCGCGAGCAGCTCTCCTACCCGGACGCGCTCGACCGACTTCTGGCGCTGGCTGAAAGCGCTAAGGAGTAGGAGGGAAGGGGGCGAGTGCATCATGAGAAAGGATGCACCATGACTCTAGTCGCCCTTAAACCCGCGCAGCAGATGGTCGATATCGTAGGCGCCCTAGGCGGCACCTGGCGCGGCTACCTCGCGATGTGCCGCTGCCCGGCCCACCAGGACAAGACGCCGAGCCTCTCGGTCCGGCAGGGCCATGAAGGGATCCTCGTTCACTGCTTCGCAGGCTGCGACGCGGACGACGTGCTGAGAGAGATCTCCCGGCTGAGGCCCGGCCAGCGTTACGAGCCGCCAAAGGCGGCACCGCACGGCCGACAGCCGAATGTCGAGCGGCTTTGGAGCGAGGCCGTCCCGGTCGCCAGCACGCCTGCGGAGGTGTACTTGAGGCAGCGCGGGATCCGCGACGGGTTCGATGACCTCCGGTTTCACCCCCGATGCCCTTGGGGACCGAAGCCTACCACCCGGTTCCTCCCTGCGCTGATAGTCGCCGCCAGAGAAGGTCTAGCCCTGCGCGCCGTTCAGCGGGTCTTCCTCGACCTCGAACACGGAGGCTATCTCGAGAAGGTGATGCTGGGGACCCCGGCTGGCGCGAGCTGGCAGGGCATGCGCGTGACGGACACGCTGGCGCTTGCTGAGGGTTTCGAGACGGCAGCTATGTTCACCCAGCATAACGGCATCCCGTGCTGGGCGACGCTTGGCGCCGCGAGGCTTGACCGCGTCCACATCCCGGACTCAGTCAGGACGTTGATCTTCGCCGAAGACAACGATCCCGAGGGAAGACGCGCCCGTCGGAAAGCGTGGGCAGCTTACCGTCCGCGTGGCTTGGATCTCCGGCGAATGCCGCCTCCGAGGCAATTCGGCGACTGGGCCGACGTCAGAACCGGAGCATAGAGGGGAGGGGGACTGGTCTGGTGAGCTGCGTCGTGCAGCCACAGAGCCAGGAGATCCCCATGAACGACCTGTTCGACGCCGCACGCGATCGTGCGTCATGTTGCACCGCTGCGGCGATGCGGCTCGTTCCCAGCCTTGAGGGCCAGGACAAGATCACGCGCGCCTTGCTCAACGAGGCGATGACGACCGCCTTCGGCGGTTCCGACGCCGACGGCCGCTGGACCCAGCGCGAGAGCTTCGAGGTACTTGAGCTTGCACTTGCACTTGCAATGCGAAACCGCAGTACAGATCGCTTGCACGTTGCACATGATGATGTGCTGCAAGCTGCAGTGCTGCTCGATCGGCTTCCAACGCAGACCGTGAGAAGCGAGGAGCAGATCGAGTGGCAACAGTTCTCGACACCCCTCGACCTAGCTGCTGTCGCCCTGATCCTGGCGGCTCCCATGCCCTCCGACATCGTCCTCGAGCCGAGCGCTGGCAACGGTTTGCTGGTGGCCCAGCTTCCCACGGTCACGGCCCTCCAGCTCAACGAGATCGACCCTGCGCGGCGCGCCCGGTTGCAGGCGGTCTTTCCAGAAGCGCCAATCTCGGCTCATGACGGCGCAACGATCGGCAGCGCGATGGCAGCGTCGACCCGCCCGACACTGATCATCATGAACCCGCCATTCTCGCGCTCGATCGGGCACGGTACGGACTCGCTTGCCGCGGTTCGACATCTCCAGGCAGCGATCCGGCGCGTCCGCCCGAACGGCCGCGTGGCGGCGATCATGCCCGACTGGTTCACGAACTCCGCGCGCATGGGCCAGATTTGGACGACCACGCTGGAGCAGGTGACGGTCAGGACCTCGATCCGCCTCACCGACGCATACGGCAAGCACGGCACCGGCGTCGCGGTCCGCCTCTACGTTCTCGACAAAGCGGTCGGCCAGAGCAACAACGTGACGATCCAGCGAGGGACCGTGCGCGAACTCCTCCCCGAGATCAGCGTACCCGAACGCCTGGAGTTTTCGGACGAGGTCGAGAAGCCTGCCGCTGCGAGGGGAGGGGCCGTGTCCCTCTTCCGAAGCGTCCGATCGAAGCCCGCAGCCGCGCCTCGCGTCTTTCGCGCGCGCGCCCGGAACGAGGTCGCGCCCGTGACGTACCAGGTCCTGGAAACTCCGGCACCGCTTGCGGAGCAGACGGGCGTCTATCTGCCATACCGGCCGAGCCGCATCGTCTTCGACAGTGCCGGCGAGCACCCGACCGCACTCGTAGAATCGGTCGCTATGGGCTCGATCCCCGCGCCGATCCCCACCCACGTCCCGGCGTTGCCGGAGCGAACGGTCAAGGACCGCCTCCTGTCCTCCTCGCAGCTGGAAACCGTGGTGTACGCCGGTCACGCGTGGACGCAGTTCATTCCCGGCCGTTTCCGTCCCGATCCCGAAGGGGTCGGCCTCATCATTGACGAGAACGGCAGCCGGTATCGCAAGGGCTTCTTCTTGGGAGACGGCACCGGCGCGGGCAAAGGCCGCCAGGTCGCGGCCGTGATCCTCGACAGCTGGCTTGCCGGGCGTCGCCGCGCCATCTGGGTGTCGAAGAACGAGGCCCTGCATGCCGACGCGATCCGTGACTGGACCGCGCTTGGCGGCCTCGCAGCCGATGTCCAGCCGCTCTCCCGCTGGAAGATCGACGAGCCGATCGCGATGAGCGAAGGTGTTCTCTTCGTCACCTACCCGACTCTGCGCTCCACACGGGGCGATGCGAGCCGGCTCGAGCAGATCATCGCTTGGGCTGGCGACGAATTCGAGGGCGTGATCGCATGGGACGAAGCCCACGAGATGGGCGGCGTTGCGGGCGGCGAGGGAAGCATGATCGCCAAGAAGGGCTCCCAGCAGGGGATTGCCGGCGTCGTGCTGCAGAACCGCTTGCCCGGGGCGCGTGTCCTATACGCGTCCGCGACCGGCGCCTCCGAGGTGAATAACCTCGCTTATGCCGTGCGGCTCGGCCTGTGGGGTCCCGAGACGTCGTTCGCTAACCGCGAGGCGTTCATCACCGAGATCCGGCAGGGCGGGATCGCCGCGATGGAGCTCGTCGCCCGCGACCTCAAGGCCACCGGCCTCTACACCGCCCGCGCGCTCAGCTTCGCCGGCGTCGAGTACGACATCCTGCGACATGAACTGACCCCTAAGCAGGTGGAGGTGTACGACGCCTACGCTGACGCCTGGGGCATTATCCACCGCAACATGGAGAAAGCCCTGGAGCTCACTGGCGTAGTGGATCCTTTGAAGGGCGACACGCTGAACTCCGGTGCCAAGGCGGCCGCGCGCTCGCGGTTTGAGAGCTGCAAACAGCGTTTCTTCGGTGCGGTGCTTCTATCGTGCAAGCTGCCGACCGTGATCGCTGCAGTGCGCCAGCACCTGGAGGCCGGTCAGTCCGTCGTACTCCAATTGGTCAGCACCGCCGAGGCGATCCTGGACAGGCGCCTAGGCGAACTCTCGCCGGACGAACGGGCCGAGCTCGACCTCGACCTTTCCCCGCGAGAAGCGATCATCGACTATCTGCAGCGTGCATTTCCCGTTCAGCAGATGACGCCGTACCGTGACGACACCGGTGAGATCCGGTCCCGGCCGATGTTCGACGAACGTGGCACGCCCGTCACCAATCCCGAAGCAGAAGCGGCCCGCGACGATCTGATCGAGCAGCTCTGCGCACTCCCACCGATAGCGGCCGTGCTCGATGGCGTGCTCGAGCATTTCGGTCACGACAACGTCGCCGAGGTTACCGGGCGGACCAAGCGGCTCGTCAGCACCGCGAACGGCACCCAAAGGCTGGAGTCCCGTTCGGCCCGCGCGACCCAGGCGGATGCCGCTGCCTTCATGGCAGGGACCAAGCGCGTACTCGTGTTCAGCGACGCCGGAGGCACCGGCCGTTCCTACCACGCAAGCCTCGACGTCAAGAACCAGGAACAGCGGGTACACCTGTTGCTGGAGCCGGGTTGGCGCGCCGATCGCGCTATCCAGGGGCTGGGCCGCACACACCGTACCCATCAGGCCTGTACGCCGCTCTTCCGGCCCGTCACGACGGACTGCAAAGGCGAATTGCGGTTCACGTCGACGATCGCGCGGCGTCTGGACAGCTTGGGCGCGCTGACGCGCGGGCAGCGCCAGACAGGCGGCCAGAACCTCTTCGACCCGGCCGACAATCTCGAATCCGAGTACGCCAAGGCGGCCCTGATCACCTGGTATCACCTCTTGATCGCCGGCAAGCTCACCAGCACGAACCTCGTAGACTTTACGCACCGGACCGGGCTCGAACTGCAAGACAAGGACGGCGTCCTGAAGGACGACCTGCCACCCATTCAGCGCTGGCTCAATCGCCTCCTCGCGCTTCCGATCGGCTTGCAGAACCTCATCTTCGACGAGTTCCTAGCGCTCGTCGAAACCCGTGTCGCGGCAGCCCGGGATGCCGGCACGCTCGACGTCGGTGTCGAAACGATGGCCGTCGACACCGCGACCGTGCTCGACGACACGATCCTGCGGACCGATGCCGTTACGGGTGCAACCTCGCACCTCCTTACCATCGAGGTGACCCGACGGCGCCAGCCGGTGTCGCTCGACCTGGTGCTGCGCATTGCCGACAGCGACGGCACCGCCGTGTTCCTGCACAACGGCCGATCGGGGAAAGTCGCGCTGCGGACCGCCTCCAGGTCGGGGATGACCGAGGAAGGTGTCGCGGTCGAACGGGTCGAGCTGATGCGGCCGACGCGTCGAGAATATCTAACGATGGACGACATGTACGAGACGGCTTGGGAGGAGTGCTCACGCGAGACCTTCCAGAGGGCTTGGGAGGTGGAGACCGAGGAAGCCCGCACCAAGGTCGACACCGAGACGATCCGGCTGGCCACCGGCTTGCTCCTCCCGATCTGGTCGGCGCTACCGAGCGATCACCTGGCGGTGAACCGCGTCGTAGACGGAGAAGGCCGTTCCTGGCTTGGCCGAATGGTCTTCCCCGGGATCTTCACGGGCTGTTCAACAAACTCGGCCTGGACGAACCCCAGGTCCTCAGCCCGGACGAAATTACGAAGGCCGCGCTGGAAGGCGGCTCGATCGTCCTCAAGCGACCATTCGCATGCGAGGTGAAGCGCGCTCGGGTCAACGGCAAGCCTCGGATCGAGGTTGTCGGTGCCCCCGCCGCGCAACTGCCATGGCTGAAGTCGATCGGCTGCTACACGGAAATCGTCTCGTACAAGACGAGGCTCTTTGTACCCAACGAGGGTGCCTCGGAGGTGATCGCCCGCCTGACGGCACAATCGGACGGCTGACGCCGCCACAGTGCAAAGCGCGGTACAAGGCGCAGTGCATGTCGCTGCGCGAGCTACGGAGCAGAAGGGAAGGGGGTGCGGGGAGGGTGTTCGGCGAGGGATTTCGTCGGACACCAACCACGCTCAGGAGACTGGCAATGACCCAGACCGTCAAACTCGCGAAGCTGAAGCAGTCCGAGAAGAACGTCCGCACGACGCAGCCCAAGAATATCCCCGCCATGGCCGCCAGCATCCGGGCGCGCGGCATCATCCAGAACCTGCTGGTCACGCCGTCGAAACCCCGCGGCTCGTTCGAGGTGATCGCCGGCGAACGCCGTTTCCTTGGAGCCATGATGCTCGCCGAGGCGGGTGAAATCGTCGCGGCCGACTACGACGTGCCCGTCAAGATCGTCGTCGGTGACGACAACGACCTGCGCGAGCTCTCGCTGACCGAGAACTTCCAGCGCGAGGTGATGACGCCGGCGGAGGAGTGCCGCGCGTTCCAGCACTTCCTGCAATCGGACGGCGACATCGATGCTGTTGCCAAGCGCTTCGGCCAGACCCGCCGCTTTATCGAGGGTCGCCTCCGGCTCGCCAACCTCGCGGAACCGGTATTCGAGGCGCTGGCGAACGGCGAGATCACCCTGGACATGGCGAAGGCCTATGGTTCGACCGAGGACCGCGCGAAGCAGGAGCGCGTCTTCGCCCAGTATCGGCACAGCGCCTACATCAACGCCGACCAGATCCGCCGCGCCATCTCGAACGACACCATGAAGGCGACTGACCCTGTCGCGATCCTGGTCGGCGCTGACGCCTATGTCGCCGCTGGCGGGCGCATCGAGCGCGAACTGTTCAACGAGGACGGCGACCGCTGGTCGGATCCCGAGATCGCGCAGTCGCTCGCCGGCACGATCATGGAAGCCGAGGCCAAGCGTCTCGGTGAGGAACAGGGGCTCGCCTGGATCCGACCGATCGTCACGACCAACCTTTATGGTGCAACAGCGGACCTCCACCGCGTTTCACTGGCGGCCGCACCGCTCAGCGAAGCCGAAGAAGTCCGCGCTTTTGAGATCTCCGAGCGGATCGAGGCCATCTCCGAAGAGATGAACGACGAGAGCCTCGACGATGCCGCCTACGGCGCGCTCGAAACCGAGACGGAGCAGCTCCAGCAGGAATATGAGAACCTCCACAACAAGCCGCCGGTGCTGCCCGACGAGATCAAGGGGCAGGTCGGCACGTTCCTGATGCTCGACCGGACCGGCAAGCTCGTGCTCGAGACCACCTACTACAGCGAAGCGCCGCTGCGCGCGCCGGGCGACGAGGCGGACAGCAAGCCGGCAGGATCGAGCCGCGACACCACCTCTCTGCCGCCCGAGGCCGTCGCACCGGGCGGAAAGCCGCTCAGCGCTCGCCTCCACGACGAGCTCGCGGTCCAACGACGCGACATCCTCGCCGCCTCGATCCTGGGCGATCCCGGGCTCGCGCTCGACTATGCGCTGTTCGCCATGGTCGACCGCACCCGCAACTACGGGCGTTCCGGCACGACCATCACTGCGGGCCGGCCGAACGATCCGCAGATGCCGGCAGAGTTCGCGCCCACGCAGGCTCGGATCGCGATCGCCGAGGCGCGCGAAGGGCTGGATACCAGCTGGACCGAGCTGGCCTCGCCGGTCGAGCGGTTCGAGGCGTTCCGCGCGCTTTCCGACGATGCCAAGGCGGCCTGGCTCGCCATCATGGTCGCCGACTCGCTTGAGGCGAAGCAGGAATACGGCGCGGTCACGACCAACCCGCTTCACGCCCGTCTCGCCTCCATCCTGGAGATCGACGTCGCCAAGTGGTGGCGGCCGACCTGCGAGAACTTCTTCGACCGCGTCTCGAAGGGTACGCTGCTGGCGACCCTCACCGAGGTGGGGGGGCCACTCTGGCGGCCCGCTATCTTGGCTCCAAGAAGGGCGAGATATCGACGAGCTGCGAAAAGCTGTTCGCCGGCGAGGCGATCACCGAGGCGGAGACCAAGGAGGCGGCGCTCGCATGGGTGCCCGACGCCATGCGCTTCGACGCCGTTGGTACGGCCGAGCTGGTCGAAGACACCGGGCTCGGTGACGACGACAGCGGCACCGGATCGGACGACCACGACCTGTCCGGCGAGGAGGTCAACGACTACACCGACGACACCGACGCGGATGCCGGCGCGGTGAACGACGAGAACGAGCTCGTCGCAGCCGAATAACCCCGCCCGACTGTCTCCTGGGCAACCTTGCGGCCGCTCCGATGGGACGGCCGCTCTTTTTCGCGAGGGCGCCACGCCGCCCCTTGGGGAGTTATCGCCATGACCTTTCGCCGCAAGCCCGACGCGCCACGCCGCGACGTCGCCGCCGAAATTACCAACCTGATCATCGAGAAGCTCGAAGCCGGCGTTCTGCCTTGGTCACGTCCTTGGGGACTGACCGGAGCAGGCGGCCGACCGCTGCGTCACTGCGGTACGCCCTACACGGGGATCAACACCCTCTACCTGTGGGCAATCGGCGACGCTCGTGGCTACAACAGCCGCACCTGGATGACCTATCGCCAGGCCGAAGAGCTGGGCGGCCAGGTCCGGCGCGGCGAGCGCGGCTCGCTGAGCGTGTACTTCTCCAGCTTCTCAAAGACCGAAACGGACCGCGTCACCGGCACCGAGCCGACCAAGAACATTCGCTTCCTGCGGTCCTACATCGTCTTCAACGTCGATCAGATCGACGGGCTGCCGACCTACTACTATCCAACCGTCGCGCCGCCACAGCCGCGGGTCGAGTCCGAACACCGCGCGTCGATCGATGCCTTTTTCGGGGCTTTGCCGGGCACAGTCCGGCATGGCGGCGACCAGGCGTATTTCTCGCCCATCGGCGACTACATCCAGATGCCGAACCGCGGTGCGTTCCGGTCGGACGATCATTACGCCAGCACCCTGGGGCACGAATACACCCACTGGTCGGGTGCGGCGTCGCGTCTTGCACGCGAGTTCGGCAAGAAGTTTGGCGACAGCGCTTATGCGTTCGAGGAACTGGTAGCGTCGATCGGGCAATGCCTCGTCTGCGCCGAGCTGGGCTTGCCCGGCGACCTGCATGACAATCACGCCAGCTACATCGAGCACTGGCTTCGCATCCTGAAATCGGACTCGAGCGCGATCATCAAGGCCGCGTCGAAGGCCGAGCAGGCATTCAACTACCTGAGGGACCTTGCGCGGCCCGCCAGCGCGTCCCCGGCCGACGACGAGACGGCAGAGTGGCACGAGCCCGAGGCGCTCGCCGCATGATCCCCCGTGCAAGGAGACGCAACCATGCGTATCGAGCTGAAGAAGCTGAAGGTCGTCAACGCCCTCTCCGAGGAGACGACCTGCTATACCGCCGAGATCTGGGTAGATGGCGCGCGCGCGTTCCTGGCGTCCAACCGAGGCCATGGCGCCGCGGACGACTTCCATCAGGTCGGCGTTGTCAGCGAGGCGTCGGTCAACGCCTGGCTCGCCGCAAATCGGCAGCCCACGCACTTCGGCGACACCGTTCTCGAGCACACGCTCGAGTTCGAGGTCGCGGCGCTGATCACGAAGACCGAGGAGGCAAAGCGGCTCCGTCGCTCCTTCAAGAAACAGCTGGTCGTGATCGATGACGGCAAGGTGTTCGGCTACCCGCTGAAAGGGCGTTCGATGAGCGCCGTGGCCGACGCCGTGCGCCGCACCCGTCCGGGCATTCGTGTCGTGAACGACGATGAGACGGCTGTGGAGCAAGCGGTCGATCTGCTGATCGCGCAATCCGAACAGGCCCAATCGTGAAGCTCGACCTCATGCAGCTGCTCGGCCCGACCCGACCCGACCCGGTTTGGCAGGCCGAGCGGGCGGGCTGGCGTTGCTACGTCTTTGGTAACGGCTGCGGCTACCGAGCAGGAACCCGGCTTGCGGCCGCCTGGGAGCGGGGGTTCGCGGCAGCGGCGCGATCCTCCGATCCAACGGGCCTGATGCTCTGAAGGCGGGAAGGGGAGGGGGAAGCGGGATGGTGAGCGCGAGACGCGCTCAGGACCCGGAGACCGCCATGCCCTACGACGTGCCTTTCCGCCACCAGCAGGCGCTCGATCCCAGTGCGCTGACCACCATCACCAGCGGCCTTCACGCACTGTCGCGCGCAATCGACGACTGCCGCAACGCGGGCGTCAGCCTGGAGGCAGACGCTGCGGTAATCCTGCTCGCGCGTCATCTCGGCACGCTCACCAAGAGCATGCCCGACGACGCCATCCTGCGGCGCCGGGCTACCGAAAGCATCGCCGAGCTGCAGCGCTTCCCCGCCCTGTTGACGCTGGCAATCCGGGGCGTGGCATATGATGCGGCCGCCAAGGACCTCTTCCACGCCGATGGCCGCCGCGCGATGCACAAGCTGGCCGCTGCCCTCTGCCTTCCCGACGACAGCTATTCCATCCGATCGAACCGGTCGGGTCCGGCCGCTTCCGGAGAGATCACGCTCCACGGCGAGGAAGTTTGGGTTCAGCTCTCGTTGGGAGCGCTCGGACCAGACTACGAAGTTTCGTTCCGACGCGTCAGGGGCCGCGACGACCATCTTGGCGATCGACGCCGGTTCGCAGCGATCCGCGAACTCCTCAACCCCGAGCGCTTTGCCGAACGGGTGCGCCGCGAGTTGCGGCTGGCACCCACTTCGGCCGAACGCGTGACCCTGTTCGGCTGACCCGGGATGGAACTGCTCGCCACCCGCGTCCGCGTGACGGGGACTCGCCCTCGATACCAGTACCGGCTCTACGCCTCGTTCGCCGCCCTCTCGCCGGAACGCGTGTTCCAGATCCACTACCATAGCGACTTCGGCCACGGGCGAGGTCTGTTGGCCAGGATAAGCGAGGTGATCGCTCCGATTGCGTGGCTGGCCATGCCGCCCTGCCGGGAGAAGTCCCTGCAGGCAAGGGCAATTCATCTGATGGCCGCGAGGATCGATACGGCCGTCCTGTCGACAGTGTTCCCCGAGGCCATGGTCGACCCGATCCCGCTCTTGCTCGAAATTACCGACGAACTGCCGGACGAGCGAGTGTCCGTCGAGATCGCGGACATCATGGGCCGATACCAGCGGCTCGCCGACGATCCGGCGCTGGCCGACCGTCTTGACCCACGCCGCCTCTGATGCGGCCCAACCTGGAAAGGATCTACCATGGGCTGGCTCACCATGCCGTTGTCGTCGATGCACCCGCACACGACCCCGAAGGCCTATCTCGACGCCCAATTCACCTATGACCGACGGGCTGACGCCGGAAAGGGCAGGGCGCTTCGGATCGTCGCGTCCTCCTGCCTCCGCAACCAAGTCTATTATGCGGCCGCGGTGCCGAGTACCGATGGGGTCGACGAGCCGACCTTCGCCGTCGTCTGCCTGGTCAAGTGGAACCCTCGCGACAAGGAGGGCTACGTCTTCGGCTTCAAGGATATGACGGAGCACATGGGACCGTCCGAAGCCGAATGCCCGGAGCGCATCCTGGCTCTGCTCGGCGACACCGACGATCCCTCCGCGCTCAACTGGCGCCGGCGCTGCATCGATAACCTTGCGCGCGCGTCGCGACCGCTGGAGCACGGGATGCGTATCCGTCTTCCCTCCCCGGTGAAGTTCACCGACGGCTACGAAGGTGACGAGTTCATCGTCCACAGGCGGGGCCGCAAGATCGGGCTCGCAAAGCCCGGCTGCAGCTACCCCGGCTACAGGCTCAGTGGCCTCCGCCAGCTGGCCTGGATCATCGTCCCCGAGACGAAGGTTCACAAGACCGTGTTCGCTTGATCAACAAGCTCACCCAAACCAGGATCATGGCCATGATCGCCCTCCACGACCATTCGCCCTTGAGCGCGAAGCGCCGAACGCTCTGCAGCCGCGAGAACGCCCAGCGCGTGGCAGCACGCATGATGGACGACGGATTGGACTGTGTCTCCATCCTTCGGACCAGCAACCCCCTCCAGCCCCTCCGGGTCGTCGCCGAAAGCGTCGACGGGCCCGAGGTCGAGCTCGAGATGCGCCTCGCATGAGGCCGCTCTTGCTACTCCTCTCGGTGACCGTGTCAGCGTGCAGCGCCAGCCCCGGGCAGGAGATCGCCCAACCAGAGGTCCGCGGCGATGCCCGCGCGCTCGACGGCGACACCGTTTCGATAGACTTCCGCTTCTCGGGCGCGGATTCGGTTGAGAAAAAGCAGCAGTGCGAGCGATCGGGGTCCTGCTACCCGTGCGGCAAGGTCGCCCAGGACGCGACCGCACGCATGCTCAGGAGCGGAGAGGCAACGATCAGCCTTGTCGGGAGCAGCAGCTACGGCCGTCCCGTCGCGATCGTCAGCGTGAACGGGTTGGATCTTGGAGAGCAACTGATCTCCCAAGGGTTCGCCGTGCCGGCCACGAAATACCTGAAGAACGATCCCGAGCGGGCGACCCGCTACGTCGAGGTGTTCGAGGATGCGCGTCGCCACCGACGAGGCATTCACTCAGGCGAATGGATCGAGCCGGAGAAATGGCGTCGCGGGGAACGCCTCGCCTGCGAGCGGCGTTGAACCTACACCCCCCGAACAAGACGGGCGGCCCCGGCTCAAGCCAGGGCCGCCTTTCTTTTGCCGTCAGAGCGACAGCTTCGGGTCGACGACCCGATCGAAGGCCTCGTAATCCGGGCCGGGGTCGAACGACCACGACGGACCGATCTCGAAGTCGACGTCGAACCTCCCCACGGGACCGTCAGGCTCAGAGGCGACATAGGGCGACACCAGCGGCAGCATCGGACGCTTGCCGCGCAGCAACTCGCCGGCGAGCTTGCCACGCGCCTGTAGCACCCCTTCCAGCCACTGCAGATCGTCTAGGACCAGGACGATGCCCTTGCCCGCGAGCGCGTAGTAGATGCACCGCTGAAAGTCGTCGCAGTGGTTCGAAAGGATGGTGGTCAGCTTGCGCTTTCCGGCAGGCTCGCCCTCGTGGATCCACTCCACTGCCTCGCGCAACTCACGCACCGAGTAATAGGCGTCCTCCGGACCGAGACCGATACATGCGGCCGCGATCATCCGCCGAGTGGGCCGGATGCTCGGATCGCTGGACGCGTCCTTGAGGGTTAGATCGAGGTCGAAGGCTTCGATGCAATCGGTCTTCATGGCAGACTTCTCCTTGCGGGTGAACGTACCGTGAACAACGTGGACCTTGCAAGTATAATATCGTATAGAGTTCCCCATGTGGTTGGTCCCGCGCGATACCCGTGGACTGCAGCAACGCACGCCCGTTCCGGACGTCGTGCGCGAGGCCCTTGTTCGCTGGTACACCGGCGAGGGCGAGGACAGCGACCATCGTGCGTCGGTCATCATGGTTGTGAAGGCCCGGGACCATCACCAATGGATCGCCTGCAGCTGCCTCGGCGATACTGAACCGCCGCCCTTGCTGTCGCCCGCCTACCTGTCGGAGGCGGAGACCTACTATCTGCGCCGCTTGACCAGCGTCCGCCAGCGCCGTCCAGAACACGACCTCGACTGCCCGTTTTACCGGGAACAGGCACCGCCTCGCATCCGCGAAAAGGCCACGGCGACTCCGCGCACGATCAACGAGCCCGACGGCATGTTCTCCGCCCACCGGCTGGCGCCCGAGAAGCTCGCGCAACTGCCCGAGGAAACCGAGCCTGACGATCGGACCCGCGGTGTCGCCATTCCGCGTCTGGCGCGCCTGCTGTGGCTCTTGATGGAGATGGCTCACGTCAATGCCGTCGAGCCGCTCGAAGCCGGCGAGCCGCGTACCACGTCGATGGCGAGCGAGTTCGCCGCAATGCGTCGCGCAGCCGAGCGCGTCGAAATAGCGCCGGGTGTCCCGCTTGCCCGGCACTTCTACACGCACATCGACCCCTATGATCGGGGGATCGTCTTCGCCAAGCTGAGAGATGCGGCCAAGAAATGGCCCAGCGGCCACGCGCCGCAGGCGTTCCTGCTCCTCTACGCCGTCGATATATCGGGAACGACGATCACGCTCGCCGAAGGCCGCGAACTCGAGGTCAAGAACCGAATCCGCCATATCGGGATCCACCAGCGCCAGATCGGCGCTCCGTACCTCGTTCTGGCCGTGGTCGGCGAGCACAACCCGCGCGAGGGCTACGCCGCGCTGCGCGCCTACGCCCAGCCGATCGCACGCCCCTCAAACTTCGTCGCCATCCACAACGTCGCCGAGCGCCAGACGATCGTCGGCCTGCTCGACCTGCAATACCGGCTGCGACGCCGTGGCATCGGGGTCGGCTTCAAGCGGCTCCTCTTCGACGTCGCCACGCCTGCCGGCGACATGCGCCCGGACATGCTTCTCGATTTGCGCGATTTCACGACCGGCGAGGTGATGGAGGCCGTCCTGGAGATCGTCACAGCGAGTGATGCCGACAGCCTTGGGCTCAAACTTCGCCAAGTCGAGAAGCTGCGGAGCATCGCCCCCGTCGTGACCATCCATGGCGAGGACCTCGAGGCCGACGGCCTGGAGGCGGCGATCATGGATCAGCTTCGCATCGGATAGCATCCTCCGCCTTGCTGGGACTCGCGTCGAAGCAGCAGAAGCCATGTTCCCGGATGAGCGCGCGAGCCTCGGCCTCGTCTGCATGCTCCAGCGTCACCGGCCGGATCCTCACCCACGGCCCGTGTTCGCCCGGCAGCCCTTCGCCATCACGGTCGACGCTGAGCGCCATGATGGCAGACGAACCGGCGAACAGCCAGACGTTCATCGGATGCTCGGTCTTGTCGTTCATGGAGCCGCACAACGCGCCCGCGGCCCGATGTTTTCCTGAAGCTGGAAGGAGAGGAGGAGGGGTTCGTCGTTCCTTGAAGGAGACGACAGATGACCCGCTTCGCCGCCACTGCTGCGCCCCTCGACACCAAATGGGGAGCGTCCGTCACGACCAACCAGGTCCTGCCTGGGGTCTGGCACGTCACAACAGCCGATCATGGCGGCTACGTCCTCTCGGACGAGCGCCAGGCGGCAGTCCCCGAGGCGCTCCGCCGAGACGACCCTTTCTACGAAGAGGATGTCGACTGGGCGCTCGTCCTCCTCGCATTCGCGGCCGAGTTCCGCCGCCTGCCGACTGCCGGCATTGGACTGCAGGTCGAGAACGCACGGCGATCGGTCCGGGCCTGGCATCCCGACCGCTACGCCGCCTTCACAGGTGAGGAGGTTCCGCAGACGGAAAGCCACGTCCTGCGCCGCCGCGCCGCCTATCAGGCCGTGATCGGAGAATACGCCTCGACCAGCGCTTCCGGGGATTGGGCCGACTGGGTGCCCACGGGCATGGTGGGTGTCGTCTTCCGGCGAGTAGCGAGCGTCGATGCCCTCGGCTTCGCCCGCTATGCCGGCAACCCGATCTACGGGCTCGTGACCAAGGATCGGTACGCCGACCGGTCAGACGTCGAGACGTTTGACAGCCTTGGTGCGACGCAGGTCGAAAGCACCGCCCCGATCACCAAGGAAATCGCGGTCCTCTGACCGACAGCCGCTCGCGGTGCAAATGCACTGCGCCTTGCGCTCGCGCGCGTCCCCTCTGCGGAGTTCATGCCATGAGCCTCTATCTCTACCTCTTCCACGGCCGCGCCACGCCCGATCAGGACATGAGCAATTGGGGCGCTGCCGGTCCGACGATCGGCCCGCTTAGCTACGTCCACACTACCTATGGCAGCGAGGTGAAGATCCGCGGCTCGAAAGCGGTGCTGGAAAAGTTCTTCCCCCAGGCGGAAATCCATTTCCACGACGGGCTCGGCGAACATGCCATCCAACTCGCCGGCGATTGCTTGCCGCATGACGGCAAGTTCTATGGCGACTGGAGCGTCTGCACCGCCGATGCCATGGAACCCGTGAACCGGAACCCTGTCACGCCGATCTGTGACGTTTGCGGGAGCGCGGACCTGGTCAAGGACGCGGCCGCGGTCTGGGATCGCGACCGGCAGGAACGGTCGCTGCTGTCGACCTACGACTCCACCACCTGTCAACGCTGCGAACGCGAGGGCGATGCAATCGAACGATGGGTTCCCAACGCGGATGCGCCCCCGGCCGACGACCAGCAACCTGAACTCGATCTGGAACTGCCCGTCACGACCAAGGCCGAAGGGGAGGGGGAGCGGGAAGGCGGGCGTGGATGATCACGCCAGCTTCAGGAGCCTGCCATGATCCCCGCCATGATCGCGACGGCCGTCGCGCCCGAGACCATCACCAAGGTCACTCGGCTGTTCAACAACACCGCCTATGACGTCGTCTGCGAGCTGTTCCAGAACGCACGCAGGGCCGGCGCGACCCTGGTCGCTGTGACCGTCATCACGGCAAGCGACGCCACCTACCTGCAAGTCGTCGACGACGGCCATGGAATCGCAGATCCCGCGTCGATCGTCACCCTCGGCCGATCCGGATGGTCGGATGACACGCGCCGCGCCGAGGACCCGGCCGGAATGGGCGTCTTCAGCCTCGCCGGCAGAGACGTGATCATCCGCTCTTATTCCCAGCCTGACCGCCAAGGCTGGATGGCCCACATCCCGGCGATGGCCTGGGAGACGAGCCGGCCGATCGCGATCTCCTCCGACCCGATCCCTTACGGGACATCGATCACCGTCCGCATGCCCGAGGCATGGGTGAAGACGATCGAGAGCGACGTCGCCAAGGCGTCCCGCCATTTTCCCGTCGCCGTGACCCTGAACGATACCGCTCAGGAACAGAACGACTGGCTGGCCGATGCCGTCCACGTCGAAACCGGGAACGGCACCCGCATCGGGATCTTCAACGTCGCCACCAACCACCACTCGGTGACGGACCCGAACCTCAACTTCCATGGGGTGACCATACCCTGCAGGCTGCCGCACCTGCACGAAGTCGACCGGGGCGGCCGCTGGATCGCCCGCGTCGACATCGTCAACGCTCCCGGCATCCAGCTGGTGCTCCCCGCTCGCAAGGAAGTCGTCGAGAACGACGGGATCGCAGCGCTCCGACTTGCGGTGCATTGCGCTTTGTACCGCGCGATTGCGGCCAGAGGATGCCACCGCCTGGCATTCGACCAATGGTGTGAGGCCCGCGACCTCGGGATCGTGCTCCCGGAGGCGGAGCCGTACCTGTTCGCCTGGGTAGCACCGGCTGCGGACACCTCGCGCAATTACGAGACCGGCGAACGGAAGGCCGGAGCGTCGATGGTGCTGATGCCCGACTTCGACGCGCTGATCGCCCAGCCCGCCGAACGCGCGATCACCGCCCACAACCCGTTCGGGGGCCCGCTGGTCGAGGCTAAGGACGCCTTCGCCGGCTATGGCTGGTACGACACCCTGGCGCGCATCGAGACGCTGGCCTTCGACATCGTACAGGGTGAACACCGCTTCACCGTATCCGACACGATCGAGCCGCCGTGCGAGGCCGAAAACGGCTGGGCGGACTCGATCACCCTCAACGCCACCCTCTCGCACGCTGGCGCGTCAGTCGAGGTCGCGTGCGATGCCGACGTCGCGTTCGGGACCAGCTCGGAGTTCTACTACCCCGCCCTGGACACCGCGGTGTTCGTCCGCCGCGGTTGCGACGTTTCGGCGCTCGACGTCGCCGACCTGCTGGAAAGCGCCGCTTTCTCGGCGAACGAGGACAGCGACGCCGACAGCTACGACACCCAGCAGGAACGCTTCCAGCGCGACGCCGCGCAGCGCATGGTTCGGCTGCTTGAGGGTCAGGATGCCGCGCTCGAACGACGCCTCCGCGACCTCCTCTCGGGCTATTCGCTCCTGGTTCCGGACGATCGCGCCGTCACGATAACCGTCACCAGCGGCGAATTGACTATCGCGATCACGCCCATCCTGGCAGACGCATCGTGATCCCGCCGCCGCCCGTCGTGCTCGCCTACGGGATCGGGGTCGATAGCACCGCACTGCTGATCGAGAAGCACGCCCGGGGCGAAGCGCCGGACCTGTGCCTGAGCGCGGACACCGGCGTCGAGAAGCCGGCGACCTACGCCTATCTCGACGTGATCCGGCCGTGGATGCGCGACCGCGGCATCCCGTTCGAGCTCGTTTCCTACACCCCGAAGCGGTTCAAGCACTGGCCCCCGTATTACGGGATCCTCGAGATGTGCCTGACCAACGCGACGCTCCCGAGCAAGTCACTGGGCGGGTCGAGCTGCAGCCTCAAATACAAGAAAGCGCCGCAGGACGCCTACCTGGCCAAGTGGAAGCCAGCGATCGAGGCATGGGAGCGCGGCCAACGGGTCGTGCGCCTGATCGGGTACGATGCCGGCCCGCGCGATACCAAGCGCGCCAACCACGCGCTCTCAATCGACGACCCTCGTTATGATTGCCAGTCTCCGTTGCGCGAATGGGGCTGGGACCGCGGTGCCTGCATTCGCCGGATCGAGGCCGAGGGCCTTCCCGTTCCGCCAAAATCGGCGTGCTGGGTGTGCATCGCCAATTCGCCCCAGGAGATCCGCGAGCTGCCAACATGGTGCCTCCGCCTGATCGTTCTGGTCGAGGCCCGAGCGGCACCGCGGCTCCACACGGTCGAGGGACTCTGGCGACGCAGTACCCGCGCACGCCCCGGGTCGATGACGATGTTCATCCGCCAAGAGCGTCTCCTGCCTGCCGACGAAGTCGATCGCATCGTCCGCGACGCGCCGACCGAGCTGATCCGATTCCAGGACGTCGCAGGTGCCATCCCGATCGGCGAACGGCCGACACTCGCCAGCTGGCTGGACCGCTTCCACGCCGCCTTCCCCGATCAAGGCCGCAGCGCACCGCACGCGCTCGCCGCCTGACCACGAACCCTCAGGCGAAAGGACATCGCCATGATCGATACCGTGACCAGCACCCGCAGCGAAGCCATCGGCCGCTTGAATGATCGTTGCCGCCAAGGGCTCGACCGGACAGCGCGCGTCACCGTGACGCGCGCCTGCCTGGCAGCCCTTTCGACCGACAGCGTGGCGTCCCAAGCAATCGCACAGGCGCGACTCCTGCAGGAGCTACGACGCTATAAGTTTGCCGAAGGCGACACGTTACGCGAGCGCGGCGAGTTCACCGTCGACGACACTCAGGTCTATTTCACGATCGACTATTACGATCAGGCTTTCGAATGGGGCTCCGAGGATCCCGCCGACGCCAGCATCACGCGTCGCGTGCTCACCATGATGTTGCGGGAAGACCTGTGATGGGCGCGGTCGCCAACCCCTGCGCGACCATCACACCGTCTGGCATCGAGATCATCGTCGGACTGCCGCACCTCGCGAGAGGAGCGCTCCTCGAGCGGGCCGTCGCACTGCGCGCGCCGGTTCTGATCTCGGCCAACTGCCTGTCGAGGTGGCGCAAGGCCGATGGCTGGCGCGACTGGACAGGCTGGCGGACCAGCACGCTGGCGAACGTGGCCGACCTGGCCAGCATCGACCTCGATTCCGCCGGCTACACAATGACCGTGGCGTACAACGGTATGCCATGGTCGATCGACGACTACATGGCGCTCGCAGCGTCCTACCCCTTCCGCCGCGTCGCCAGCGCCGACTATTGCTGCGAGGTCGAATGCGCCCACGACCGGGAGGAAGTCCGCGACAGGATCTCCCGGACGATCGCGACAAACCGCGAGTGCCACGCGCGAGCCGTTGACCTTGGCATCCGCGAAAGGTTCATGCCGGTCCTGCAGGGCCGCACCCCGGATGACTACCTGCGGTGCCTCGACAAGCTCGACGATCTGATCCTCCCCGGCACCGTGGTCGGCATCGGCAGCATGTGCCGCCGTCCGATCCACGGACCGGAGGGCCTGATCGCGATTGTCGAGCGGCTCAGCCGCGACTTCCCCATCGGCGCCAGGCTGCACGCCTTCGGCGTGAAGGGCGACGCCCTCCCGTACCTCGCCCCCTTCGCACACTGGGTCGCCTCCATCGATTCCCAAGCTTACGGGATCGCAGCACGCCACGACGCCCATCGGCGTGGCGTCCGAAAGACAGACTTCCTCGTCGCCGACCATCTGGAGCGCTGGTATCGCCAGCAATGCGCCCGCACGGCCTCTCCCTCGCGGCTCCTGCCCGAGGCCGATGAGGCGGTTCCGCCATCGCCGGGCCCGGTCGACCCATGGGAAGACGCGATCACGCTCGCCCGCCAGCAGATCCGCGACCTGATCGAGAGCGGCGACCTCGACCACGACGAAATCACCGCCGGATGGGTCGAGGCATGGGC
Source organism: Sphingomonas aliaeris (assembly GCF_016743815.1). Taxonomy (NCBI): domain Bacteria; kingdom Pseudomonadati; phylum Pseudomonadota; class Alphaproteobacteria; order Sphingomonadales; family Sphingomonadaceae; genus Sphingomonas; species Sphingomonas aliaeris. Next base: position 55,130 of record NZ_CP061036.1, on the reverse strand, counting down.
GGCCGATCTCTTCAACGAGCGCCGCGAAGCGGCCTGAGAGGGAAGGGGGATCGAGGAGGTGAGCGGCGCGGGCGACCTGCGCCCAGACAACCATCCGGAGGCCCCATGCTTCAGTCTACCATCACCCGAGTTTACCGCCACGGGCACCTCTTTGCGGGCATCGGTGCCGGCGCGAAGGGCTTCAACCAGGCCCGCCCGCGCGTGGGCAACATGGTCGCGCGCTGGGAGTGCGCCGGGGGAATCGACGTCGATCCCGGCGCCATCCGCAACTTCGAGCGGCTCACCGGCGTGCCCGGCACGGTCATGGACCTCTTCAGCCGCGACCAGTATCGCGCCTTCCACGGACGCGAACCCGACTGGGACTGGCGCGAGGCCGTCCCCGCAGACATCCGCGCCGCCCTGGGCGCGCTCACCTGCATGCTGCTCAGCCCGCCCTGCAAGGGCTTCAGCGGTCTGCTGTCACAGGCCAAGAGCCTGACGGACAAGTACCAGGCGCTGAACGCACTCACGCTACGCGGCATCTGGCTCACCCTCGAGGCCTACAAGGACGATCCGATCCGGATCATTCTCATCGAGAACGTCCCCCGGATCCAGACCCGAGGCCGCTGGCTTCTCGACCAGATCATCGCGCTGCTTCGTGCCTATGGCTACTCGGTAAACGAGGATCGCCATGATTGCGGCGAGCTCGGCCACCTTGCGCAGAGCCGCAAGCGCTTCATCCTCATCGCGCGCCACGCCGAACGCGTGCCTCCCTTCATCTACCAGCCGCGTAAATACCCGCTGCGGGGCGTGGGCGAGGTCATCGGCCAAATGCCGCTGCCCGGAGATCCGCTTGCAGGGCCGATGCACCGGGTGCCGTCGCTCCAGTGGCAGACCTGGGTGAGGCTCGCGTTTGTCGAGGCCGGATCGGACTGGCGATCGCTCAACAAGCTCGCGGTCGAGAACGGCTTGCTGCGCGATTATGGGATACGCCCCGAGGTGCCGCTACGCGACAACGCCTACGGAGTCTGTCGCTGGGAAGACCGCAGCCCGCTGGTCACCAGCGCCCGCGCGCCGGGCCAGGGTCGTTACTCGGTCGCCGATCCCCGTGCCTTCTGCTCGCGCAACGGGAGCGGGTATCTCGGGGTGCGCCACTGGATCGAGCATGTCGGCGTGGTCAGCAGCCGTGGCGGCCCGACCAACGGCAGCTTCTCGGTCGCAGATCCCCGGCCGGGCTACCGCTCAGGAACCCACACCAACCTCCTGTCGGTCGCGCCCTATGACGCAGCGGCCCGGGTTGTGAGCGGAGCCGCTCACGTCGCCGGGGAGCGCTCAGCGTGGCAGACCCGTGCATCCGCGCCCGAGGCCGAAGCGCCGCCGCTACCGCCGGCATCTCGGACCTCACCTTCACGATTGCCGATCCGACGCCCGCCTATGGGCCCGCTACCCATCGGCATGTTCTCGGTGTGGTAAGCTGGGCCGCTGCAACCGGAGTGGTGACCGGATCTCCGAAGCCCACCACCGGCGCTCACTCTGTCGCCGATCCTCGCATCGATGGTCACCCCGCAAGCGTGCAGCTCGGCGTCCGCACCTGGGATCGACCCGCCGGCGTTGTCACCGCCAACATGTGGGTCGGGTCGGGGCCAAACGCCGTCTCCGACCCCCGAGCCCACCGCTCCCCCACAGCCGCGACGTTCCGTATCGTCGCGATCACCGACCAGGCCGGCGCCGTAGATGACCCGCGCGCGCGAGCAGGCCGCCACACCAACGGCAAATACCGGGTCTGCCCTTATGACAGCCCGGCGAACGCGGTGATTGGGGCGTCGACCACCGGCATGGGTGCCTTCGTCGTTGCCGACCCGATCTACCGGGCCGGCGAGATGGGCCAGTACGCGAACAAGGTGCGCGTGGTGCCGGCGACCGCCGCCGCGCCTACCGTCACCGGCTCCGACCGTGTCGGCTCGGGAGCGCTGTCGGTTGCCGACCCGAGGCCGAGGGGACTGGCCCGCGGCGACCGGCAGAACTACCTCTCGCAGAGCCACTACGGGATCGTTGGCTGGACTCAGCACACCAAGGCGATCCCCGGCCACGCCAAGGACAACAACGGCAGCTGGTCGATCGCCGACCCTCGCGAAGCCGAAGCGCCATCTCAGAGCTACCCCAAGGCGCTCCCTGCAAAAGACGATCGCCTGGTCGCGCGCATCGTCGCGCTCGACGGTACATGGCACCGCCCGTTCACCTCGGCCGAACTCCTCGTCATCCAGGGGATTCTCGATCCCACCGAATATGTCGACCTGATCGGCACGTCCGACGCCGAAAAGCGCGAATGGGTCGGAAACGCCATCCCGCCGCCCGCGTCCTGCAGCATTGCCACGACCGTCGGCGAAACGCTGCTCCTTGCGGACTCCGGTGAGCGGTTCACGCTTTCGCCTCGCGAGATCTGGGTGAAGCCCGGCGCGCTGGCCCTCACTATCGACAACCGCCAGGCGGCGTTCGATCTCGACGGGATCGACACATGGTTCATGTGATCGATCGCTCGGCACGCGCCGACGTCCGCAATCCGATCCTCAGCCTGCCGGCGATCGCCGCGCTTCGCGATCTCGAACCGGCCGCCCAGGAGGCGCTCCGCCTCGTGCTGCTCGACCTGCAGCTGGACGCGCGTCAACGTGCCGAGAAAAGCTGGCGGACGCACAAGCCGCCACTCGCAGCCTATTGGTCGGCCGTCGGAGTCTATGCAGGCCACATCGCCCGGTGTCTCAACCGTCCCCGCCCACGAACGAGGCCGCAGACGCGACGGTGCGACCCGTCATGCTGACCGACCGAACCCAGCGCTGGCGGGACCGGCGCAACCTGTTCGTCTCCGGCGACACCATGATCGACCCAAGCCGCTACGCCGTCGACATCGTCGACCACACGACCGCGCGCGCCTTCATCTCCGACCACCACTATCTTCCGCGCTACCCCGCGGCACAGGTCGCCGTAGGGCTGTTCGGCCCAGGCGCAGCCGGAAGGCCTGCTCTATCTGGGCTTATCGTCTTCGGGGTGCCGGCGACAGGAGCCGTGATCACCCGCCACACCGGGTTCAGAGATCCTGCCCAGGGCTGCGTCCTGCAGCGGCTGTTATGCCTGCCCAGCGTCGCGGCGAACGGCGAAAGCTTCTTCGCCTCACGAGCCTTCCGTCTCCTGCGCCTCATGCGACCCCGGATCGAAGCCGTCGTCAGCTTTTCGGACCCAGCCTTCGGCCATTGTGGCGGCGTCTATGCCGCCCTGTCAGGGGCCTATCGCGGGCGAACGAGGCCGCGGCAGGTGCTCCGCATCGCCGGGGAGACCATCTCGGACCGGACGCTGTCCAAGATCCGCAACCTGGAAAGCGGCCATGCCGGCGCGATTGACCAGCTTGTCCGCCTCGGAGCGCCGCGCCCGAGGCCGATGGAGCATCCCCGCGCTTGGCTAGATCGATGCCGCGAGGCGCATATCCTGACCAGCGCCCGCCAGAGCCCGCTCTTCACCTACTGTTTCGAGCTCACCCGTAAAGCACGCCGCACTGGCGGAGCGCTGCCCAGACTGGCTTATCCGATCCGCTCCGACGTCCTGCGGGAGCAGCTAGGAGCCTGACCCGTCGTGCCGACGGGTAGGAGAGGGGGAGGAGAGCTCGTGTCCATTGGAGGAGACGAGCCATGCGTATCGAACAGGCCATTGCCATCGCCAAGCACGACGAACACCGGTTGGTCCGCTTCATGGAGCGGCGCAGCCGGTTCCTTGACGGACTGGACTGGGATGCACTCCCCGAGCAGACCGCGCGCGAGGCCTCGATGCTGGACGATCTCCTGGACGCCGACCTCGCGGAGTCTGCATCTTACGTCACGTGGCTGGAAGGATGCGTCGCGATGGGCGTCGAAGACATCGTCGGTGTGGTCCGGTTCGAGCCCGGGCCTCGGCCGTGGCAATTGGCCTGGGTAACCCTCTGACCGTATCAACGAACTGGACGACGCAGTTATCGCCCGAGCGGGAGTGACTTTCATGAGCAGACACGTCTTCACCGGCCTTCAAGGCGAGAACACCGTCGCCATCGGATGGGATCGACCCCTGGACACCTTCTTCGTCCAGGTCATGCGACCCGACCCGGAGATGGCCGGCGAGGACGAGATCCTCTTCTGGAGGGGCACCGACCTCCGCGAGCTGCCGACCGCAGCCGACGCGATCGCGGCCGCCCGCCCTTGGGCGAGCCTGCCGGCAGAACTGGGAGCGACCCTCGAGACCGATCGGATGAAGACACTCGGCAGGTCCGACGGCGAGCACCAGGCCGAGGTCAAGCGCCGACTGTTCCCCAAGGGGTAGAACGAGGCCGACGCACCGCAGACGCACCGCCTGGACGGGGAGCGGGCGAAGGAGAGGGGAAGGGATCGAGCGGTCCAAGCGGGACCGCTGGAGATCCCCATGCCCTACTTCGTCGACATTGGCGGCACACCCGCCAACGAACCATGCGCGCAGCTCGGCCAGACGCCGAACTTCGAAACCCTCAACAAGCTCGAAGTGCTCGCGTACAAATACGCGATAATCGCCCGCTACGGCGCTCCGCCTCCTGGCTGCCGGCTGACCGGCCTGTCGAACAATCATGACTTCGGTCGCTATGTCTCGCTGGTCCTCCACGTCGAGAACGAGTTGGATGAAGCCGTCCGCGAATATGCGGTAGCCGTCGAAGAAGGGCTGGGCACCTGGCTCGAAGCCGGGTTTCGCGCGCCCGTCGACTACGACGACACCACCCCCACCATGGTCCGGAGCAACCCTGTCGAGATCCTGATCAGCGCCTTTCACGTTACCCGGCCGGGGCCGGACGGACGATTCCCGATCCCCGATTTCGAAGCCCTGCACAGCAATCTCGCCGCTGCCTTCCCCGACGAGGCGGCGATCGCAGCTGCGCGACTGACCGAGGCCGCGAACGCCTGACAGCAACCCCCGACATCATCGGAGAGCACCATGTCCAACAGCTTCACCAAGGCGGCATTCGCCCTGCTCATGTCCCGCGAGGACGCCGCGCTTCTGCGCGAGGCGGAAAAGGCCGTCGACCTCCTCGACACCAACGGAGAGGACGCCGACCTCGCGGCCGCGTATGAAACACTCGACGAACGCTTCCGCACCGTCTTCCCGCCGAAGGGCGATAGCCGGTTCGAAGGCTTCCTCGAGCTTTTTGACGATCGCAACTTCCCGTACCTCGACGCCCATATCGACATCGAGGACGCCGAGACCGCTGACCATGTCCGCGTAACCTTCAGCGGCGATCAATTCGGCATCGATCAAGTCGCCAACCTCATTTTCCGGGCCTGCAAGTCTGCGCTGCCCTGCGGGTTCTCCTGGTCCTACGACTGCGACCGGCTTCGGGTCGGCGAGTTCGGGGGCGGCTGCGTCATCATCACCGCGGCCGGCATCCAGTGGCACAGCACCCAGTCGATCCTTGAACACGCCTTCAAGCGGATCGAGGCCGGTCCACACGAGGGCGTGGACGGCTTCGTCCTGGCGACACGGGATCGGGAGCACGGACTATCCTTCTGGAACAACACCGATGGGTTCGGCTCACTCGCGACCGCGACCGTGTTCTCGGAAGCCGACGCCGCCGCGCTCGATAAGCCGATCGCCAACGACGAGCCCGAATGGCTCGCCGTGCCGACGCCGCTCAACCTTTAATCCGGTAATGGCGCCCGGACCGCGAGAAGCGGGCGCTCCGCCACCATCCGCGAGGCCGCCCATGTCTCAGGACTTCGACCCGACCGACCCCAGCACCTGGCGAGGCAGGGGCAGATCCGCAGAACACGCCGAAGCGATCGCCGCCGCATGGCGGAGCTTCCCCGACCTGCCCGCAGACGCACCGCTCGCAGAGCGCATGAACCGAGGCCGCGAACGCATCGCCGCGATGCGCCCGATCAACGACGCGATCCGGGACGCTGCCGAAAGGGAGCGCCAAGCGACCAACTTCGCCTTCACCGAAGATCAGGTCCGCCACGGCAAGGGCAACGACCGCGACATCGCGGTCCTGCGCGGCCGCAGCCAATACGGCTATAGCTGGGACGTCGCCAACCGGTACGCCGATGGCTGGTATGCCGCCCACGTCGGTTGGTTCCATCACTATCCCGACGGCATCCCCTCGACCGAGCCGATCGCCGTCCGACGCAGAGCATATGATCAGGGCTTCACCGATGGTGGGGGTGACCGGACGGACCTGTTCGACGCCGCGCGTCGCACCAACCTCGCCTTGCTTCGAGAGAGCAACTTCCCGCCCGCGGCCCCGTCGATATCACCCCAAGGTCGGCCATTGCCGAGCACATGGCCGAAGCCGAGCGACGAACCACGCCCAACACGCTGGTCGCGCCGCCTCGTGATCCTCGACGAGGCCGACACGATCGGCGAAGCCGGTGCAGCCTGGAACTTCCTGGACATGATCCATGCCCGGCCGGGCGCCGAGACGGCGACCATCATTATCCTCGCCAATTGCGGCTTCATGCTCGCCGAGACCGAACGCCGATCGGACCTGCACGAGCCGGAGGCTGCCCTCGACGTCGTGGGAGCCGGACGACAACTCCGCGAAGCTCTTGCTGGCCGCGAGTTCGACGACATCCTGATAGCGCTTCAGCAGGGCTCCCTCGACCTTCTCGACCAGGTGGCCGACGCCCTCCCGCTCTGCCGGACCATGGAGAGGACCCGCAACACGCGGCTCCAGCAGCGCGCACACCTGCGGACATGGCTCGATCGAGGCCATGGAGCCGATGCGAACATGGCAGCAGGACATATCCGTTGGAGCAAGGTCATCCAAGGGCTGCGAGGAAGTCTCGGCGAGTTCACCGCGAGGCACGTCGGACCGGCCCCGGGCGGGGGTCACCTGATCCGGGTCGAAACCGCTGCCGGTCTTCTCGCGACGGGATACGCCAGCGCCGACGGCTCGCCTCTCTGCCCGGAGATCGTCGTCTCGAGCAAGGCTCGCCTACGCTCGACTATTGCAACGACCCTTCGGATTTTCGGCGCTGCCACGGCATTGATGGGCACGCTCGATCTGCAGGCCGCATAGCGGCTTCGTACCACCCGCAATGCACTTGCAGTGCAATGCGCGGTACAGTGCATGATACGCCCAAGGCCGATGGGGAGGGGGAGCGGGAGAAGCGATACCGGCTGCTCTGGCCGGAGGAATCGAGGAGCCTCCCATGCGAACGATCCTGGCCTTCTACGACACCGACCGGGAATATGGCGGCCCCGAGGAGGGCGGCTGGTGGTACGATACCGGCACGTTCGTGCGCGTGATCGGGCTCTACTTCGACGAGGCCGAGGCAATCCGTTCGCAGCAGCGCGCCAATCGCCTTCTCGAGCGCCTGCAGCGCCACCGCACGCCGGTTTCGTCGGTGACCTACACGGGCGGTCGCCACCGCGCGCTGGCCTTCACCGGCCTGCCGCCGGCGAGCTTTCCGGAGGTCCGGCCGACCTACTCATGACGCGCTGGCGTCGCCCACATCTGAATCGAAAGGAACGGTCATGCACCGCGTCCACCACTTCCGCACGAGCATGCTCGCCTACAATGCCTGCTTCGACGACCCGCATGTTCGCGAAGGCGACATCCTCGTGGTCGCCCCGGAACGGGTCGTAGGCATCGCCTCCGACGACCCGATCGCCATCACAACCGCGCACGGCGAGCTGAAGCCGATCCCCGCGCTGACGCGCGAGGGGTTGCTTGCGGAGCTCGCACATGACGCCGGCCAGATAAGCCACGCCGTGAAGGAAGCTCTTCGCTTCCAATTCGACGTGGCGCCCCATTTCCTGAACTTCGCCGGTCCGACCCACACGCTGTTCGCTTCGGAGACGATTGTCGTCCTGACCTTCGACGATCTCCTCGTGACGTCCGATGCCATCGATCACCGGATCACGGCGCTGCAACAGCGTCTCGACACGGCCGAACCCGGAAGCTCCATGGCCTTGTTCACCCAGCACGCGATCGTGCGCCTGCGCGCCGCCCGCGAGAAGCTGGCCAGCTACGCGCTTGGCCGGGGCTGATCACCGGTTACGGCTGGAAGGGACCCATGCCCTACAACCCCATCGTCGCGAACATTTCGGAAGCCGAGTTCGGCGAGCTCATGGCCATCGTTCGCTCCACCCCCGAGGCGGCACGCCCGCTCACCGAAGACGATCACTGGCGCCGCGACTACCAGCGCGAACAGGCGTCCATCCGTATCACGGGATTCCAGGCGGACCTCTTCGGCGCGCCGACCGTAACGCACTACCACCGACATGCGCCAGGACCGAAGGTGGGCCGCGAACCCGAGCCGATCGCCGTAAAGCTGGAACGCATCAAAGGCGACCCGCACGCCACCTTCGGCCCTCCTCGCGCCGACCGCCCAGCCTTCCTGTCCCACGAAGAGCGCGGCGCGATCATACGCGCCGCCGCGAACTGGCTCCGGGTACGACAGCGCGTCCGCATTGTGGATGCGCCCGGCGCCGTTGACTCTCAGTTCGGCCCGGAGCGGTTCCTTGGGCGGACCGGCGTCGTCTGGCGCCTCTGCAGCAGCAGCTTCGCGGACCGATGTTACGTCTTCCTCGACCCCGTTGGAGGCGAGCGCACCCAGAAGATCGAGATGGTCGAGCTACGCGACATCGAACCGATCGCCTGACGGCGCTCACCTCCCGGTGCCATGTCTCGATCTTTGAACACCACACTGCGACGCCGCGTGATCATCCGCGTGCCGCTTTGCCCCAACCCCACCGCGATGCGGCCAAGACGACGGAGCGATTTCAGCCATGTCAGACGAAATCCACGCCGCCGAGCCCACCGCAGCACTGCTACTGGCCAACGCTCGCGGCTTCCTACGGGCACCATTTCATAGCCCCGATCGGGACGTTTCTGATGAACACCTCCATATGGTCGCGATATCTGTCGAGTTGGCGCTAAAAGCGGCGCTGATCGCCGCTGGCGTTAGCGACCGCTGGAACCGCGACTACATCGGTCACGATCTGGCAAAGGCCGCAGATCATGCAGCCGATTACGGCTTTGCCGTGCGAAAACGGGTGCGTGCTCTGATCGGCATCATCCACCCCCACTTCATGAATGGCGGGTTCCATCACAGCCGTCGACACGACTGGCCAAAACTCGCCCGCTATGCGCGCACCATAGCGGCTAGGCTGATTGACGACGTAGACCGAGCAATCGGCAACGGTCTGACCCGCCCTAATCGCCCATCGCCGCGCGAAGAGCGCGCCGATGATGGGCGCTGACGCGCCCTGCTCGGCCCTGAAAGGGGCCGAGGAGAGGAGTGGGATGGAGAAAGGTGTCCAGGACAAGGGGTCCAGAGACGCACAGGAGACGTCGTCATGAACATCGGTTCGATCAAGCAGAACGCGGCTGGCATCTACATGGGCCGGGTTTCGACCCTGGCGGTTGCGATGACCATCGCGCTGAAGCCGGTGCAGTCCACCAACCCGCGCGCACCGCGCTACGAGATCCACGCGCTGACCGCCAACAAGACCTGGGTGCAGGTCGGCGCGCTGTTCGAGCTGGTCTCGAACAACACCGGCGAGGCGTTCCTCAACGGCCGCATCGACGACCCGTCGCTGCCCGCGCCGCTGCAGATCTCGGCCTTCCGGCAGGAGGACGAGTCCTACAACCTGGTGTGGCAGCGCGCGCAGAAGCGCCGCGACGTGGGCACCGCGCTCGGCGTCAAGGCGAGCGAGGACGATCTCGCCCCGCCGTTCGGCGCCGACGGCAGCCCCGCCGCAGGCGATCTCGCCGGTGCCGGTGCGGGTGCCGAAGACGGCCTGGGTGAAACCACCGCTCCATTCGACGCCCCGCCTGCCCGCGGCCGTCGTCGCCGTGAACCGGTCGACGCCTAACAAGTTCGGCCGGCGCGCTAGCGCCGGCCCCGCTTCACCGGTGCGCTACTCCCCCGCGACCGGGCAGGCTCATGGGTAACAGCCTCCGCCCATGTGCCATCCTGGGGCGACGCTGACGCGTCGTCCCTTTTTTGCAGAAACGGCTTGCAGCCCCCGACATGCCCCGCAAGACTCGGAGATAAAAGAGAAGGGGGTACGCGGTATGACGTGCTGGCAAGGGGACGATCAGTTCGCGCCCGGGACCAGTTCGCCACTTCCCGCTGGAGATAATCCCATGGGCGACCGCGTCTCCGTATCGATAACCATAGGCGGGCACCTGCCCGCCAAACTTGTCGACGACTTCGTTTCCGTGCTGCAGGTCGAACGTCTCTCCACGGAGTGGGGCGGCGAACTCTTTGATCATAATCAGTTCCCAAAAGACGAACCGCTTCGACTGTTCGCTCAGGAAGTTCTCAACGGAGAGGTTGTCGACGTCGAGGACTTCTGCTGCGCAAATGACCTGCCCTACATTCGCTGGTCAGGCGCATCAGCATCCTTCGGTGCAGAAGTCGTCGTGTGGACCGGACAGGGTGAGCGGCACAGTTTTACCGCAGACGACAACCAAAACGTCGTGCTCGGCGCCGATGAGGCCCGCGAACTCGGAAGCTATGAGGCGATCCTCGAGCACTTTCGTAACGGCGCTTACGAACCGCCGGCCTTCTTGGTCGTGTCATGAGCGGCCATACCCACTCCGGCGTCGATGCCATCTGTCGCGTGATCAATTCGTCTAGGGAGCGGATGGCACTCACGGAGGGCGACGACTTGGACGTCGACACCGTCATCTGCCTGCTCCACGACTACGGTTCCACCGCAAGCCTGATTGCAGATCTTCCGCTTCCTGCCGATGATCAGGGCCTTCGCAGCATCGGCGCCACAGGCACCGTCCTTATGCAACTGTCCGAGACGCTTTCATCGCTGATCGCCCGAGAGCGCACCCGCGACGCTGACGCCGCCGCCCAACTCGCCGCCCGTCAGCGGAGCAATCGCAACGTCCTCGCCTCGCTGCTGGGCCTCTCGGTCTTGTTGAACGCCATGCTGGCGTTCGTCGCGCTCCGCTGATGGCGATGATCGACTTCGAGGATCGGGCTCCAGCCCGGCCGCTCTCTTGGGGCGAAAAGCTCCTCGCTACGATCGTCACCGTCCTGTCAGTCTACGGCGTCGCCGCAACCGCCTGGTCGCTGCTGACCTGAACCCCCACACCGGACGCACGCCGTCCGGTTATCCAAAGGATCACGCCATGGCGGCTCCCGCCTCTCGACCGGCTATCCGCGCCGTCTCTTTCGACGACGCCGGCGAAGCCCTCACCCGCCTGCTGGTTGTCGCCGGCAGCGACACCGGCCAAGCCGGTCGCGCCGCGGACTTCCTGCTCGCCTGGTGGAACGGCGCCGACAATGGCCACTTTCCGATCCTCCACTTGTGCAACTCCGACGCCACCATCGCCGAGGACATGATCATCGTCATGGCATACCTTGCTCAGGAGCCAACCGTGTACCCCGACGCCTGGGGCTATCGCGATGCGATGGTCGAGCTGGTCGAACGCTGGCGCTCAACCTGACCCAGCAAGGGAGGGTGACGCATCCCGCCTATGGCGGGCCCGGGCTCTACTCGGCTCCGCCTCCCGGAGCCCCGCAGGCGGGTCTCCGCCCTTCGGGTAACGATCCCTTGCGGGCGCCGTCCGTCTCCGTTCGACCATCCTCGCCGTGCCTGTCGGCACGACATCGGGGTCTCACTCCGGCCGGACGGCGTCGGGGCAATGCTTCTCTCTCATGTCGTCCAAGTCTGGCATGCGGGGTTGGCGGGTCGTCAAGGACGAGCGGTGCCCCCAATTTCCACGACCCCGGCACTCCGCTGCGCTCCGCTCTGGTGCCGAGAAAATCGGCTCCCCCACTCGCGAGCGTTAACCGGGGTCCACGCCTTCGGCGCGGCTTCCCGGTTAACGTCCCTGACGACCCTGACCGCCGCATGCCGAGACGGAACCGCCATCGAGCAATGGAGGTTGAAATGGCGAACTTTCAAATCACTTTCTTCCGCACCGCGCTGAAGGCGGGTATAGATCCCCGCGAGGCTCAGGAGCTGACCGAAACCACGGAGGACTTCATCGTGAGGACCGTCGACACCGCAAACCGCGACTTGGTGGCGCAGCTCAAGACCATGAACGGCAAGCTCGATAACATCGACGGCAAGTTCGAGAACAAGGTCACGCTCACGCGTGTCCAGCTGGCCGCGGTGCTGGTCATCGGAGCCCTCGGGGAGCCTTCGGGCCAATGATCACGAAGCTGATCGGCCTCGGCTGATACGGAAGGGGGCTTCGGCCCCTTTTTTTGATCGCTCGCTTCGAGGGGATCGCCATGCAACGCTTCCACTCCCGCGATCTGCTCCTCGCCGGTCCGGTCCTTGCCGCCAGCCTCTTCTATGTGCTCGCCTACCTGAGCTGGGACGACTTTCCGATCGGACCGAACCCGCAGGATTACATGATCGCCGCAGGCACGGTCGCCCTGCTGCCGCGATCGACGCAGCTCGTGCGGGAAGACCCGCCCTCGTGCGCGACGACGGGGACGACGAAACCATTGAGATCCGAGACGCTTAGGTGCCGGACACGGCTCGCTACGCCTCGCCCGCGCTCCGGACGACACTGGCAGCGCCCCTGAAGCTTCCCGGGCCGTCTCCTGCGGTCGCCCATCGCCGCGCGAAGAGCGCGCCGATGATGGGCGCTGACGCGCCCTGCTCGGCCCTGAAAGGGGCCGAGGAGAGGAGTGGGATGGAGAAAGGTGTCCAGGACAAGGGGTCCAGAGACGCACAGGAGACGTCGTCATGAACATCGGTTCGATCAAGCAGAACGCGGCTGGCATCTACATGGGCCGGGTTTCGACCCTGGCGGTTGCGATGACCATCGCGCTGAAGCCGGTGCAGTCCACCAACCCGCGCGCACCGCGCTACGAGATCCACGCGCTGACCGCCAACAAGACCTGGGTGCAGGTCGGCGCGCTGTTCGAGCTGGTCTCGAACAACACCGGCGAGGCGTTCCTCAACGGCCGCATCGACGACCCGTCGCTGCCCGCGCCGCTGCAGATCTCGGCCTTCCGGCAGGAGGACGAGTCCTACAACCTGGTGTGGCAGCGCGCGCAGAAGCGCCGCGACGTGGGCACCGCGCTCGGCGTCAAAGCAAGCGAGGACGATCTCGCCCCGCCGTTCGGCGCAGACGGCAGCCCGGCCGCAGGCGATTTCGCCGGTGCCGGCGCGGGTGCCGGACCGGATGACGGCCTCGGCATGAGCACCGCTCCGATCGAGCCGGTCGCCTAAGGCGGTTGGCCGGAGCCGAAAGGGGATCGCCTCTCGCGAGGCGGTCCCCTTTTTCATTCACTACGCACGGTCGCCCCGCCCAAAGAAGGGCATCTCGTGTGGTGACACCCTTCCGGGTCGGGTCACGGCCACCAACGTCGTCCGCGGAGCTCAAGCCGGCGCGTCGCCCAGGCCCATCCGCATGGCTGCGCGAGCGCCCATGGAACCCGACCGAGTTACGCCGCCCCGCGAAACCGACACATTGGCCAAGCCGAGAACCGACGCGGCCGCGAAACCGGATCTCCTCGGCCATGCGTCACCGTCCGGCAAGTCACTCCTTCGGATTGGCCCCGTTATCGGCATCATCGACCAGCGATGCTGGCATCGCCGATGTGGCACCGATCGCTCGGGATCACGGGCCAGGCGGCCGACACAGCCGGTTCACAGATGCTGCACATCGAAGCTTCGCGGACCTTGTGGGGCCAGCGGTCTCCCGCGCCGGGTCTCATGTCACCTGCGGACCGCCGTTGGTCACCGCAACCGCTTTAGCGGGACCGTGTTGCCGCGCTGAAGCGCGGCTGCCCGCACCACCCCCGCGAAAGCGGTTCCCCTGCGCTGACGCTCCGGTGCGGTGACCCCCGTCGCCCCGCTTCTCGGTGACACCCGGCGGGGAAACCGCCGGCCCCACCAAGGAGGCTTCGATGAACAACGTGAACCTAGTCGGCCGTCTGGCCCGCGACCCCGAGCTGCGCCAAGCCGGTGACACCAACATCGCCACGGTGTTCGTGGCGACCGACCGACCCAAGCTCAACAAGGAAGGTCGCACCTACAAGGACGGCAGCGGCTTCACGGTCAAGGAGACCGAGTTCCACAAGGTCACCTGCTTCAACGGCCTAGCCAAGGCAGTGTCCGGAGCCCGCAAGAAGGGCGACCTGGTCGCGGTGGAGGGACGGCTCCACTACACCAAGTGGCAGGACCGCGACGGCAACGATCGCTACGGCTGCGAGATCATCGCCGATCGGGTGGAGTTCTACTGACCCACCCGGAAGGGCGGCACTTAGTGCCGCCCTTTCGCGTGCTCGCGCGCCGTCTTCCATCAGCACCCGGTGCATGATCCATGCGCCGATCCATGGAGACTACCATGCAGAAGCAAGCGGACCTGTTCGATACCGACGTGAACCCGTTCACGAATCCAGAGCCAATGGCCGAGCCTGCTGTCCAGGTCGCGGATGAGGACGAGCCCGCGCCACGGGTCGATCCGCTGGCCGCCCCATGTGGTTTCGTCAACTGCCGAAACCTACCATGCCGACGCCTCGCATCGCGGCCTCTGCTGCTGGATGGCAAGCCCTTCGTCCACCGCGGAATACCGATGTTGCACTGCGATCCAGCCTGCTGGCGTGACGTTGATGCCAACCAAGTTCCCGAGACGACCGAACCGCAAGACGACGCCGGTGACTACCCCGCAGATCGCGACGACCCAGGACCAGAGGCCCCGCCGGATTATGATGACTGGTCGGGATGGGAGCGCGCCGACGATGATGGTTTCGGCGCAGACGATGGTGGACGAGAAGAAGGAGAAGGGTAGGGGCGCCCGCCCTATGGGCGGGACCGGGCTCTAGGCGGCTGCGCCGCCCGGAGCCCCGCGTGCCGCGGGTCTCCGCCCTTCGGGTAACGATCCCTCGCTGGACGGCGACCGGTCTCGCGAGGACCGACAGCGACATCGGTCGCGCCCATTCGGGCGCTACCCTCGCCGCTTTGCATCCGCACGCCTTTGGCGCGCGAATGCCGGTCCTCACTCGATCCGGTCGCCGTACCCAAACCAAATCTATCTTTCTGTGAGTCCGAGCATGGCATGCGGGGTTGGCGGACCGTCAAGGACGAGCGGTGCCCCCAATTTTCACGACCCCGCCACTCCGCTTCGCTCCGCTATGGGGCCGAGAAAATCGGCTCCCCCACTCGCGAGCGTTAACCGGGGTCCACGCCTTCGGCGCGGCTTCCCGGTTAACGTCCCTGACGGCCCTGACCGCCGCATGCCGAATGAGAGACCTCACAAGAAGGTGAGAAACAAAACTCATGGAGGCTATCATGACCAAGTACACCAACTTCTCCGACCTGGCCCGCACGATGGCGGACACGCGCGCAACGCAGATCGCCGATGAGACCCGCCAGGACGAGCGCACGCTGCGCACCTATGACGGCGCGTTCATCGAGGGCAGCGAGATGGCCAAGCTCAGCATCGTCGACGGCGCCGAGAAGCTGGACATGCCCGACCCCGAGCAGGCGGCCGCCGCGGTCGACCTGATGATGCGGACCCTGTTCGACGTGTTCCGCGACACCCGGATGGAGGAGCACGCCGCCGACCTCGCATGGGGCTTCGTCAACTCCTTCCACATGGTGGCCAAGCGGGTCGAGGGCCGCGAGGACGACGCCGCCAAGAAGCTGGGGGAGATGGCCCGCGCCTATGATCCGTCGGAGATCTACGCGACCGAGCTGGAGGAGACGCAGCTGCTGTGCCAGACCCTCGAGGGCAACCGCGAGGCGCTGGAGTGCATGCGGGATCACGCCGCCGAGGTGTACCGCGTCGAGACCGGCCGGCCCTTCTCCACGACCCGCGGCAGCAGGGTGTCGTCCAAGCTCACCGCATCGATGATCGAGGGTGCCGACTACCTCGCCGCACGAGCCGCCAAGCGCCGCGCCGAGTATCACCCCGAGGGTCCGGTGGTCGCCTTCTCGGGCGGGGCGCAGTGGCACGACCACGAGACGCTGTACGACCGGCTGGACCAGATCAAGCGCCGCATCCCGAACATGGTGCTGGTGACCACCGCCCAGATGAAGGGCTGCGACGCGATCGCGGCCGCGTGGGCAGCATCGCGCGGTTGCAAGATCATCCTGTTCCGCCTGGATCGGAAGCTCGGCAACCGGGCGGGGTTCGTCCGCAACGAGCGGATCACCAACCTGAACCCGGTCGAGGCGATCGTCTGCGAGGGCTCGGGCGTCCAGCTCGACTTCGCACGCAAGCTCCGCAACGCCGGCGTCCCGCTCCACGTGTTCCGTGCCGCCGAGCAGCGCCCGATGGCCATGGATCGTCGGGCCTGACACCGTTCTCGCGAGGGGGCTCCGGGCAACCGGAGCCTCCTTGCCTTTTTCGTCGCGCGGGGCGGCGCTCCGGGGCATCGAGCCCCATCGCGCCGCGTGGGACTGTGCTTCCGCTCCACCCCGCCACCAGCGGCCACGCACGGCTCGCTCGCATCGCGGTCGACCCTGCGGTCGACCAGCTTGCTACGCCTCGCCAGGCGTGCCGCAGAGCACCCCACAGGGCAGCGCCGGGCACGGCTCGCTCGCATCGTGGCGACCCCTTCGGGTCGCCTACTCGCTACGCCTCGCGCGTGCCCTACGACCTACGGTAACCACCCCGCACCGGCTCGCTCGCATCGCGGTCATTCCCTACGGAATAACCAGCTCGCTACGCCTCGCGATGCGCGATGCAAAGCACCCACTGGGCAACGCCGGGCACGGCTCGCTCGCATCGTGGCGACCCCTTCGGGTCGCCTACTCGCTACGCCTCGCGCGTGCCCTAGGACCTACGGCAACCACCCCGCACCGGCTCGCTCGCATCGCGGCCATTCCCTACGGAATGACCAGCTCGCTACGCCTCGCCAGCGCGGGAGCGGGACGGATCTGCCTCGCCCCGAGCACGGCTCGCTCGCAACGCGGCAACCCCTACGGGTTGCCCGCTTGCTACGCATCGCACGCGCCCGGGCTTACGCCAATGACGGTCCGCACCGGCTCGCTCGCATCGCCGTCGGCCATCCGGCCGGCCAGCTCGCTACGCCTCGCCGATGCCAATGGCCTTCACCTCTCCGATACGGTTCGTGCGGTACGGCTCGCTCGCGTCGTGACGACCCCTTCGGGTCGCCTACTCGCTACGCCTCGCACGTGCCGGGGGACCTCTGCCGACGACCATGACTACCCGGCCCCTACGGGCCGACCAGAGCAGCCATGCCTTTGGCATAAGCGGCCAGAGGAAGGGGGATCGGGAGGGCGAGTCATACAGGGAGTGACAAGCATGACGATCAGCTTCACCGCGTCGGTTCTCGCATCCGCCTCAGCTCCGGCAGTCGCCGTGAGCGTCCGACACCTCGCCGCCTTTCGGGCTTTCGCGCGCGAGCGCGGCGAAAGCCTTGGCGACGAGGGAGACGAGTTCCTCGCCTACAATTTCGAGGCACGCGTCTGCCCATGGTCGCTCGCCAGCGTCTGCGCGATCTTCGACCATGATCCGGGCGTGATCGCCGTGGTTGAAGAGGCCCAGTTCCGGGGCCTCAACATTCGCTTCTGGCGCAACGAGACAAAGGGCGCAGTCATGATGAGCGTGGCCAAGTCGATCGACGGCTCCGCCTCGATCGACCTGTCCAACGACAACGCCTACGCGTTGCTGGACGCGGTCGGCATCGACCGGGACTCCTGCGGCCAGATCGCGCTGTCGGAGCTCCGCACGATTGTCACCGACCCCGCGCGACGGAGTCGGCTCGATAGCGACGGGTTGGGACGATACGCCGACCAGCTGGAGCGGCTCGCGACCGTCGAACGGACCGAAGACGAGGTACACGTCGTCTGGGCATAATGCCTCCAACCTGGACGGTCGTGTCGGGGGACATCGGCTCTGCCGGTGTCCCCTTTTTTATGCCTGCCTGGCTTTCAGCGCGACCAGTCTCCGACCCCGAATGACGACGGTGAAGGGAGAGGCCGTTCGGCCTCTCTCCTTTTTGCTGAAAGGGCTTCAGCTTCGATCGTCGACCCGATTCATAGACCCGAGTTAAGCGGTCAGACGCTTGTCGACTTCCTCGATTCCGAGCTTCTTGATCGCCGTCATGATACTCTCGAAGTGGGCACCATCGGCCTTGAATAGGCCCGACTGCTCAACCAGCTTCAGGCGTTCCGCTCGCTCCCGTTCGAGGAGCTTCTTGCGACGATCGGCAAGCCGCTGTTCTTCGGCTTCAAGCTGCTGCCGTTCCTGTTCGATACTCAGTGCCATAAGGTGCTGAACCTTTCCGTTGATGACGCCTCCATGGGCCACGATGCCAGCGCACTGACGAGCCGACAATAGCCCGATGGTTCCGGGCCTGATGACCCGGTGATGGAATGACCTGGTCCGGGCTGACGCTGGACCATCGGCAGGTTGACGGACCTTGGCTTTCAGCCGGGTCCGTTGGTGCGGGATCGCTTCGCATCCCACGTTTCCGATCGACTAGGGTTCAGACTCGTTCACATCCAGAAGGCGAGAGCGGTTGCGAGTGCAACACCTGAGAGGAAGTTGGCGGCGAGCTTGTCGTAGCGGGTAGCGACGCGGCGGAAGTCCTTGAGGCGGCAGAAGGCGTTTTCGATGAGGTGTCGGCCGCGATAGCGGTCCTTGTCATAGCGTATGGTGCGCTTGCGGTTGCGTCGGCCCGGGATGACGGGGACAGCTCCTACATCGCGCAACGAGCGGCGCAGCCGGTCGGCGTCGTAGCCTTTGTCGCCGAGCAGGTAGCGCATGCGCCCGGCGCGTTCGAGAAGAGCCGGTGCCGCCTTCACGTCGCTGACATTGCCGGGGGTGAGCATCAAGGCATAGGGGCGGCCGATGACGTCGGTGAGCGCGTGGACCTTGGTGGTCCAGCCACCGCGAGAGCGGCCGATCGCCTGCGTCGAGCGCCCCCTTTTGCGCCAAACGCCGCGCGTTGCGCCTTGATGTAGGTGCTGTCGATCGAGGTACTTTTCGTGACCGCGCCGGTATCCACCAGGGCATTGAGCAGCTTCAGCCAAAAGCCCCGGTGCGACCAGCGATTGAAGCGGTTGTAGACCGTCGTCGATGGCCCGTACTCGGCCGGGCAGTCGCACCAGCGGCAGCCCACTTTGAGCACATGCAGGATGCCGGAGATCACCCGCCGGTCGTCCACGCGCCGGGCACCAGGCTGGTTCTTGGGTAAGTGCGGCTCGATCGCCGCCCAAGCCTCGTCCGACAACCAGAACAGCGCCATGCCATACCTCCCATGAGCCACACCCGCAGTGAATCAGGAAAGCCGCTCCGCCTCAACCCGCTGATTGGGTTTGAGCCCTAGGGACTGCCCGCGGCGCGCTGCTCTACCGGATCCCGGCTATACCCCAAGAAGACCGACACCGAGGAGCCAGAACCGCCGAGACAGTCCCTAGGATTTGCACACCCTATGCGGCGACCGCGGTTGTAAGCCATTGGTTTTGCACATGTATCGCTAGCGATACCGTGTATCGCTGGCGATACATGGACCGGGCGGTCTCTAACCCGCTGCAATTGCACACTCTTTCGGTATCGCTAGCGATACACGTTTCAGCTTGCATCGACTTAATTGATCGGCGAAACTGCGCCTGCGAAAACCCCACCAGCC
Organism: Sphingomonas aliaeris; assembly: GCF_016743815.1. NCBI lineage: Bacteria > Pseudomonadati > Pseudomonadota > Alphaproteobacteria > Sphingomonadales > Sphingomonadaceae > Sphingomonas > Sphingomonas aliaeris. Next base: position 35,574 of record NZ_CP061036.1, on the reverse strand, counting down.
TCGGCAAGATCGAGGACTGGGATGACTGACAAGCACCAGGTACTGACCCTGCGCCTCAACGGCGATGACTGGGCAGCACTCAATCGCATCGCTGACAAGCGCGGGTTTTCCCGGGCCGAGGCTGCGCGAGCCGCCCTCATGCAAGGGCTCCGGTTCGCGGAGGCGGGCCACACCTTCAACATCACCCGGACGGTGCTCCTTCTGGAGTACATGCAGGCTGCGATCGACGTCATCATAACCCGGGATCACGGGGACGCCGTACCCGCCCTCCTCGAGGCTGCCCAGCAGCGCCTGGAGACGTTCCATGCGTAGGAACGATATCCGCTTCAACGGTCAGGCAGCGACGATCCAGCACGCCTCCGCAAGGGGTCGGATCACCCGCAACGCGGACAACTTTACCCGCGGCTCCCAGCTGCTTTCGCACCAGTATCAGATGACATGGGCAGGCATCAAAATCCCGCTCTGGATCTGGGTCGGCGTCGCGGTTGTGGTGTTCAACATATTCATCTGGCTCGGCCTCAAGGAGCACGAGTTCCAGCTAGACCTTATGCGGTGCTACTCCACGCTGTGGACCTGGGTCGGTGGCGACAAATACCACCTCATCAACCTCACCCTTCCCGGCGGGAAGATGGTCCATCTCCCCATGGGCTACGTCCCGTACCATCCGGCCGTTGTCGAATCGTGGGAGAAGACCTGGCGGATCGTGTGGGCGACCTTTGTGATCGCGTCCATCGTCGCGGCACCCGTCATCATGTGGTTCATCACCTGGGCGAACAAACGCGGCAGTGACATTCTCAAAGAGCGTCACGAGCGCGGCGCCATGCTGGTCGAGCGACCTGTCCTCGTCCGCGAGATCAAGGCCCATAATCAGGACCAGTTCAGCCAGGAATGCCGCTCAGGCACGCCTCAGCGCAACCCGGCGATGGTCGCCCAGCTGAGCCTTCCCGACCGCGTCGACCTCGGCATCCACACGCCCTATTCAATCGCTGGCATCCCCTATCCATGGCGCCTCGAACAGAGCCACACCATGATGATCGGCACGACCGGCACCGGCAAGACGACCCAGCTTCGGTCGCTGGTCAATCAGCTTCGCAAGCGGCGTCATCGCGCGGTCATCTTCGACCTCACCGGTGCCTTCATGGAGGCATTCTACAACCCCGAGACCGACATCGTCCTGAACCCGATGGACGCACGTTGCGCGCCCTGGACGTTGTTCGATGAGTGCCGGAACTATGCCGACTTCGTCTCGGCCGCAGCCGCCCTCATTCCCTCCCATCCGGACGACAAGGAGCCCTTCTGGCAGAACGCAGCGCGGATGCTCTTCATCGAGATGTGCATCAAGCTCCAGGAGCTCGGCGAGACCAATAACGCAGCCATCGCTCACCATCTGATGCAGGCAGACCTGAAGTCGATACACTCCAAGCTGGAAGACACCGTCGCCGGGCCGCTGACGACCGAGAAGGCGGCGCGCATGGCAGAGTCGATCCGGTCGGTCCTGAACGTCAACGGTCAAGCTCTCCGGTTCATGCCAGACCCTGTTCCAGGCGGCCCGCCAGCCTTCTCGATCCGCGATTGGATCTCGACCCAGCACCGAGACGGATCGATCATGTTCATCACGGGCAGCTACAACGACCTGGAACTGACGCGCGGCCTGTTCACCCTCTGGATGGACCTCGCCGTCAACAATCTGATGCGGTTGCCCAAGACACGCGATCTGCGCACCTGGTATCTCTTCGACGAGGTCCACGCCCTCCACGCGCTGCCTGCCATCGAGCACGGCCTGCAGAGCGCCCGAAATTACGGGGGAGCGTTCGTCCTCGGCATCCACTCATTCGATAAGCTGGTATCCACCTACGGCCTCCAGAACGCGACCGCGCTGACCGGTTTGGCGCGCACCAAGCTAATCTTGGCGACGGCCGATCGGACCACCGCCGAGAAGTGCTCGGAGTTCATCGGAAGCCGCGAAGTGCGGCAGATGGATGAGGCCTATAGCTACGGCTACAACAATACCCGCGACGCCTCGACGCTGACGCCCCGCAAAGCGATCGAGCCGCTCGTCATACCCGATGACATCAACAATCTTCCGTCGCTGCGCGGCTTCGTGAAGTTCCCGGACGGCTTCCCCGCGACGCGCGTCGAGCTCCAATGGAAGAGTTATCCCGATGTGGCCGTCGGGTTCGAACCACGGCCCGAGTTCAAGCCGACAGAATACGTCTCGCCGGAAGACCGGCGTCGCAGGGCCAAGCGCGCGGATGAGGGTGGCGAGGGTGGCACGGAGCATGTGCCCAATCGGCCGGTGAATGGGGCGGAACCGGTGCTGGAGAAGCCGGAACCACAGCGGGAGCGTAGCGAGGCTGAGAGAGCCGCTGCTGGGATCGAGATCAATCAATCCCAGGCTTTGACGACCTTGGCCATCCCGCAGCCAGGCGGGACTGGTGAGCAGACCATGACTTCAGGGCAGCGCGGCGTGTCACCAGGTCCTCAGCAGGGCTCGTTGACTCCCGCGGCTCTGGACGGCCGTGCGGCCCGTGCCCCCATGATGGCCGGGATGGGGAATGCCGTGACCGGCGCACGATCTGGTCAGGATGGGCCGGAGATGGGTCGGTCGGCAGGCGCCGAACGATCGGCCGATCGCACAGGCGATACCGTCCGTGAAGATCGGCAGGAGGACCAGGTCATCCGCGAGCTACGCGACGGCATCGCGGTCGACAATCGGGACCACCACCATCACGGCCACGACCATGATCACGGGCTCGACGACGGCTACGGGATGGGGGACTGATCCATGCTGTCGGTCGCTTCCGTCAAGTCGGCGTCTGGTGCGGCGAACTACTTCGCCAAGGACGACTATTACACGGCCGAGCACTCGTCCGAGGCGACGGCTTGGGGCGGTGTCGGCGCGGCGGAGGTCGGCCTCAAGGGCGAAGTCACCAAGGAGGCTTTCGAGAAGATCCTCAACGGTGAGCTGCCCGATGGCGAAAAGGTCGGGCAGGTCCAGAACCGACAGTCCGGCGTCGACCTGACATTTTCGATGCCGAAGTCGGCTAGCATCCTCGCATATGTCGCGGGCGACGAGCGGGTGCTCGCGGCGCACATGACCGCCGTCAAAACGACCATGACCTGGGTGGAGCAGAAGTTCGCAGAGGGCCGGACCTACGAGCGGACGAAGTCGGGCGAGCCGGTCCGGACCGGCAACCTCGTCTATGCCCTGTTCCAGCACGACACGAGCCGCGCGCTGGATCCGCAGGGCCACATTCATGTGCTGGTCGCGAATATGACCAAGATGGCCAACGGTGCCTGGCAAGCGCTCCACAACGGCCAACTGTGGAAGAACAACACCACGATCGGCGCGGCGTACCATGCCCAGTTCCGCGCCGAGCTGGCGAAGCTCGGATACGAGACTTCCGTCACCGGCAAGCACGGGCAATTCGAGATCAACGGCGTTCCAAAAGCCGTTCTCGAGGCCTTCAGCCAACGCCGGAACGACATCGTTGCCAAGGCTGCCGAACTGGGGATCACCAACCCCAAGGCACTCGATCGCATCACAACGAATACCCGCGATGCGAAGCTCAATGTCGAGGATCGGCAGGCGCTGCGCGAGGCGTGGCAGGAGCGGGCCGCCGCGTTGGGCTTCGACGGAAAAACCCTCGTTGCTGCAGCAGAGGCGAAAGCGGGGGGACGCGAGATCCCGGCGATGACGACCATGGAGCGGGTGCGCGAGACGGTCGCCGGCATCGCCGGTGCGCTCGGCGAGCTATTCTCGCCGAAGGACCCGCTGGTCTCGAGTGGCATAGACCGGATCGGCATGCCGGCCGTTGAGTTGCGCGCCCAGCACGCTGTGGCGAGCGCGATCCGGATCCATGCTCAGCGGGAAGCTGCGTTCTCGGTGTCGGAGATTACTCAGACCGCCCTCAACCTTGGGCTGAAGGGGGTTACAGCCCCGCAGATCGACGTGCGTGTGTCCGAGCTCATCCGGGAAGAGAAGCTGCTCCCCGGCAAGAACGATCGGATCGACGGTGTGGTCACCCACGTCACCACGCCCGAGGCGCTTGCGACCGAGCGCGGGATCCTCGCCCAGGTCGAGCGCGGCAAGGGAGCCGTCGCTGCCATTGTACCGGCAGAAAAGGTCCTCGACCGTCTCAACGCCGCGTCCGGCGACAAGGAATTGAACACGGGCCAGCTCGCCGCAGCGACGCTCATCCTGACGTCGACCGACCGGATCGTGGCTGTCCAGGGTGTGTCCGGGGCCGGCAAGTCCACCATGCTGTCCTCCGTCGCGCGCAACGCCGAGCAGGAGGGGCGCAAGGTGGTCGGCCTCGCGCTGATGAAGGCGACCGCCGACCGGCTTGGCGCTGAGACCGGCATCGAGAGCCGCACCGTCTCCTCCTTCATTCACAGCTACGCGCGCCATGCGCTTGCCGGCCAGGGCGACGGGTACAAGGGCGCACGCGCCGAACTCGCTGGGACCGTCCTGGTGCTGGACGAGGCGTCGATGGTGGGCAGCGACCAGATGAAGCACTTGGTCGGAATCGCCAATGCGCTCGGCGTTGATCGGCTCGCCATGGTCGGCGACCGCCAGCAGATCACCGCAGTCGACGCCGGCAAAGCCTTCGCGATCGCCCAGGAAGGGGGGATCGGCATGGCTCGAATGGACGAGAACCTTCGCCAGCGCACGGAGCAGCTGCGCACGGTCGCGGCGCTCACCAATCGTGGCGCGGTGCGCGAGGCGATGGAGGTGCTCGGCGACAAGGTGGTCGCCAACCCCGAGCATGTGAAGACCGCGGCGGAGCATTGGCTGAAGCTGACCCCCGAGGAGCGAGATGCGACCGCAATGTTCTCGTCCGGCCGGAAGGCGCGCGCGGAGCTCAATGTGCGCATCCAGGAAGGACTGGCGACTGAGGGGACCTTGAAGGGAGAGGGGCTGACGATCGGCGTCCTCGACAAGGTGAACCACACTCGGGAAGAACTGCGGTACGCTCACGCCTACAAGGCTGGCCAGGTGATCGATCTCCGCCACGCGGTTCGCGAGCTCGGCTTGCCGCGGGGCACCTTCGACGTGGTCGGCGTCGACGCCAAGGGCCGGGTTCAGGTCATGATCGGCAACCGCCTCAAGACCTTCGACCCTCAGCGGATCTCACCGCTCGACAAAACCGACACGATGCAGCTCGCGCAGCGCGAGCAGATCAAGCTCCACGAGGGCGACAAGATCCGCTGGACGCAGAACGACAAAGATCGCGGCCTCAACAACAACGACGTCGCCCGGGTTCTCTCGGCCGACAAGAACGGCATCAAGGTCGAGAGCCTGGACGGCAAGGTCCACGAGCTGAAAGCGGGCGACCCGATGACGGAGCGGATCAGCCTTGCTTACGCCCTGAACATGCACGCCGCGCAGGGCATCACCGCCGACACCGCGATTACGGTCATGTCGCACAAGGAGAGCAACCTCTCCAACCAGCGCCTCTTCAACGTCACCGTCACCCGCGTTCGGGACGACATCCGCCTGTTCACGGACGACCGCGAGAAGCTGACCGCGGCGATCGAGCGGAACGAGGGTAACAAGACCTCCGCTCTCGAGACTGTCGGGCAGTTGTCGGTCGATCCGGGCCGACATGGACCGGATGGGGGAGCCGCGCGGCCCGGTGCCGGAGCTAGCACCGGAGCGGTGTTCAGTCCTGACCTGCCGCCAGATCTCGATCGCGGTCCCGAGAAAACGGGGCCGGCTGCGGCTACCAGCGCGCCCGACCTACCGCAGAGCAAACCGGACTTGCGCAGCAATCCGTCGCTCAACCTCACGGCAATCCGCGTGAACGTGGAGCCGAAGGGGCCCGAGCTTCCCTTCCCCGAAAAGGACATCGGACTGGAGCTATGACCATGCACGCCAAGCCGACCTGGGATCAGGTCCTCACCGCCAAGCACTGGCATCCCTGCGACCTCGGCACGCACACGATCGCGCAATGCAGCGCCGACGCCCGCCACCAACATGCCATCGGCTGGGGCGCGGACGTTCTGTCCTTCTGCGCGGTATACGCGGTGCTGTTCTCGGTCGTTCGGCCGATCGAGCGCGCGTTGGCCCGCCGGACGGCTGCGCCGACGAGGGCGGCAGCGGCATGAGCCTCGCCGATCGTCCATACATGCAGAGACGGGGAGCCCGGCAGAGACCAGTCCGTCTCGACCGCCCGCCACCCGGCGCGATTGACATGGAAGGCGGTCCGTCCAGCGCCTCTCAGGCTGTGCGCGAAGGATCGCGGCCGCGCAGCCCGCGCTGGCGCTCCCTGGGGTTCCTGGCGGCGTCTGCGGGGCTTTTCACCATCGGATGGGCGATCGCCTGCGGAATGATCGGCGCCAGTCTCAGCACGGAGGGCGGCTCGTTCGTCCCACCGAAGGAGGTCACCCATGGGCCTCGATGATCGCGATTACATGCGCGACCGCTATCGCGCGCGGCAAGGTGGAAAGCGCGAGGTCCCGCTAGGCTCGGCCAGCTGGATCGGCCGAGCGGCGCAACCCGCCGGTAGCGGCGGAGGCTGGTTCGAGAAGAAGAATCGTGGGCATGATTACCAGCGCGGCCGGTATCGTCCTCGGCAATCGTCGCCGCTCCGCCATGCGCGCTGGCTGATCCCGATCCTCTGCCTGCTGACCTACGTCATCCCGATGTACTTCGATGCCAAGCGGGGAGGCTGGCTGCCCGACCTGATGCCGGGCATTCCCTTTCCTGAGTCCGGCAGCGTCACCGTCCCGACGCATCTATCCCAGAAGCGGATCACCAGCAGCCTTACGGTCCAGACGAGCGATGCGAACGCAGTCGTCCAGCTCTTCGACCCCGATACCGATGAACATGTCCTCTCGGTTTACGTCGCGGGCAACGATCACGTCGTCATCCCAGCGCCGCGCGGCACCTTTCGGATGAAGATCGTCGAAGGCCGCAAGTGGCACGGTCCGACGAGGTATTTCGGCCCGAACACTCAATACGAGACCGTGCTCAAGCTCATGACCTTCTCGAAGCGGATGGGGAACGGGATCGACCTGAGGCGTCGCGTTGACGGCAACCTTCACACCCGTCCCATGATCACCAACCCGGAGCCGCTGCTATGAACGGTCTCGTGCCCTTGCTCCTGATCGGAGCCGTCCTCCTGTTCATCGTCCTTGCGCTTCAGAATGTGAGGCCCGGCCGGACGGCTAAACTCCCGGTCGAGGCGAAACCGCTGATGAGCGCGACCGAGCGCCAGATCATCGCCTTGCTGGAGGAGGCGCTGCCCCAGGCGCGCGTACACGCAAAGGTGGCAATGGGCGCGATCGTGAAGACCCGTGCGGGGCTCTCGCAGCGCCAGCGCATGTCCGTCCGCGGCCGCTTCTCGCAGAAGATCGTCGACTTCGTCCTAGAGGACAGAGCATCCGGTCGGATCCTCGCCTTGGTCGAGCACGGTAACCGGAGCTCGGAGAGCAGCGAGCGAGCGAAGCGGGACGCGATCACCGGCGCGGCCGGTTACACGACCATCCGCCTGCCCGACACGCGCAGGCCAACGGCCGCCGGCGTCCGCGACGTCGTGCTGGCCGCCCTTTCCGACCACGCAGGATCCAACAACACCAGCGCCCCTCAAACGCGTGGGCAAGGGGCAGAGCAGCGCGAGGTGACCGCATGACATGGCAGTTCGACGAGATGGGCGAGTTCGGGTCGGAGGCCGACGCCGATCGCTGGGCGAAGCGTAACAACATCGCCCCACAAGACGTCCGTATCACCCGCAAGGGTGAAGGCGTGGAGCTCGAGGTCCGGCGTTCGGCCCTCGGGGACAGTGGCAGCCGCCACAACGACCGTCGCGACGGCCGTCGCGACGGCTTTTTCTGACCAGGGAAGGGAAACACGACCATGAAGCTTCGATACTTCACCGCAATGGGGGCCGCTGCCCTCGCGATCGGCATGCCAGCCGCGGCCAGCGCCGCGCCAGCAGGCCCGGTCCTCCTCGCCATGGCGACGTTCGCTACAGAGACGGGCGGGACAGACGCAAACGAGAAGGCGAGCCTCAAAAAGGCGCATTACATGTCGCATGCGAAAGCGCATGCAGATGGCGACTGCAACGACTGCGCTGATTGCCCCGACTGCGCTGATTGCGCTGACTGCGACAAGGTCAAGCCGGTGGTTACCGCGGCCGAAGAGGCAGCGGGGATCTGCGACCCGACCAAGCACGGGGCCGCGAAGAAGGCGAAGGCCGGTGCGTAACCGGACCACCATCCTCGCAGTGACGGCCGCTCTCGCGGCCGTTACCCCTTCAACCCTGTACGCGCAGAAGCTCGGCCAGGGCGGCACGGGCGTCGACGAGACGACCGAACTGCCACGTTGCGCCACGCCGCTCGGCGTCGCCGCGCTGATAGAGCAGAAGGCCGCCAGCGCGACGGACAACCTTTCGCCACAGCTGCAGGCGCTGATGCGAATGGCGGAGATGCAGAACGGGGGCAGCACCGCCACGGTGGATCCCCTGCCGCTCGTCAAGCTGATGGCTGCTCGCAGCGGCTGCTTCGCGGTCGCGGACCGGGGAGCTGCTTTCGACGCCTTGGAACGCGAGCGTGCGCTTGCCGGCGGGACCGCGCGACCTGTCACCAAAGCCGATTACCTGATTCAGGTGCAGGTCCTGTATTCCGATGCGAAGGCGCGGGAGAGCGGTGGCGGCTTGGGCGGTGCCTTTGGGGGTGCGGTTGGGCTCAAGTCCAAGACCCTGGAGAGCCAGGTCCTCCTCACGCTCGTCAACGTGGACACGGGGATCCAGGAGGCTGTCGCGAGCGGGTCGGCACGCAAGAAGGATCTCGGTGTCGTCGGGGGCGGTCTGCTCCTGGGGCTGGGTGTGGGCGCGCTTGGGGGCACCTATGGCTCGACCGACATCGGCAAGATCACATCGTTGGCGATGCTCGACGCGTACCGGAAGCTGGTTGCCGACGCACAGCCGCGTTTGGCGTCCAGGCAGCGGGTTGCACCGCAGGCCGGTACGGGCGTGTTGCCGACAGCGGGAACCGCGCCGGCGGTGACCTCGGCTCCTCCGGGCAAGTAGGACAAGCTCGTGAACATGATGGATCGGTTCGGGCTCACCCCGTGCCCCTATTGCTCGGCAGGAATGCTGCCCTGGACCGCAGGCAAGCGGGTCCATCATTGCGAGCGGTGCCAGCGGCCGCTCGCAATCTATCGCGGGCTGTTCAAGCGGGACCGCTTCCGCATTATTCCGCTCTATGCCGCGGTCCATGCGACCGCGGCACTTCTCTTCGTCCTTGCCCTCGCGACTGCCCTGGTCGGCACAGGAAACATGCGGCACATCATGCTCGCGGTTGCCTTCCCGCTTGCGCTGTTCGGCGCGAGCGATGTTGCAGACGGCTACCTCTCGATCCGCACCGGTGTGAGCCGGCTATTCGGTCGTGTCCGCAGAGGCGGCGTAGCCCGCGCGATCGGCGCCGGTACGATCCTTTTCGGCCTCGCGGGCTGCTTGATCGCACTAATCGGCATCACAGCCTTCACGGGCGCGCAATGATCCCCCTGTGTCTCATCGTGGGTGACAGCACCGGCGTCGGCACGGCTTCGGCTCTGGCGGCTCAGGGGGTCCGGTGCGAGATCCACGCCCGCGTAGGCGCTAGCTCGGCCGAGGTGGCGAAAACGTGGAAGGGCAGTCCTCCGGTCGCGCGCGCCCTGCTCGCGATCGGCTCGAACGATCCGACAAACCCCTCGCTGACGCGCAATCTCGTCTTTGTGCGTCAGCGCGTCACGGCTGCGCGCGTGACCTGGCTGTTGCCATACAACACGACTGCGGCGCGCGTGGTCGCGAGGGTTGCCACCACATTCGGGGATCAGATCGTGCCGCTGTCGTTTCAGCCGTCGACCGACCGCGTCCATCCGCGGAGCTATCGACCTGTTGCGGCGAGCCTCGGCTGGAAAGATGTTTCCGGATTCCGGCACTTCGTTTCCACCAAATCCGCCGACGTCGCTCGACAGGCACGCCCGATCGAGCCCCGCCAGCGGGCGACAGTCATCCTCATGCAGTGACCGGAAGGGTGCCGTCCCATGCCTTCGCCCGAAATACCGGCACAGATTGCCGACGACCAATCATCAGAAAGCATTGCCGCTGCTTTCAGAGCGCAAGCATACGATCTCATGGACAGGTCACCGATCGCCGCAGCTCACCTCGTCCTCGCTGCCGCGACACTCGCCCCGGAATGTGACGACGAGCGAGACGTCGCCGACCAGTTCTCATTTGTCATGGCCGACTTCGCGATGGGGCTCGCAAGGATCCATCATCGCGCCCGCGCCCGCCTATAATCGAAGAGCGCCTGTCCTGGGCTCCACGAGCGCGTTGCGGTTGATCACCTCGATCGCGTCGCTGCTGAGGGTGGTCATTCGACGCGCATCAGCTGGGAGGGGTAGGGCGCCACGGCATCCTTCAGCTCATCCCAAGGCGCCGAGAGCCACCGATCGTAGTCCTCGTCGTGCAGGATCACGGGCATCGCCTTCGGGTGAATGGGAGCCACGACAGCGTTCGGCTCGGTGGTCAGGAAGCCATAAGCGTTGCCACGCTCGGTCGGCCGCCAGATGCCGGCGAAGGCGAAGATCGGCCGGCTAGGAACTTCGAACCAGTGAAGCGGCTTTTTCCCGTCCTCGCCCGGGGCCACTCCGTACTCCGAAAAGGCAGTCACCGGCACCAGGCAGCGCCGTGCCGGCGTCGTCAGCATGGACCGCCAGAAGCTTGAGCTGAGATTCCGCACGTTCGTGACGTATTTCGTCAGCTTGGCGGCCGGATCCCGCTTGCTCGGCACCTGGGTAGGGACGCCCCATTCCATGCGCTCAATCTTCCGATCGGCGCCGTCCTGAACCACCACTGCTCCGTAGAACGGCGTCTTCTTACCAGTCGGAAAGACGTCGCCGGCCGGAAACGTCTCGTCCGGCTCATAGGGCGGGCGGATGCCGAACGTCGCAGCCACCTCGGCCTGCTTCGCCGTCAGCCGATACCGATTGCACATCCGCGCCTCCCATCCGGCGCCGGCAGACTGGTCGCCAGCGCGCTTACCTCAGAGCTTGTCCTTCAAGCCCTTGGCAGCTGTGAAGGTGACCTTCTTGGAGGCTGCGATTGTGATCGCCTCCCCGTTCGATGGGTTACGGCCCTGACGTTCCGGCCGTTCCTTCACCGTAAACTTCCCGAAGCCGTTGATCGAGACTTCCTCACCCTTCACCGCAGCGTCTGCAATCTGATCGAAAACAGCATTGATTGCCTTCTTCGCATCCGCCTCGCTCGAGCCGGTCGCACCCGCAACGGCTTTGGCCAATTCACCAATGTTCATGCTAGATCTTCTCCGTTGATTGAAACGGTGAGACCTTAGCCATGGCGAGCGATGATACAACGACCGTGCTGGACGAGGCGAATGCCGCAGCCGTCCGCTTGATGGTCGAGAGGCTGGCCGACCATGACGTGATCGAGGTGTTCAACCTGACCGGCGGGCTGGGACCTGTCGCAGATCTTGCTGCCGAGCAGATGAAAATACGGGAGCTGGATTACTGAACCCGCGCAATCCGTTCGCGTGTGACGCGCGGATCTTCGTACAAGTCGCGGACGGCGCGAACACGAAAGAGGTTCCACCAGCGCTGCCAACGATGCTCGGCCGCGTCGTGGAGCATGTGGCACCGCTGACATAGCGCCTTGAGGTTGGCAGGAGCGTTGTTGCCTGGGTCGTGGTCGAGATGGGCACATGCCAGGACTACGAAGGTCATCCGTACAGAGGCGAGGACGAAGCCCCCTTTGATCGCAATGCGCTTGCCTCGATCCGAGCGCCAACACTTCGATTCCGCATCCCACCACCGCCCGTCGCCGAGATGGGCCACACGGCGGAGATGCGGACGAGCACACCGCTCGCAGCGCGCGCCGGCACGCTCGAAACGAACCGATCGCGAGATCTGTTGCCAATCGATCGGATAGAGCCAGCGGTTCTCAGGGCGGATCGGCATAGCGATTCTATGAGTCAGGCGCGCCCAGAACGGAAGCGCTTTTTCCCGCTTTGTTTGCTGTCCGTTGCGCAGCCGTTCCGCCTGAATCGATGAACCGATTGGATGCGAGCTTGACCGATGGAGCGAGGTAACGGAACATAAAGGGAACGAGTAGAGTCTTAGAACATGATGTCCGCCGCCCTCGATTCCTTCGCGCCCAGCATAGCGCACCTGCGGACGATCGCCACGCCAGTGACGGAGTACCGGGTGCTGCCATTCGGCGTCGATGAGATCGACAGCAGGCTCGGAGCAGGGGGATTGCGCGCCGGTGCGCTTCACGAGGCAACCGCGCAGAGTGCGGCGCTGGTCGACGATGCGGCAACGACGCTGTTCCTTGCCGGGATCGCCGCCCGCGAGGCTGCGAACACCGGAGGTCCCGTTCTATGGGCGAGCTGCAGGGCCGACCTGTACGCTCCCGCCTTGGAGCAAGCCGGCCTCGCCTCTGCCAACGTCATCTACGCTCAGCCGCAGGACGATGCCGCGCTACTGGCCGTGATCGAGGACGCGGTCCGAGACGGCACACCTTCGGCCATCATTGCAGAAGCGAGCAAGGTAGCGATGGTCGCAACGCGTCGCTTGCAGCTGGTGGCAGCAGAAGCCGACATGCCGGTGCTACTTCTCCGCCGTCGCCGCGGCCGTGACCAGGATCCGTTTTCCGAGCCTTCCGCTGCCTGGACGCGCTGGCGGATCGGCTCCGCGCCTTCGGCGCGCTTGGACGTCGCGGGTGTGGGAAGAGCGCGGTGGTCGGTTGAACTCGCACGCCAGCGCGGTGGTGCATCCTTCTCCCTGATTGTGGAGGGCAGCGATGAGACGGGTCGTCTCGCTGTTCCTGCCGAACTTGGCCATCGAGCGGCTGAGACGGTTGGAACAGCCCGCTATGCGGCCGCCTGAGCGGCCCTCTTTGCAACTGCCGATAGACGACGACCCGGGTGCCTGTTCGGTGCCGCGGGGCGGCGGTTGGCGACCTGGTGCCAAGTGGGCGCGATCCAGCGCGCAGTCGCGCGAAGAAGTCGAGGCTCAGATCGCGTCACTGCCGGTCCACGCCCAGCCGCCCATGCGTGAGCTTGGCAGGAGATCCGAAGCGGCAAGCCACCCGTACAAGGCCCCGACGCTCGCTCCGCGGGTTATCGCGCCTGCCGCAGCTCCGGTCCAACACGCGCCGGTCGCGCTCGCCGGAAAGGTCGGTAGGCGGGAGGAGGTAGTCGCCGCCTGCACTGGCGCGCAGGCCCTCGGCATCCACCCCCGGCATGGCGGCGACCCATGCACGTGCGCTGGTGTCGGATCTCGACTTCCGTCCGGCAGAACCTGACGCTGACGCGGCGCTGCTCGACAGGCTGGCGTTGTTGGCGGTCAGGCGCTGGTCCCCGATCGCGGCCGTGACGCCGCCAGACGGCCTCTGGATCGATCTCGCCGGCTGCGACCACCTCCACGGCGGTGAGGAGCGGTTCTGCCGGCGTCTGGTTGCCTTCTGCCGTCGTGCAGGCTTCACCGCGCGCGTTGCCGTCGCAGACACCCCTGGCGCTGCCCATGCGCTGGCTCGCTTCGGCAAGGGTGACCTCATCCGCGTCGGACCTCACGGGACAGCGGACGCACTTGCTCCGCTGCCGATCGCAGCATTGCGGCTCGCACCCACGGCGCTGGCCGCAGCGCGTAAGTTTGGCTTCGACCGGATCGCAGATCTGCTGCCGGTCGCGCGCGGGCCGTTAGCGCGTCGTCTTGGCCTGCCCGCAATCACCCGGCTCGATCAGGCACTGGGCGGTGTCGCAGAGCCGATCACGCCGCGTGACGACCCGGAGGTGCCCGCAGCCGAGCGCCGGCTGCTGGAGCCGATCGGGACCGCCGAGGCGATCGAGCAGGTCATGGGCGATCTGCTGCGCGATCTCGCCGTGGTCCTTCAGGCGAAAGGGCTAGGTGCGCGATCGCTGCGCCTGACGTGCTTGCGCGTCGACGGGACCGAGCAGCTCGTGGCGGTCGGCACCTCCCGGCCGACACGCGAGGTGTCACATCTCCTGCGGCTGCTGAAGCTCAGGATCGAGCGCATCGATCCCGGCATGGGGATCGAGCAATTCGCGCTTGTTGCCCCGCACACTGAGCCACTCGACGCCGTCGATCTCGGGGCCGTCCTGGCGGGCGAAACGCTGGTGCGCGATCCGTCGCGGCTGGTCGACGTCATTGCCGGCAGGATTGGTGTGCGGTCCGTCTTCCGCATCGCACCGGTCGAGAGCCATGTGCCGGAGCGAGCCGTCACCCACTCCGACCCAAACGAGGTTCCGGGAAACTGGCCGGCTTGGCAACGTCCGATCCGACTGTTTCCACATCCGGAGCCACTGCACCGGGTGATGGCGCTGATGCCCGACCAGCCGCCACGTCGGTTCGAGTGGCGCGGCAAGATCTACAAGGTTGTTGCCGGTGACGGTCCTGAACGCGTCCATGGCGAGTGGTGGCGACGTGACGCCGAGGTATGGGCCGTCCGCGACTATTACCGCGTCGAGGACGAGACAGGCGGTCGCTTCTGGGTGTTCCGCCGCGGCGATGGGTTTGAAGACGACACCGGCGACCTGTCCTGGTGGATGCACGGGGTCTTCGGATGACCCACTATGTCGAGCTCCAGGTGCTCACCCACTTCTCGCTGCTTCGTGGCGCGTCCAGTCCGGAGGAGCTGTTCGCGGCCGGGGCGCTGCTCGGCTATCCCGCGATCGGCGTCAGCGACATCGGCACTGTCGCTGGCGTGGTCCGCGCATGGGAGGCGCAGAAGGCGACCGGCGTCCGTTCAATCGCCGGCACTCGCGTTGATCTCTCCTGCGGCCGTCGCCTGCTGCTCTACCCGACCAACCGTCCGGCCTGGTCGCGGATCACGCGACTGCTGACGGTCGGCAAGACGCGGGCAGGGAAGGGGGGCTGCCTTCTTCACTGGCACGACCTGGAGCCATGGTCGGAGGGCGTCATCGCCATCCTGCTGCCTCATGAGGCGGACGAGGAGAACCTTGCGGCGCTGAAGGACCTGAAGGCGGTGTATGGGCGGCGCGGCTACATGGCGCTGTTCCAACGGCGCCGTCCTGGCGATGCCGTCCGGATCGATGCTCTTGCCCGCCAGGCGGGCGGTGCCGGGGTGCGCGCCGTCGTCACAGGCGACGTGCTCTACCACGCGCCCGAGGCGCGGCTGCTGCAGGACGTGGTCACCGCGGTGCGTGAGAAATGCACGGTCGACGAGCTTGGCTACCGCCGCGAGGTCAACGCCGATCGGGCGCTGAAATCACCCGACGAAATGGTGCGGCGCTTTCGCGCCTATCCTGACGCGCTGCAAGCGAGCGTCGACATAGCGCGGATCTGCACCTTCGATCTCGGCGAGCTTCAGTATCAGTACCCGCATGAGAAGCTGATCGACGGGCTGACTGCGCACGAAGCACTGCAGCGCTTGGCGGATGAGGCCGTCGACCGGATGTTCGATGGCAACGTGCCCCAGGCCTACACCGACCAGATCACCCATGAGATGCGGCTGATCGGAGAGCTTGGCTACGCGCCCTACTTCCTCACCGTCTACGCGATCGTCCGCGAGGCACGCAGGCGCGGGATCCTCTGCCAGGGCCGCGGCTCGGCCGCGAATAGCTGCGTCTGCTTTGTCCTCGGGGTAACCTCGATCGACCCGATCAAGCACGAGCTGCTGTTCGAGCGGTTCGTGTCCGGCGAACGTCGCGAACCGCCCGATATCGACGTCGACTTCGAGCATGAACGCCGCGAGGAGATCATCCAGTGGATCTATGAGACCTACGGGCGCAACCACTCCGCCCTGACGGCCGTGGTGCAGCGCTATCGCGCCCGTGGCGCAGTCCGCGATGTCGGCAAGGCGCTGGGACTGCCGGAGGATCTGACATCCTCACTGGCAGGTCTCGTCTGGGGCTGGTCGGCCGAAGGCGTCGGCGAAAAGCAGGTCGACGAGCTCAACCTCGACATCGGCGATCGCCGGCTGCGACTGACGCTGGAGCTTGCCCGCAAGCTGATCGGGGTGCCGCGCCACATGTCGCAGCATCCGGGTGGCTTCGTTCTGACCCATGACCGCCTTGATGACCTGGTGCCGATCGAGCCCGCTGCGATGGAGGATCGGCAGATCATCGAGTGGGATAAGGACGACATCGACGCACTCAAATTCATGAAGGTGGACGTTCTCGGCCTGGGCATGCTCGGCTGCATGAACCGCGCCTTCAATATGCTCGAGGCGGACAAGGGCCTGCACGTAGAACTCAAGGACCTCCAGGACGACGATCCTGAAGTCTACGCCATGATCCAGAAGGCTGACACGCTCGGCACCTTTCAGATCGAGAGCCGTGCGCAGATGAGCATGCTGCCGCGAATGAAGCCTCGCCGCTTCTACGACCTAGTCATCCAGGTCGCGATCGTACGGCCAGGGCCGATCCAGGGCGACATGGTCCACCCGTATCTGCGCCGACGTGAGGGGCTGGAGAAGCCTGAATATCCGCGCCCTGAGCTCCGCGCGGTGCTTGAGAAAACGCTCGGCGTGCCGCTCTTCCAGGAGCAGGCGATGAAGGTCGCGATCGTCGGCGCCGGATTCACGCCGGCCGAGGCGGATCAGCTGCGCCGAGCCATGGCGACGTTCAAGTTCACAGGTGGCGTGTCGCACTTCAGCGAGAAGCTAGTCGAGGGCATGGTCGAGCGCGGCTACCCGCGGGAGTTTGCCGAGCGAACCTTCCGGCAGCTTGAGGGCTTCGGCTCGTATGGCTTTCCCGAGAGCCACGCGGCTTCCTTCGCCAAGATCTCCTACGCATCTTCCTGGATGAAGCACCATCATCCGGACGTGTTCTGTGCGTCGCTCATGAACGCGCAGCCGATGGGCTTCTACGCGCCGGCACAGATCGTTCGCGACGCGCGCGACCACGGCGTCGAGGTTCGGCCGCCATGCGTCAACGCCAGTCGCTGGGATTGCACGCTGGAGAAGACAGGCGGGCGCTACCTCGCGGTGCGGCTCGGCCTGCGGCAGATCCGCGGCCTGTCGAACGCCGATGGCGCGAAGATCGTCGGAGCGCGCACCACCAACGCCTTTGAGAGCGTGGAGGATGTGTGGCGGCGGTCGGGGGTCCAGCGGGCCGCGATTGAGAAGCTGGCGGATGGCGACGCCTTCCACGGGTTCAGCGTCGATCGCCGGCAGGGCCTCTGGAAGGTGAGGGGTCTCGGAGAAGCGCCGTTGCCTCTCTTCGCTGCGGCAGATCGCTCGGCCGAAACATTCAGCGCCGAGGGAGTGGAGCCCGACGTAGCGCTGCGGCCGCTTACCGATGGCCGCGAGGTGATCGAGGATTACCGCGCGCTCCAGCTCTCGCTCCGGGCGCATCCGCTGACCTTCGTCCGCGACGAGCTAACCCGGCGCGGAGTCACAAAATGCGCTGATCTCGCGAGCATCCGCGACGGCCGCCACGTCGAAGTCGCAGGCATCGTCTTGGTTCGCCAGAAGCCAGGATCTGCCAAAGGCGTGCTGTTCATCACGATCGAGGACGAGACCGGAATCGCCAACGGCATCCTCTGGCCCGACCGTTTCGAGGCGCAGCGGCGCACGATTATGTCGGCTTCGATGGCCGGGATGAAGGGCAGGGTCCAGAAAGAAGGCGAGATCATCCATGTGATCTGCGACCGGATCATCGACCACGGAGATCTGCTCCACCGCGTTGGCGACATGTCGTTTCCGCATAAGACTGGCCGCGGCGATGCTGCGCAGCATCCAGGGTCGCCTGATCGCGGCGACAAGGGCTGGCAGCCAGAGCCGCGCAATCAATATTGGCCACCACATGCTGACGGACTGGACCCCGAGGAGGTCGTGCGCTTCAAGTCGCATGACTTTCACTGATCCGTGTCGCAGCTGCCGAGGCACCAGCGCGTGGTTATCGCGCTATCCGTGCATATCCTCCGCTGCGGGGTCAGCCGCTGCTCCGAAGCGCGCGTTGACGTTCCGGAGATCCGCTTGGCGCTGCGGTGCCTGCTGCCGCACTGCCCCGAGAAATGGCCTCTCGCGCTGTACTGGGACTCCGGGTCGCAAACAAACGACATTGGTCGCGCTCAAGGCGTGACTGCTGCCTTCAACGGGATCGTCCGTCAGCTACGTCGCGCCGGCTGCTACGAGGAGGTGACCCCTTCCTGAGAGTGCGCGAGGACGAGCGACTAAAGTCGGTAGGTCGAGGATCGTTCGGCAAGATAGCGGCCGAGATCGAACAGATGGTCGGCCCACCGGTGAAGGTCCATCATGGGAAGACTGTCGATCCCCCCCCCCCGACGAACAAGGAGAAGGACAACGAGTTGATGCTACCGGCATGAACGGAACGACATCGCCAGCTCGACCTGATAAAAGCCTTTGTGGCTCTTTATCAGAAGTGCTATACGGGCATAGTACACCTGAAAGAGTTGCGAACGTCAAGCCGGAGTAGAGACTATGTCTGATCTTGATGACCTCCGGTATGATGTCCATCGCGATAGCAGCTCTGCGCCGACGATCGCCAACACGTCGTACTACTCGAACCCGGTCAATCCGCTCGATATCGCAACGCCTGGTGGTCAGCAGCTTCTGGACGAGGTCTACCCCTCTGCGAGGCGCCGGAGCGGTGACGCCGTGCAGTCACCGCTCCTGATCCTATGCATCGCCGCGTTTATCCTCTTCGTTATGCTCATCTGACGTCTAATCCCTGAGCTGATGCCGTTTAGGGTCGACCGGCACCCCGCCTTTCCAAAGTTCGTAGTGCAGGTGGGGACCGGTCGACCGCCCCGTGCTCCCGACATGGCCGAGAACATCGCCGGCTGACACCGAGCTTCCGACAGCGAGCTCCGACCGGTGCTGCATGTGGAAATACTTGCTTTCTGACCCGTCCGAGTGGCCGAGCACCACATAGTTGCCGGCGCCGTTTTCTTGGAAGTCATTCCGCAACACGGTGCCGGAAGCCGGAGACCGGATTTCACTGCCAGCGGCCGCCGCGATATCGATACCGTTGTGACGTCCGTGCTGGCCGGTGAGCGGGTCTACACGGCCGCCCATACCCGAGCGGATCTGCCCGGAAACGGGTAAGGTCGCCCGCTCGCCGCGCGGCAGTTCGGCAACGTGGCTCTGTCCTCCACCGAGGCCCAACTTGTCACCAATCCATGCTCCGGCATCGCCGATGCGATCGACGACCGGTCCCACGACCGGCATTGTGGTCAGAAGCGAACTGCTGTTGCGATCATCGACATGCGTCCGAACTTGGCCGCCAGTTTTGTTGGCATCGTCTACCTCGTTTCCAAGCCCCAACGCGCCGTTGGTGATGCGGGCCGAACCACCCAAAATCGCCTCGGAAACGTCGTCAGCCAACCCCGGATCCCGCGAGCTATCTCTGACCGAAACATTGGGCCCTCTAGCCCGAACACCGTCGGCACTGCGGTCGCCCCATGCCCTGACACCGGCTCCTGTAGTGATCGAGGGGCCCGTCAGCGTGTTGTCGAGGTGCTCCGGCACTTGGATGCCAAGCTCCTGCCGGACGTCGTTGACACGCTGATCCATGAACTCCTGCAACAGAATATCTCGAGCCTGCGCCTGCTCGCGGGTACGAGGCATGACCATGCTCGGGTGCCAGCCTGCCTGAGCGAGCGTCGGATCCTCCAGCAGACGCTCGTTCGCAAAGACGACGAACTCCTGCGTCTCGTTGCTGTTGAGGGTCCAACCGCGGGACGACGCCTCCCGCACGTCGTGGCTCACCCGCTGGTACGCCTCTTCCGCCCGTGAAGCTTCCAAAGAGGCCGACAGCGAGTCGTTGACGCTGACGCCCAGCTTCTCCGATAGCGAGCTCACCTGACTGTCGCCGCTGGTGCTCGTCTGGCGCATAAACTCGTCGCGCGCGTTGCGGGCCTGCGTCGAGTTGACCTCCCGGTTCAAATAGTCGCGAAGGTCGCTGTAGGCCTGCTCTGCCGAAAGTGTCCCTTGGGTCGTGTCGGTCGACGTTGTGGCTAGGCGGCCGCCAATCCCGGCCTTGCCTTGCACCCTCCAGAGTTTCCCGGCGAGCTCTAGGCCAGCGTCAGCCGTGCCGGTAATTTGAGAGGCGCGTGCGATCTGCTGACTGTCGGAGTCACTCAATCCGAACCGGCTAGACAAGCCGCTTGAGAGACTTCTCGACGCCTCGGTCATTTTAGAGATGCTGTTATTGAAACCGGACCCGGTCTCGGTCGAACTGCCCCTGCGGTGCTCGGCCGCGCTGAGTAGATCAGTCGCCGTCGATGCCGTCGCCTGCCAGGACTGCGACGCTGCGTTGCGAACCTGTTTGGTGTGGGACTGACCTTCCGATAGCGCTTGGCTCATCTGCTGGTCGAAGCCGCTGCTCCGGGACGGAGTGAACGCGAGGCTCGAGATACCCTGCCGTGTGTCGTAGGCGTTACTGCCCCCGGCGAACGATGTGGTCACGCCGCCATCGGCATTCATGAAGCTGCCCACCCCGAACCCGGAGACATGCTTCGGCTGATCGTCCCACTTGTTGGCCTGGACCATGTTGGAGGTCAGGTTCTGGAACGAGGTGTTCCCGTAGGAATAGTTTCCGGTCGTGCGCTCCGTCGCCGCCTGCTCGGCGGCGTTCTGTGCCGGCATCAGCATGGACGTCGCCTGGCCGGCAATCGCCATCGCGCCCTTGGCCATGCCGGCCGCCAGGAACGGCACGCTCATCATCAAGAACCCGGCTAGGGTCGAGATGTCGATGTTCACGCTATCGATGCCGTCCGCAATCAGCAGGGTCGGACCATTCGGCGCAATCGCGTGATAGGCGCTGGCAGCCCGGCTCATCACGAACATGTGCAGGATGACGTAGAGTGGACCCCAGCTGGCCAAATAGAAAAACCCCACCGCGTAACCGCGGAGGGTTGCGACACCAGTTCGCGGAAAGAGGAAGAGCGGGAAAAGGACGGGGAACATCGCGTAGAAAACAACGGTGAGCACGATGCCGAGCAGGGGGACCCACGTCATCGCTTGCTGGGCGATTGACGTGTAGGTGTTCTTGGCCTGTGCGTCCGCGCGCTGGGAGGCGTACGCGTCCCAGCCCGCGTCGGAGAAGCTCTCGCGGGCTGCCAGGAAGCTGTCGATCGTCGAGGTCTGCTTCAGGTATGCGTACACGTCCGTCGAGGAGCCGTGCATGTGCGCTGCAACGATTGGTAGATCGTCCTTCAGCTTCTGAGCGGCGACGCTATCGACGAGTTTGGGATATGCGCCGCGAGCAAAGGGCAGGAGGTCCTTCTCGATTTGCGCGTTGAACGTCGCATCCAGCCGGCCATAGGCCTCGTTACATGGGATGATGGTGGTCTCGGTCGTCCCCGCGCCCGTCGAGGCGATCCACCGCTGGCTGCGAGCCGGGCTGCCCGGCCCGATCGCTGCCCATACGTTGGTGGAACGTGTCAGGTCATCCATCGACTTGAAGCCCAGCAGCACGTCGTAGAACGTGCATTGCTTAAGCTGCTCGTCGAGGTTCGCCCGAAACACGCTGTCCGTGATCTGAAAGGTACGAGCCTTCTCCATCAGCCGAGCGCCGTAGATCATGCCGTTATTCGACAGCGCGACCGCGTTGGGCATGACGAAGACGGTCTCCGCCTGCCTGGTCATCCAGTCGCCGATCTGGCTCGTGAACGAGGCCATGACGCCAAGGCCGAGCGGGACATTGTCGACGACGGCCGGCGCAAGACCGGGGTCGATGCGGTCCGTCACCTTCACCGACACGGTCGGCACCATGAGCATCATGTAGATGGCCGTCGACTGGATGAACCAGTTCAACCAAGCTCGCCAATCCAGATTAAAGGCCACGACGGCGAGCGAGTAGGCCAGCCCCATGACCATTACGACCTGCAGGAGTGAACGGTATCCGCCGCCTCCGCACCATGCCGCCACGGCGTTTAAGACGTTGACGACGTACTCGCCGCCACCAATCGTGAAGACTTCAAGCATGGCGGCCCGATCCCCTTACCGGATTCCCTGAGCCGACAGTCCCCGCCCGAAGCGGAGAGAGGCGGTCATCTGGGGGCTCATTGCGTTCTTGAGCGTCGCTTCCAGCATCTGGGTCTTTTGGATGACCTGAAACGTCTGGTTGAGCGACGCATTCATCTGCTGGCTCTTGCGAGCCAGTTCCGTTTTCACGGTGTCGACCTGATTCCGCCACGTCTTGAACTCGTCCATGCTGACGAAGGCGGCACCGCTCTGCGCGCGGGAAACGACGTCAAGCATGCGGTCGATCTGCGCCATCAAAAGCTCGATCGCGACGATCTCGGACAGGCTGGCCTTGTCCGACGGCGACATGGCGAAATGGGCCGCCTCGTCGACCACCAGGATCTTGTAGAGCGGAATGCTCGTCATCCCGAGCAGGCTGATCTCCTCGCCGGAAAGCGCGGTGTTCGTCCGGATCTTGTCGCTCATGCTGTTCAGCATCTTGAGAACACGAGTGCGAAACGCCTGGTCCGTCGACACGCTGAGGTCTTGTGTTGCGGGATTGAGGCAGCCCTTCTCCTCGGTCGTGTCGCAGCGAAGCACCTTGGCGGGTGCCGTCGCGGATCCGTCGAGCAGGGTCTGGTAGACGTCCCAGCTGGCCGGCGCGATGAAGTGGAAGCCACCCATGCTGTCGGCCTTCTTGGTGGAATCGTAGATGATTGTGCCGACCATCGTCATGAGGAACTCGGCATATTCTGGTGATGGTTTGGTGACGGATTTCGACATCAGAGCGTACCAGGTGTAATTCTTGCTCTGGACGAGCTCGGCCGCATCGCCAGCCTTTGCGATCGTGTCCTCGCGCTCGCCCTTGTTGGTGCAACCATGGCGCGACGCCGCGGCGTCCGAGAAGAAGCCTTTGGCGCCACCTACCTGCTGGCAGATGGTGGAACTCGCCCCGTCCATCGCCGGCCAGATCGATCCGATCGCCTGCTGGGCGGCCTCGCAGCTCGACATGTTGAAGGCGTTCAGCTGCTGGGCGCGCTGGCTCATGTCCTTCATCACGCCGCCAATCTGCGCGGAGATGCTGTCGATCGCGAGCTGGAAGGCAAATCCGATCGCGTTATTGGCGGTCGCCTTCAGCATGGCGACCATCTCGTCGGCGTTGATGAAGCTGAAGCTGCCGGCGAAGAGGTCGATACCGCCGCACCCGGCGCGCGCGCTCGGCAACGCGACGTTCACCGGATTGATCGACTTGGACGGGAAGCGGCTCCAGAGGCTGCCGCCCGAATAGTAGCCAGCGGCCTGCCCGTTGAATGCGGTCGGTCCCGTGACGTTCGCCGCGGAGCCAGCCGAGTTGAAATAGGTATTCATCTCGGAACCGACGTCCGCCATCGCCGGCGTGACGACCAGGCCGCCGAGGGCGAACACCATTGTGAGCTGCGCGAATATGGCCGCGCAGAGCCGGAGCAGCGAGCGCATCAGAAGTCACTCCCGGGTTCGACGCTGGTGAGGGTGAAGATGCGATCCATCACCTCGTCTGCGGCCATTACGCCGTAGCCGATCGGCATCGGGCGCTTGGTCTGGGTGTCAAAGAGTACGAGCGCGGGGACCTGCTGGCCCTGCATGCCCATCGCGCGATACTGGCCGGTGTCGACGGTGAAGTTCGGGAACGCCTTCGACGGCCCCCCGTCGAGAGAAACCGCCATGACGGTCAGCCCAAACCGGTCCGACACGCTTCGCATGATCGGGCCGAAGACCTCGCAGGCGGCACACGCCGAGGAGTAGAAATAGAAGACGCCGTACCGCTTCGAAATCGACGCCAGCACCCGGTTCTTGTCGGCCGTCCGGTTGTCGAGCCAGGTCCGCTTACCGAGCTGGTTGACCGGCCGCTGCAGCGTGTAATCGAGCTCCGGATTCTGCCAGATCGTCCGGCGCCACATGTCCGCGAACGACGAGGCGCGGTTCAGCTGCTCGCGTTGGAACGCGATGTAGGCGGACACATTCTCAGTGGTCGGCTGCAGGATCGCGCGAGCCTTCATTTCCTCGAGCTGCTTGGAGATTGCGGCCAGCTGGTCCGCGGAAGACTGCGTCGGCTGCTGGGCGCGTTGCTCAGAGGGTTTGGCCTTCGGCTTCTCGCAGTAGAACCACTCGCCGAGCCTACGCTCGCGGCAGTAAAAGTCGTCGCCGCTCTGCTCGGCCAACTGCGCCGGCACGGCTTCTCGAGCCGCTTCGGGCTCCTCCTGGGGCGCGGATAGGGATACGGAGTCCGCCAGCTGTGCATTCGCAGAGGTCGCCGGCAAGCCGGACGCGACGAGCGACAGGGTGAGGGCGAGGGTCAGCGGCGCGCACATGTCAGGAGCCTTTCGGTTGCAGCAGATCGTGGAGGGACGGATCCTTGAGGGCCATCAGCCTGACGAGGTCGTAGCCGAGGATCCGGTAGAGCATCCCGTAGAGCGTCGTGACCGCGTCCCGGGCGCTGACGTCCGGCGTGAGCACGCCGCCCGCGTGGCTGAGATAGCCGACACGGCTCAGCCGCCCGATCGCGGGCTGAATGTCGTCCAGCCCCAGCGTGATGCCGAACCACTCGCCCAGGGTCGGGAGAAGGAACGGCGCCGGGTGCGGACCGACGCGGCACAAGGCGGTGAGGACAGCGAACTCGACCACGGAAAGGTCGGTCAGCTTGCGGCGCTGATCGTAGCGGACCACGTCAGCCATCACGGGTTAGCCTTGTGCGTGTCATAGTAGGCCTTGATCCGCTCCTGGATTTGCTTCGAGGTCTCGATCTCGTCGGGCAGCTTCGCGGCGTCGGTGAACTCCGCGTACACCTCGGAGAAGTCCATCACGGACAGGTCGAGGTGTGAGAACTCGTCCAGCGTGAACCCCTTGCAGGTCTCGCTCTTCGGCTTGCCCCAGGGCTTTCCGATCTGCGGGCGACCTTGTTCCTGCAGGATCCGCGACAGCTTGCTCTCGAAGCAGCAATAGGCGTCTTTGGAGGTGACGCAGATGCCAAGCACCTTGTCGGAGCAGTAGCTGCCGAGCTTGTGGCACAGGCCCTTGTCGTCCTTCTGGTCGAGCTGCTTCTCCGCCGCGCTGCAAAGCCACGGGGTCAGGAGAGGGACGCCGCTGCCGGAGCAGCAGTTCGACGCGCCGAAAATCTTCTTGTTGCAGGTCTCGCGCGTGCCCGAGAACAGCGTCAGCGTGTCGGGATTGAACTCGGCGTTCGCCTGCCCGAGGACATGCAGGCCGACGGCTGCATCCTTGAACTCGGTCGACGCCTCGCGCTCGATCGGCTCGCAATCGCCGTTGATGCAGTAAACATCATCGCCGCAGATGTACTTCTCAGTCCCGTCGCTCGGCTTTGCCGGCAACGGACACCTATAAACCTTGGTAGTCACCTTGCAGGGGCCGTCCTGCGGATCGTCCAGACACTCGTCACGGACGTAGGTGCATTTGCCGTTGTTCTCGAGCTCGGAGCAGTCCGAGGCCTGCGAAATCCGTTGGCAGATGAAAGGGCGTGACCAGGCCCAGCAGGACTGGGTGACGGCGACACCGTCGATGATCCGCGTCTCCGGCCCTTCGGTGCAGACCTCGGGCCCTTGCGCCGTGCAGGTCGTATCCGCGAGCATGGCGGGGCACGTTCCCTCGTTGCGCGTCACCGTGACCGACCTCGTGCCCTCGGACTTCAGGTAGGCAGTTCCGGTCCGATAGTTGATGTGCTCCGGGATCTCGCCTTGCGGGATCTCGGCCGCGCAGGAGTATTGCTGCGCCGTCCCCCTGACCCTCGAGCGGCAGAACCGGAGATAACCGGCAGGGTCAGTACCGCCAGCGCCCATCTCGATTTGAGCGTCGCAAATCTGCGTCACCGTCGGCTCGGCACGGCAGATCCCGGCAGAGACCTTGGCGCTCAGGACCGCGGTCGAGGCGAAGCCGTATGCGGTTTGGTTCGGCTCCACCCCGTAATAGAAGTAGCGAAGGGTGTTCACGACGGTCGGGTCGATACGGCCGGTACAGGTCGCGGGAGTTTCGACCACCTGTGCGCCCTTGTTGCAGGTCGCCTCGTAATAGTCGGTGCTTCCCGGTGCCGGCAGCGGTTTGCAGCTGCCGTCTGCTGCGCCGAGAGCCTGCCCCGACAGGAAGCTGTTCGGATCCTTCTCGACCTCCTGTGCGCCTGCAATCTCGCCGGGCGCGAGCTTCACGACCTGGCGCGAGGGATCGGTTACGGTCCGCCACGCGTCGTTGCCCCCCGCCGCCGAGGCGCCCGCGCTGCTCAGGCCGTCGGGATCATCCGCATAGACGGCTCCTGGCTGCGTCGCGGCGGTGTAGCCGGGGATCGTGCTCCCCAGGTCCGTGCCGGTCGGAAGACCGGCAGCGGTCTGACGCGCCGGCGTCGCGAGCGTCTTGGCATCGGCTTTCGCCTTGGCGAGGTCTCCCTTCGGATAGGCGTAGGGCGTTCCTGCAGCGGCAGCAGCGGCAGCAGCGGCAGCAGCGACCGCCGCAGCGGGTGCGTCGCTGACCGCGGCTGTGGGGGTGCCGCTGCAGCCTTCGACGCCGCGACCGGGCTAACGGGCGCCGCGGTCGCGGGCACCGCCGCGGTCACGGCCGCGCTGGCCGGGGCGGTCGGTGACGGCGACGGGGTGGGCGCCGTCTGGGGCTCGTTGAAGTAGCTGTAGTCCTTCAGGTCGTAATAGCCGCCGTCCTGGGCCGCCGGCTGACGCTGCTGCGCATGCAATGCGCCTTGCACTGCAAGAACGCATGCGATCGCGCCAACAAGGATCCGCCCCCCAGCCAATGTTAGGGCACCCGGCCGAGGTTCGAGAGCGCGGTGCGTGCCATCAACGCACCGGGCCCGTTCTCCTGAGCGAAGGTCTCCAGCGCGTACCGAACGGTCACGTTGCCGACCATGCGATCGAAGGGCGGGGGCTCCGACCGGCAGGTCAGGCCGTCGCACGGCGTGAAGTCGGTCGATGACACGACATAGGTCGGGACCGCGGTGACGTTGAACGCCCGGAATAGCCGGGGATCGATGCCGATCGACGCGAACTGCTGTTGCTTTTCGACCACCTTGGAAAGGGCGGCGATGAACGCCTTGCCTGAGTTGCCGGGAAAGCCGCGGAAGACGACGACCCCACCCGCGGCGGAGGTCTCTGCGATGATCCGCTTCAGCGCCTGCTCGGGCATCGACGTCGAGACGAACACCATGAATTGCGGCGCGGTGCCCCGATTGTCGCGCATGTTCGACGACGCGGCGTCGATCATCTCGTCAAAGTCGACAGCCCCTGCCGGCCCCTTCGGGAGGTTCGCCTTGTCGATGGTACGAACCTTCTCCAGCGCAACCGACCGGAGTGTCTCGGCATCCTGCCGGAAGGCGTCGCCGCGACGTTCGACTTCAGCCGACAGCGCGCGCGCATCGGCTTCCATCGTCGCCGATCGGCCGCGCACCGCGTCGAGGTTCAATCCCTCGACAGTTTGGGCGAGTACCGCACAACCGGTACCGAAACTGGCGATCCCGATCGCGGAGAAGAGTAGCTTGCGCATGGGCGGCCTCACAGCATGCAACAGTTGCGCTTGCGCCAGAGCAGGTAGCCGAAGTCCTCGCCCCCCCACGGGGTAGGCGCGACCGGCGTCTGGCGGCAGCGTGGATGCCCCGATGGACGAGCAGGCATACTTGCCGCTCACCGTGGGCGTCGGGTTGGTCATCTGGATGCGGTATTGGGACTTCTTCAGGATCGGCATGATGTACTTGTTGCAGAGCGCCTTCGACCCTGCGGTCCCCCAGGCCAGGCCCTGACGGTGCATCTTGAACAGCAAGCGCTCGGCCGCGAGCCGCGACGACTGCACGGGCGAGTTATGCGCCGCGATGTTGCCGTTCATCGGGAACATCGACCCGTTGCAGCCATCACACCAGAACATCTCGTCTATGGGCAGCTTGGCGGTCGCGGCTGCGCAATCGCCGGCGCACGCCGCCACGGCGATCGGATTGTGGAACAGCGCGACCTCTGGGTTGATGATCGTCGTCAGGACGTCGTCGTTCCACAGCGGATCGATCTCGGTCATGTACGCGATGTCGAACGAGGTTTGCTCGAAGCAGGCGAAGTCGGTCAGGATCTCCATCCAAAAGAGCAGCGGATACACGTAGTAGTGGGCCTGCCAGTTTGCCGTGTTCGCCGTGCGGCCGCCCAGCATCTGTGGGCCCGTGTACTGGCCTTGGCCGATGTCGAGCCCGGGGTTGAGCCGCAGACCGCCGAGGTTTGGAAAGCACCATGGCTTGGTGGTGACGTCGACCATCCGCGCCGGCTCCCAAAAGCCGATCGCGATACCAATCCGCGGAACGGGCGAGCCGCAGGCGCAGACGGGTAGGGCCGGGTTCTTGGTGTCCGGTCGGCTGCCGGGCCAGATCGGAAGGCCGCCCACCGACAGGGGGAACAGGCACGACCAGCATACGTCGGTAATCGGGTTCACGAATTTGCCCGTGCAATTCGATGGCACCGCCGAGGCGGGCGCCGGCAGCGCCGCCAGCGCAATTACGAAACCGAGCAGGGCGAGCAGGCGGCGGATCATCCCGCCACCTTCGGCGCGTCGACGGCCGAGGCGGACTCGTCCCGGTCGCGGATAAGGTCGTCGAGATAGGAGTCGTCAGCCCTGTTCTTTCGGATGACGTAGACCGGGACCAGCACGAACAGCGCCACGAGGAGCCCGGCGACAGACCCGCCCGCACCGGCTCCGAGGAGGGCCCGCATAGGCTTGAGCAGGGCGATCGACAGCGCGAGCGCGACGGCGAGCGACAGCACCACCATCCGAAGCATCCGCAAACCCGGGGTCTCGGGAGCGGCCATCGGCGTCTTCAGGAAGTCGAGCCAAATGTTCATGACGTGCCTCCTGGAAGCTCGATCTCGCTCACCTTGAGCGCCTGTCCGGCTGGCGCGACGATCGCCGGGACGTGCGCTATGCCGAAATGACCGGTGAGCTTGCCCTGCTGGTCGAAGAAGAAACGGCGCTTCTTCTCTCCCATGCGCTCGAACGGGGAGCCGGCCACGAAGATGATCTTGGCGGCCGAGGCGGCCCACCGCTTGATGGCCCACTCGACCTGGGCGTCGTCGCGTCCGTCGATGAAGACCAGGTCGGTCTTCATGCTGACGAACGAGAGCGGGTTCACCCGCTGCCCCGCCTCGGCAATGAGCCGACCCTTCTGATCGCGGATATCGCGCTCGAGCACGATCGACGGATCGAAGTTCCAGCTGCGCGCCTCGCGCACCGCGCCGATCCCCGTGACCGGCGTCGGGTTGCGGACACGGTCCTCAGCCTTGGCTGCCAGCGCGGTTTGCATGCGGTCGATGCTGCCATTGGCCTGCATCGCCTTCAGCTTGGCGTCGATCGTGGAGAGGAGGTCGGGCTCCGCAATCCCCCAAGTCTGGCCCATCACGCCGTGGTCCTTGGCGAGAGCCGCGCGCGCGAACGGGTAGAGCGAGCTGGCGGCGACCAAGCCGCCGAGGAGCAGGACGCGCCGGATCACAGGATGGGCGTCCCTGTGCCCAGGAGCTGCTTGCGACACGCGAAGCCGATTTCCGCATAGCGGCTGTCAAAGCCGTCCGGATGAGGAGTGCCGACATAGAAGCAGCCGTCAGGCACGCGGCCGACGGGGCCCGGAATGAGCGCTTCGCCGGTGCGCGCGCGGGATTTCATGTGCGCGACCCGGACGCCATTCACCAGCACCCACGATCCTTCATGGCTGACGACGTCTCCCGGCATGCCGATCACGCGCTTGCCGAACGGGCCCGACGCAGGGCCGAAGTGCCGCCGCACCAGCTCGTTATCCGGGGGCACGAAGAAGACGTATTCGCCGCGCGACGCAGCCTTCCCCTTCTCCACGAAGAACGCCCAGTTGGGCAGGCTCTCGCTCGCGTTGATCATGAACGCGTGCGTCTCGCGCCAGCCGCTGATCCCGTTGTAGCTCGCCATGACGACCGCCAGCAGGGCGACCGCGCCCCATTGCCTCAGCCGCTTGCGCCCGACAGTCTCGACCGGACCGGTCGGTACGGACGCGCGCGGAGCGAACAGATCGCCTTGCCGGCGCGCGTCAATTCGGGAGGCCATTGCCGCCTCCGGCGACCGGCGAGGCCGCTCCGGGGAATGCGGTGCCGACAGGCGCACCCGCGAAGGGAGAAGGCGCAGTGACCGCGGCGCCGATCCCCTGCTGGGGAAGGATCGGAGCCGGGGCGGCCGCGCCCAGCTGCGCTCCCGCCGCGGGGGCCGGCGCGGCTGTGGGAAGCGGAACCTTGGCGTAAACGGCCTTGCGGACTTGGTCAGTGATGTCCGGGACGTTCTTCGAAAGCACCGCCTCGCCGACGAGGACTGTCGTCCCACTCGCACCGACGCGCTTCAGCTCATCCTCGATCGCTGACATGAACCGGGCGGTCTGCTGGGTCACGGCGTCCGGCGTCCCGTTGCTGTGGCTCTGCGCCTGGACGTATTCCGTCACCAGAGCCTCGAGGCGAACGCTGGCCATCGGCAGCTGTGGAGGCGCGGAGGCGATGTGCTTGGTCACCCACGCCGCCCAGAGGAGCATGACGACCGCCAGCGCGGCGAGCGCCCAGGTGATCGGGGGAAGGCCCTGACGGGCCTTGGTGGCTGCCGGCTGCGGCGCAGAGGCGCGGGGACGGGGCAGGGGTGTGGCTGACGCCGGAGCGGCTGGCGAAGGGATCGCGTCCGCGACGGGGGCAGCGTGTTCGAGAACATCAGCCATGACGACGGCCTTTCGTGAGATCAAGGATGGTCAGAAGGAGGCGTCCGCGGGCGAGCGCCGTGAGGCCGAAGATCACGGCTTGGACAACGTGGACCTGACCCATGAAGGCTGCCCGTCGCGCCTCGTCGGCCGCCACGAACCGGGTCCCGAGATTGCCGATGTGGGAGAAGAAGCCGAGCGGCGTGAAGTTGCCGAGCATCAGGAAGAACAGGGCAAACACGCCGAGGCTCGCCAGCCCGGTGCCCAAAAGCCAGCCGGACAGCCGGAGCGCGACATAGCTGGTATCGGCAACGGCTTGTCCGAGATCCGGTCGCCACCCGCGGGTGCGGGGCGCGGCAATCCATTCGATCTCGGGCGCGAGATGATGCGTGGCGCTCATTCCGCGGCCTCCACATACTGCTCGGGGAAGGCGACCCGCTCGATGGCCTCGTCCATCGAGAGGCCTTGCTCAATCAGGTGCTCGATCGCCGCGAAGGTTTGCGGGCTCGAGGAGTAGAGCGTCGCCGAGTATTTATCGAGGACAAGACGGCCAACCGCCTGGCTATCCGGACCCTTGATCATGATGTCCGAATATTCGGCGCCGTTCCGCTTCAACGAGCGGAGCAGGCTCTCAGTGTACGGATCCATGTCGAAGCGGCCGTGCTTCTGGAAGTCCGAAATCGTGTCGGGCTTCTGCATCAGGATGACCGACCAGTCGCTGTTCTCCAGCGCCGCGAGGCTCCCCTCCGACTTGTAATAGTCGTTGAGGCTCTGCGTGGCAGTGATCAATGATGCCCCGTACTTGCGGCAGGTGCGGCTGTAGGTCTCGACGAAATCCGCCATGGAGCCCCCGCGCAGCATCTGCCACGCTTCGTCGATCAGGAGCGCCTTGGGGATCTGGCGATCCATGCGGCGCATCGTCTGCGATGACAGGAACATGATCGCGGTCAGCACCACCGACCGGAGCTCCTCGCGGCTCGACAGGTCGGAGAGCTCGAAAACCGTGAGCGCGTTCGACATGTCCACCGATGCCGCGCCTTGGAAGAACCGGCCGTAGGTGCCGCCGCCCGAAAACGGAAACATCGCGATCGCGAGATCAGAACCCTGGGGGGTTCCGTCAGCCTTGAGCGCTGCAATGATGTCGTCGACGGCACCGTTGCGACCCTTGGCCTCCCAGACACGGTTCACGGCGCTGTCGATCAGGCCGCGCTCGGTGTCGTTCAGCTTGTCGACGTGACGGCCCATCTGCCCGATGATCGACTTGAGCATCGCGAGCGCGTCGACCAGGTAGTCCTCGTCCTGCTCGACCAGCGTCTCGTCGATCATCGAGAATGGGTTGAGGCTGAAGCCGTCGCGGAGCCGGAACTCCACGAAGTTGCCGCCCAGGCTCTTGGCCATGTGCTCGAACGACCGGCCGTCGTCGATCACGATGATCTTGGCACCGACGCCCGCGAACGCGGCACACAGCTCCTGCAGGGCGACCGACTTGCCCGATCCCGACTTGCCGAACACCGCCACGTTATGGTTGCCGGCCTTGTTTTCGAACGGGGACCAGAAGAAGGGCTGGCCGCGACGTCCGACGAACATCAGGTGCGGCTGCGTTCCGCCGAGGTATTCGCCCTGGACCGGCAGCATATTCGCGGCCGTGCTGGTGAGCATCGACCGGAGCCGCTTCATGCGCTTCAGGTCGGAATCGAGCCCGTTCGCCAGCGTCATCGGCAGGCACGACATGAATGCCATGATCTGCAGGAAGCGCTCGTCGAGCAGGTCCCAGCCCGCGGCCTTGTACATCGACTTGAGCGTGCGCTCGTTGGCGTCGCCCGAACCCTTCGGGCTGATGATGCCGACCGCATAGTAGGCCTGGACCAGCTTCTTGCCGAGCCGGAGCTCCTGACTCACATGCTCCCATTCGCGGCTGTGGTCCTTCAGCTGCGGAAGGAGGCGGGCCGACTTGCTGTCCGCCAGACTCGACGTCCGCATGAACTTGTAGCCGGCCTTGGAGGCGGCCGCTTGCTCGTCCTGGTAGCACAAGCAGAGCGACGTGAGCGTCGGGCAGCCCGGGCGAAGCTTGTCGGAGAACATGTCACCGATCACCTTCTGGACGTCCCAGGGCGCCCAGCGGTTCGGAAAGTTGCGGACCGAGAAGAAACGGTAGTCGAACGTGTCCGGCCGGATCTCTTCGTAGTGCGTCTCGCCGGAGAGGTTGGTGACCGCGCGCAGCGGCTCGACCGAAACCAGCATGCGATCGGCCTGGACTACGGTCTGGACGTCGCGGCGAACGCACTGGTCGGCGATCGGATCGAACTCGGAATACTCGGTCGCGTGGTCGGTGACGTCGAAGGCCGGAGCCGTGATGTCGTCGATCAAGCTGATCAGCTCGACGGGACCGAGCCGGGTCGAGGCGACGTTGATCGACTGGAGCGTCGAAACGACGCTGTCGCGGACCGCGACCAGTTCGGCCGGCGTCGCCTTGCCGTTGGCGATCGACACGGAGACGAACACCCGGTGATTGCGGACGTGGAAGGGGCCGTCCTTCGACATGCTGAACCACGCGCCGGACCGAAGAAACGCGGAGCGGTGCTCGGCGATCTTGCGATGAACTCCACCGGCCGCGAAGCGGGGCAGGGCATAGCGCGCGATGATGGAGCCCACCCGCGGGCTCTGGAAGGCAAGGATCTGGACCCGCGCCCCGGCCGGGATGTTCTCGGACAGGAGCTGGGCGAGGATCTCGCCCGTCCGCTCATCCGCGCCAATCAGCGGCGCCACTTCGAGCGCAAAGGCGATCGAGTCCGTTTGGTAGAAGATGTCCGTCTTACGGTCGAAGCTCCGATAGGGGAGCCACTGCGAAAGCATCGGGGCACCGTGCGAGGGCGTCCCTTTGTCGGGGCCGCGCGTGTCTCCGAGCAGGCGCGACATGAAGCCGGACTTGGACGCCATCGTTTCAGTCCTCGATCGTCGGGTTGAAGGATGCGGGACGGTTGGCGGGAGCCGTCGACGCGAGCCGCGGCGCGCCGGGGTCTTTCCTGCTACCGACGCGAGACGGCGCAGCCGTGGGGGCCGGCGATGGCACAGCCGAGTCCGATTTCGGCGCACGCGCCTTGGCCCGGGCAGCTGCAACCGACGCAACAGTCGGAGCCGAGGGAGCCGGTGTCGGCACCGCGATCGGCTCCGCGGCCGAGACCTCACGCGGCTCGGCCGCTATGGGCGCGCCGAGCTGCGAAAGGATCTCCGGGCTGACGTTCAGCGTGCTCGAGGCGGCAAGCCCCGGACCATGCCCGTTGGTCGCTGCCATCCACTGTCCGTTGTCGACGACGGCCTGGACGACACTGGTCTCGTGATACCGGCCAACCGCATCCACATGGGCGGGGAACACGATCCGAAGGACCTTCTGCGGCGAGACCTCGGCCGGCGCTCCGGCGGTGTAGGCGACACGCTGCGGTGTCGCCCGCTGTGCCGGCGCCGTGTAAGGCCCCGCAGGCTGATAGCTGCTGTCGCCAGTAATCTCCGCCAATGCCTTGTCGTCGATCACAGTGGCGGGGCGCGCAGCTGCCGCCCTCGGGCGCGCCGCAAGCGAAGCTGCCCTTGATGTTCGTGCCGAATGTCGTGCAGCTCGACAGAACGCAGAGGCTTGCGGTTGCGAGAACCGTGGCCAGCCGCTTCCGACGCGGACGATAGTCGGCAACCGGGCATGCCGGGAGCCGGATCACTCCATTCCTCATGACTTGGCTCCCTTCAGCCATTGCTCAAGCAGGGGTTTCGGCTTGAAACCTTCCAGCACGGCTCCGTCGGAGCGCACGATCACCGGCGTCCCATTGAGACCATGGGCACGGGCGAAAGCCTCGTTCTCGTCCAACCCGCTGGTGTTGCACTTCGGGCCGGGCCGGATCGGATCCTGCGCATAGGCGGCGCGCACCGCAGCGTGACGGTCGCGGGCGCACAGCACCTGGTCGGCGATCTCGCGACTGCCGAGGACCGAGATCGGCCGCTCGATCACCGTCACGTTCATCGATTCCAGGGTCTGACTGAGGGCACGGCAATAGCCGCAATGAAAGTCCGAGAAGACGGTGACCCGTTGCGGTCCCGTGCCCCACACGATGGCGCCCTTGTCGGAGAGCCGGGAGACGTCGAGATGCTGGGCGAGGGCAGGCTGCGTCACGCGGGTTCCACCACCCGCCGCTGGGGGCTCGGGCGCTTCGGCCGAGGCATTTGCCTTCGCCGCACTGCCCACCAGCATATCCGGGTTGAGTGCCAGAAGACGTGCAGCCGTCAGGTCCTGCCTTGTCTGCATGTCGTACACACGACCGATGACCAGGAAGCGGGCCGTGCGGTCGACGTAGAAGAGGTTCTCACCCGCAACGACCTCGCAAAGGCCATCGACCTTCGAGCAGTCGACCGAGCTGACCTTGGTTTTGGGAAGGCGATCCTTGAGCGCCGCCTCGACCTGCGCGGATGTAGGGGCCTGCGCGCTACCGGTCAGCATCATGATGCCGCCGAGTGCCGTCAGGATTGTGCTGTGTGCCATGTCCATTACGCCTCTCGATCCCGGCACGACCGGGTCAGTTCTGGATGAAGACGCCTTCAAGGAAGACGATCTCGACGTTGATGCCGGTCGGCATTTCGATGACGGGTTGGTACTGCTCGGCGCGCTCGATCAGGTACTTGCTGACCATGTCGGCCGACTGTGCGACGCCGTTGCCGATCCCGCCTTGCGCGAGCTCGCCGATCCCCAGCTGCTGCCGTTTGCCGTTCACGGTCACGTTGGTCCCGTTGAGGATTGCATCCGTGTTCGCCGAGAAGCCCCGACCGAACCCACCGGCTACGCCGGCGAGGAAGGCTTGCCCAACGAGACCGCCCTCGCGGCTCACCACGCGACCACGGACGCCTGTCTTGCCGGCGAAGGAGATGAACCCCTTCACATCGGACACCGCATACCGG